>NZ_JBHMFT010000001.1:0-519088 GCF_051433195.1 Falsiroseomonas sp. E2-1-a20 | reverse complement strand
GTCCACACAAGCAGCATTGGCGACGGCTCAATCCGCCCAGGCGGAGGTCATCGAGCTATTGGTCTCTGCCGGAGAAGACGTTCAGGCCGAACGTCTACGTCGCTGCCAGGATAATCGATCTGGGCGGCGTGGGCAGAGCAACGGCTACTGGCCGTGGCGTTGTCGGTCAGCGGGTTGCTGGTACTGCCGCCGCACAGCGGCTCAGCGATGGTGGCTCGGGATGGCAGCTTGGATTTGCGCGGGTGATACTCGCGTCACCCTAATCGTCCTACCGCTGCCGAACCACGGAGAGTCGCTGCGGTGTCGTATTGCTCGACTTCGGCGAGCTTGTCGCGGCATGCGGGACCGAGCCACAAGGCGCTGCCTTGAGTGGCGTGCTGTGGCGATGGCCGGGATGGTTTTTGGTGATGACACGGTGCTGCTGCTTGTCCGACACCCTGGCATTGAACGGCAAAAGGTCGCGGATGCATTCAGAAGGCGCTGGCCCTCAGCGACGGTAGGAGATGTCGGCGGATCGTCGCCTTCGTGGCGAGTGTGCCCTGCCGATGCCGCTGAACTTGCACTTCTCCGTCGCGGCGTTGAGCCGATGCGGGTGGTCCTGCTTGCGCAGCGTGTGGCGAGAGATAACCAAGGACAGCAAGGCAGCGAGGTGACGCCAATCGAACCTATGCCAGTCGTACTCTAGAGCCTGTGCGCACCGAGATGCGTTACCCATGTTCCGCTGCCTCACGACTGACAGTCATGGCCGTAGGGCAGGCTCTTCGTCCTCGTAATCCTCAAGCTCGACGATTCGATCGAACTCCACTGCCAACCGGCTTCTCCGTCCCGCCGCGTCAGTTAGTCTTGCAAGTGAGGTGTGAGGGTCGGAGGTCACGACTGTCAGCCCCCGTTCTCGCAGAGCACGGGTGAGCGCGGCATGTGTTCCAGTCGGCGCAACCTCATTCTTTGGCCCAAGCACCTGATCAACTTGCCAAACGCGATCAGCGAAGCGATGCAGCGAGGCCAGCATGGGTGGGTGGTCAGATATGAGGAACGCAGATGTGCCTTGGATGAGATTCACGTGTTGCCGTGCCGCGTTCCATTGCGGGACTGCTACGCAGTTTCCGAAGGTGCGTCCAATCCGCTGCAACTCGTCAGTATTGCGCACGAATCGGAAGGGTGGTGGTGCCAAGAAGCCTGGGTCAGGAGCTTCAATTCTGGAAAGTGCGGCGCGCAGACGCCGCGTGATGGCTCGCACACCGGCACGCGGTGGCAGTTCGAGATCATCATCACGTAGCGCGCCGCGAGCGCGTAGCAGGGCAACCATGGAGTCAGCCGCTTCGGCGAGATGACCTCGTTCGTCCAGAGACTCCGCAATGTCCGACAGGGCAGGGTCCATCTGCGCCAGCCTCTCAAAAAATCGTAGGCGTGCGTCGTCGATGGTGTTGCCCTTGAGAAGCGCCGTAGCGTACGGGCTCTGGCAGAGGGCGCCAAGCCGCTCATAAAAGGTGCAGGGATGAACGCGATCTCCGGCATGATCCAATGCTCGGTAGAGGCTAGGCGGGCATGTGGGCAGTGCAGTGCGCAGCAGGTCTCGGGGGTCCATATCGTAGATTAGCGCAGCGACTTCATCATCCGCACCTTGGGATTCTGGGGCCAAAAAGAGGAAGGCCGCGATGGCATGCACGGCCTCGCGTGGCGCATTGATGAGGCGCACGACGATCTGCGGTCGAGTCCTGATTAGGGTTGCCACTCTGGGTGCTAGGCCGCCAAAGACGCGCAGCATCGGCGCTCGCTCAGTCACGGGATCAACGCTGTTGCTCACCATTCATCCGTCGTACCTGAATCGGCAAATCTGTCGAGGAAATCGCCGACGTGGCCGCGTCAGCGGATGCCACGTTCGCGGGTCAGCCTCATCGTCATCGTCATCGTCTCCTCGCCTAGATGGAGGTGGTGGTGACGGTCGTGCTGATCGTGGAGCGGCATCCTGTTCAGATTGTCGCGGGATGGTTCGACGAGATGGTTGTGTGAGGATTCGGTGATGTACTCGGTGGTCCGAGCATTGGCCGGGGGCCATGCCCGTCCCGCTCTCCCCCCGCTGTTCGCGCTAAAGCGCTCGCTGCGGGTGTTCGAGCAGCGTGCTGCGCACCGGAGGTGAGATGAAGGTCGGCATGATCGAGGCCGAGGGGGCAGTATGCGCTCAGTCAGGTAAGACGCGCAGGGAGGGAGAAGTCGGGAAGCGAAATCCCCCAACAAGTCCGCTTCCTTATAAGCATGTATAGCAGAGTGACTTGTCGGGGGATTTCCTGGCGCATGCTGCCCGACCGATGCCGGTCATTTGCGCATTTGCTTCGGCATATCATCCCGTTGGCGAGGTTCAGGAGACTGAACCTCGAATCCCTCATCCGGACAATCGTCGCGCCATGTGCTGACCCGAGACAGCGGCGGGCCGAAGAGCGAGCGACCAGCGAGCGGCTCGGCCCAGCCGCCCGTGAGCGTGAGCCGCGAGGCGAACGCGCGCGCGTCAGCTAGACGCCAATGTCGAAGTAGCCCCTGTGGTCTGGCGGTTCGAGGAGATCGTCAGCCAACCGGGCGCCACCATGGTGTCGAGCATGTTGGTGATGATCTCCTATCCGACGCTCAGTCATCACCCGGCATCTCGTGCGAGATCGCCCGGAACGCCATCTGACCGTGCCGACCACGATCGCCGAGACCGTCATCCCATCCTCAGACGAGATTCCGGAAACGATCGATGTCGTGCCGTGGAACTTGCAGGGACGATCCTGTTGAGACGGGCTTCGGGCGGCAGGATGCGCCGACACTCGATCCTGCCGTCCCTGATGAGCACCAGCCCCACCAGCCCACCAAAGTACACACTGAGAGATCGGCTGTCGCACAGGACGACATCCACGACGGAGCGCACGACCTGCATGATCTTTGCCCTGGCTGCGTATTGCGCCGCGTGATTGCCCATCTCGGCCTCGGCCCTAAAGCTGCGCACGGCGTCAACGTGATCTCTGCCGAACCAGACCCTACGCGCCTGGACGAGTTCGGCCTGTTGACGTGCAAGCTCTCTCCTGCCCTCATCAATCTCAGTCTGCTTCTGGCGGATGTTGCCGAAGGCTACGTCGGGGATATCTGCTCCAAACCCGTTCATGTACCGCTTCACCCACTGCTCGGTGACGCCGATGCGGTCAGTCAAGATTGCGATCCCCTCTTCCAAACCGATAGTGGCGTCGGCTGGCCCTAGCTCACCTTTATTGAACGAGAACGCCTCGATGTTATCGAGCAGCGCGGTCTCGATCCGATGATAGGGCAGGTACGTACGACTGGTGCACCCGAGGCTGCGGACGGCGTTGTCACACACGAGGTAGTTCTGCTCACGCTGGATGCTGCGGGGCTTGGCGGCATCTTTTCGCCTCGCACCTTTTGCGCGCATTGTCATGGTGCCGCCGCAAGCTGGGCACCGACATAGGCCGGTCAACAAATTTCTCAGAACTTTGCCCTTGCGTCCCCCCGTGCCCCGGCGCCCAAGCCTGGAAGCCGTGGCCGCGTCCCAGAGCACGTGGGCGATGATTGCTGGGAAGAAGTCTGGCACGGGATCGCCATCGTGCTCTCGCCGCCTCCCATCGCCGACGTTCTTCCCTGGCTGGTACTCGCCAAGCACAGCGCGATTTACCAGTAACTTCCCAACGTAGCTGGCATGCCAACCACCCGGTTCTCTCGCCCTCCTGAGAACAAGACCCTGCCCCTCTCTGGTAAAAGTGGGAATGCGCTCCTCGTTGAGCCGCCGGACGATTTTGTCCTTGCCATCGCCAGCAGCGGTTTCTCGGAAAATGCGCTGGACCGTGGCGGCCCGCTGGGGAATCTCTTCATACTTTCCGTCGATCAGCCGCAGCCATGCTGGGCACATCATGCTGAGAGGCGTGCGGTTAGCGGCCGCCGCGCGTTTTTTCGCCTCCCATCCGGCACGCACCCGCTCGGACTTCCTGGCGGAGTCATGGTTCGCTTGCTGCATTTTGCCGACCAGGACGTAGATCATCCAAGGGTTGGACCTCATCGCCTCACGACTGTAGGAGTGCTCGTCCTCCAAGGTGACGATGCCAATCCCGGCGTTGAGCAGGCCGGTCACCAAGGTGAGGCCGTCCAAGACATCCTCACGGGTCAGCCGGTCCAGTGCTTCGATCACCAAGACCGATCCGGGCGGCACCTCGCCCGCCTCAACGGCTGCAAGGAACCGGCCTAAAGCGCCCTTCCTGCGATGCTCACCCGAGTAGCCAGAAACCCCAAGGTCCCGCAGGCCAGTATCTAGTTCGAGACCGGTTCGACGGGCGTACTCTTCCGCGCGACTGGTCTGGCGTCTCAGACTGTCACCATCGGCCTGAGGTGCCGTCGAGAAGCGGATGTATGAAAACGCCCGCCCCCCGGACCCGCCGAACGACAGACCCCTGCATCTCGGAGAAGCGAGGTCAGCTTCATCTGACTGTGTAACCGGCCCTGCCTTCCTGATCGTCGGCCTGCCCGACAAGGCGGTGGGCGAGAGCAAGGAACGCGTCCGCGCGGCGCTGACCGCCATCGGCCTGTCGCTGCCGCCGAAGCGCGTGCTGGTGAACATGGCGCCCGCCGACATCGCCAAGGAGGGCAGCCACTTCGACCTGCCGATCGCGCTCGCCGTCCTCGCCGCCATGGACATCCTGCCGCGCGACGAACTGCATGAATTCGCCGCGCTGGGCGAGCTGGCGCTGGATGGCAGCATCGCCCCCGTCGCCGGCGTGCTGCCGGCGGCCATGGCGGCCAGCGCGCGGGACCTCGGCCTGGTCTGCCCGCAGGCCCAGGGGCCGGAAGCCGCCTGGGCCGGGCGCATCCAGGTGCTGGCGCCGCCCGACCTGCCGGCGCTGATCAACCATTTTCGCGGACTTCAGACGCTGACCCAGCCGGCGCCGCCCGCGCTGGACGACACGCCCTGGGCCGGCCCCTGCCTCAGCCAGGTGCGCGGGCAGGAAAGCGCCAAGCGGGCGCTCGAGATCGCCGCGGCCGGGGGGCACAACCTGCTGATGGTCGGCCCACCTGGCTCCGGCAAATCCATGCTCGCCGCCCGCCTGCCCGGCCTGCTGCCGGACCTGACGGCGGCCGAGGCGCTGGAGATTTCGCTGGTGCATTCGGTGGCGGGCATGCTGGCGGAGGGAAGGCTGCTGCGCCGGCCGCCGTTCCGCGAACCGCACCACTCGGCCTCCGTCCCCGCCCTGGTGGGGGGTGGGCAGCGGGCGCGGCCGGGGGAGATTTCCCTGGCCCATCTCGGCGTGCTGTTCCTCGACGAATGGCCGGAGTTTCCGCGCCCGGCGCTGGAGGCGCTGCGCCAGCCGATGGAGACCGGCCGCACCACCATCAGCCGCGCCAACGCCCACATCACCTATCCCGCCCGATTTCAGTGCATCGCGGCGATGAACCCCTGCCGCTGCGGCTACCTAGGCGAACCGGCCCGGGAATGCGCCCGCGCGCCGGCCTGTGGCCTGGACTACCAGAACCGCCTCTCCGGCCCGCTGCTGGACCGCATGGACCTGACCATCGAGGTGCAGCCGCTGCCCCCCGCCGAGCTGACCCGCGCCCCACCGGGCGAGCGCACCGAAACCGTTGCCGCCCGCGTCGCCGCCGCCCGCGACCGCCAGCGACTGCGGGGCGGCGCCCGGTGCAACGCGGAGGCCGAGTGGGAGGCGCTGCAGCCGCTGGCGGAGGCGGAGGCGCTGGCCCTGCTGGAAACCGCCGCCACCCGCCTGCGGCTTTCGACCCGCGGCCAGGTCCGCAGCCTGCGGGTGGCGCGCACCATCGCGGACCTCGCCGGGCTTCCGCGGGTCGGCCGGGCGCATGTGGCGGAGGCACTGGCCTTCCGGCACCGCATGCCCGGGCGGGTGAACTGACCCGCGCCCGGCGCGCTGGATTTCCCACCCGTCCTCCGCAAGCCTGCGCGCCATGCAGATCATCCGCGACCTCCCGACGCTCCGCACCGCCAGCGCCGCCGCCCGCAGCGGGGGCCGCCGCCTGGCGCTGGTCCCGACCATGGGCGCACTGCACCAGGGCCACCTGGCGCTGGTCGCCGCGGCGCGGCAGGCGGCGGAGACGGTGGCGGTGTCCATCTTCGTCAACCCGCTGCAATTCGCGCCGACCGAGGACCTGTCCCGCTACCCGCGCGACGAGGACGGCGACCTGGCGAAGCTGCGCGCCGCCGGCTGCGACCTGGCCTGGATGCCGGATGTGCCCACCATGTACCCGCCCGGCTCCGCCACCCGCATCGAGATCGCAGGTCCCGCCGAGGGCTTCGAAGGCACCGCCCGCCCCGACCATTTCCGCGGCGTCGCCACGGTCTGCACCAAGCTGTTCAGCCAGACGCAGGCGGATGTGGCGGTGTTCGGGGAGAAGGACTGGCAGCAATTGCAGGTGGTGACGCGCGTCGCCGCGGACCTCGACCTGCCGATCCGCATCCTGGGCCACCCGACGGTGCGGGAGGCGGATGGCCTTGCCTGTTCCTCCCGCAACATCCGCTTGGCGCCGGACCAGCGCGGCCTGGCGCCGCTGCTGCCGCGCCTGATGCAGACGGCGCTGGATGCCATCCGCGCCGGCGCCGCGCCGCAGCCGGTGCTGGCCCGCGCGACGCAGCAGCTTCTGGAGGCCGGCTTCGTGCCGGACTACCTGGCGCTGGTGCAACCGGAGACGCTGGCCCCTTGGCAATCCGGCCCCGGCCGGCTGCTGGCGGCGGCGCGGCTCGGGGAGGTGCGGCTGCTGGACAACATGGCGCTGTAGCGCTCAGCCAAGGCGGAAGGCGTCGGCGATCCGGCGCACCCGGCCGGCGGCGTCCGCCAGCAGCACGTCGAAGCGCACGCCCGCCTCGCCGTGACCGGGATTCGCCGCCATCCAGGCTTCGCCGGCGGCCCACAGCCGCGCCTGCTGGCGGGCGCCTAGGGCGAAGGCGGCGTCGCCGAGCGTCGCGCGCGCCTTCACCTCCACGAACACCAGCAGCCCGTCGCGTTCCACCACCAGGTCGATCTCGCCGGCGCCCGTGCGGACACGGCGGGCAACGGCACGAAAACCTTCGGCCGCCAGCGCGGCTTCGGCGCGGGTCTCGGCATCGCGGCCGCGGGCCTCTGAGGCGCGGCGAGTGGTCGGCGAATCCATCATGCCCTACGCTATCCGCAACCGGATGGTGGACCCAATGCGCGCACGCCTGCTTGCCTTGCTTCTGCTATTCGCCAGCCCCGCCTGGGCACAGCCGGCGCAGCGCCACATGGTGGCGACCGCCAACAGCCACGCCAGCCATGCGGCGCGGGAGGTGCTGCGGGAGGGTGGATCGGCATTGGACGCCGCCATCGCCGCCGCCGTGCTGATGACGCTGACGGAACCGCAGGCCTCGGGCCTCGGCGGTGGCGCGCTGATGCTGCACTACGATGGGGAAAGCCAGGCGATCGCCGCCTGGGATGGGCGGGAGACGGCACCGGCCGCCGCCACCCCTGCCCTGTTCCTGCGCCCGGACGGCACGCCGATGCCGTTCCGGGAGGCAATGGAAGGTGGCCGCAGCGTCGGCGTGCCAGGCCTGCTGCGGATGCTGGAGGGCGCGCACCGCGAACACGGCCGCCTGCCCTGGGCGCGGCTGATCCAGCCCGCCATACAGCTTTCCGAGGACGGCTTCGCGGTGTCACCGCGCCTCGCCGCCGCCATCGCCGGGAATGCGGAGGCGCTGCGGCGCGACCCGGGCGCGCGCGCCTACTTCTTTGAAGGGTCCGGTGCGCCCTGGCCCGCCGGCCACAGGCTGCGCAACCCGGCCCTGGCGCAGACCCTGCGGCTGGTGGCGCAGCAGGGGGCCGACGCCCTGAACCGCGGCAGCATCGCCGCCGACATCGCGGCCGCGGTGCAGGGGCACGCCAATCCGGGCGGGATGACGGAAGCCGACCTGGCGGACTACCTGCCGGTGCGCCGCACCCCCGTCTGCGGCCCCTACCGCGCCTTCCGCGTCTGCGGGATGGGGCCGCCGAGTTCGGGCGGCGTCGCCGTCGGCCAGATCCTCGGCGTGCTGGAACATCTCAGGCTGGCGGGCCTGGACCCCCAGGGCGTCGATGCCGCGCATCTGCTGGCCGAGGCCGGGCGGCTGGCCTTTGCGGACCGCAACCTGTTCCTCGCCGACCAGGACTTCGTCGGCGTGCCGACCGCCGGGTTGCTCGATCCCGCCTACCTGACTCTTCGCGCGCAACTGGTGGACCGCGACCGCGCCATGACCGCGCCCCGCCCCGGCAACCCGCGCTGGCGCGAGGCGGCACTGGCGCCGCAGATGGATGAATACGGCGCCGGCACCACCCATATCGCGGTGATCGATGGCGGCGGGGATGCGGTTTCCATGACCTCGACGGTGGAGGCGGTGATGGCGAGCCGGGTCTTCGTGCGCGGCTTCCTGCTGAACAACCAGCTGACCGATTTCAGCTTCGTGCCGGAGGTCGAGGGCCGCCCCGTCGCCAACCGCGTGCAGCCGGGCAAGCGCCCCCGCTCCTCCATGTCACCCACCATCGTGCTGGATGAGGGTGGGCGACCGGTGCTGCTGGTGGGCTCGGCCGGCGGCGCCCGCATCATCGGGCATGTGGCCCAGACCCTGGTCGCGGTGCTGGACTGGGACCTGGACCCGGCCCAGGCGCTGGCCCTTCCGCGCATCGGCGTGGTCGGCACCGGGCCGGTGGAGCTCGAGGCCGGCACCGCCGCCGCGAACCTGGCGCCGGCGCTGGAGGCCCGCGGTCATCGCGTGGATGTGCGCGAGATGAATTCCGGCCTCACCGCCATCCGCATCACGCCACAGGGTATCCTGGGTGCCGCCGACCCCCGCCGCGAGGGCACCGCCCTCGGCGATTGAAGGATTTTGCCGATGCTCCGCCTGACGCTCGCCGCGCTGCTGCTGGCCACCGCCCCCGCTTTCGCGCAGGAGACGAAGGAGATCGGGCATGTGAACACGGCCATCACCAACCTTGGCCTGACCCGCAGCCACCGCGTGGTTGTGGAGCGATTCGACGATCCGGAGGTGCGCGGCGTCGCCTGCTACATCAGCCAGGCCCGCACCGGCGGCCTGTCCGGGATGCTGGGCGTGGCGGAGGATCCGGCCCGCTTCGCGCTGGATTGCACCGCCACCGCCGCCGTGGAGATCCAGCCAGGCGCCCGCCGCGGCGACCGCGGCGAGGTGGTGTTCGAGAGCAACACCAGCCTGTTCTTCAAGGAAACCCGCGTCCACCGCTTCGTGGATGAGGAGCGCAACGCGGTGGTCTACATGGCCTGGAGCACGCGGCTGATCGACGGGTCTCCGTACAATGCCGTGTCCGTCGTTCCGGTCAGGTAGCCGCCACCTCGCCGATCAGCGGTTCGCCCACGCTGTCGCGGCCTTCCTCGACCGCGTGACAGGCGACCAGCGTTTCGGGCGTGCCGCGCGCCGGGATCATCTCCGGCCGCTCCGCGATGCAGCGGGCGTTCGCCAGCGGGCAGCGCGGGTGGAAGGGGCAACCGCTCGGCGGGTCGATCGGGCTCGGCACCTCGCCGCCCACCGGGATGCGCTGCCGCCCGGTCATCTCCAGGTCCGGGATCGCCTCCATCAGCGCGCGCGTGTAGGGGTGGCGCGGCGTCTCGAACAGCGTCTCGGCCGGGGCGAGTTCCACCAGGCGGCCGAGATACATCACGCCGACGCGGTCGCTGACCTGGCGCACCACCGCCAAATTGTGGCTGATGAACAGGTAGGTCAGGCCCAGCCGCTGCTGCAAATCCTTCATCAGGTTCAGGATCTGCGCCTGCACGGAGACGTCGAGCGCGCTGGTCGGCTCGTCGCAGACCAGGAATTCCGGGTTGGAGGATAGCGCGCGGGCGATGGAGATGCGCTGGCGCTGGCCGCCGGAGAATTCATGCGGGAATTTCTGGCCGTCCAGCGGCGAAAGCCCGACCTGCGTCAGCAACTCCGCCACGCGCGCCGTGATCTCGGGGTCCGATTTCAGCAGGCCGAAGGCGCGGATGGGCTCCGCGATGATGTCCCGCACGCGCCAGCGCGGGTTCAGGCTGGCATAGGGGTCCTGGAAGATCATCTGCATGCGGCGGCGCTGGGTGCTGTCCGCCCGCGCCTCCGACAGGTCCTTGCCGTCGAAGATCACGCTGCCGCGGGTCGGGCCGTACAACCCCACCACCAGCCGTGCCACGGTGGATTTGCCGCAGCCGCTTTCACCGACCAGCGACAGGGTGGTGCCCTTCTCGATGGCGAAGGAGATGCCATCGACGGCGCGCAGGGTGCGCTTGCCCTCCCGCGCCATCACGCGCTGCACCAGGGGGCGGGAGACGTCGAAGTGGCGGGCGACGTCGATGGTTTCGAGCATCGGGGTGCCGGAGGGTGCCTTAAGCATGTCGCGCAACCTCCTCCCCGGCCCCCTGGTCCGCATACAGCCAGCAGGCGGCGAGGTTCTC
Source organism: Falsiroseomonas sp. E2-1-a20 (assembly GCF_051433195.1). Taxonomy (NCBI): domain Bacteria; kingdom Pseudomonadati; phylum Pseudomonadota; class Alphaproteobacteria; order Acetobacterales; family Roseomonadaceae; genus Falsiroseomonas; species Falsiroseomonas sp. E2-1-a20. The sequence goes on along the minus strand of NZ_JBHMFT010000001.1, from coordinate 508,645 downwards.
CTTGGCCGGCATCAGCTCCGGGCGCTCCACCCGGCAGCGGTCGAAGACATGGGGGCAGCGTGGGTTGTAGGGGCAGCCGGGCGGGATGGCGGACAGCCGCGGCATGGCGCCATCGATCTGCTGCATCCGCTCCAGCCGCCGCCCGACCGGCGGGATCGAGCCCATGAGCCCGGCGGAATAGGGGTGGGAGGCGTGGCGCACCACGTTGCGGACGGCGCCGATCTCGATGATGCGGCCGGCATACATCACGGCGACGCGGTCGGCGGTCTCCGCGATCACGCCCATGTCGTGCGTCACCAGCATCATGCTGGTGCCCTTGTCCCGCGCCAGGCCCTTCAGCAACGCGATGACCTGCGCCTGGATCGAGACATCCAGCGCCGTGGTGGGCTCGTCCGCCACGATCAGCTTCGGCTCCGCGCACAGCGCCAGCGCGATCACCACGCGCTGGCGCATGCCGCCGGAGAATTCATGCGGGTAGCTGTCGATGCGCTGCGAGGCGGCGGGAATGCCGACGAGTTCCAGCCACTCGATCGCCTTGGCCCGCGCCTGCGCCGGGTTCAGCGGCAGGTGCGTCACCATGGTTTCCACGAGCTGGTCGCCCACGGTGTAGAGCGGGTTCAGGGTGGTCAGCGGGTCCTGGAAGATCGCGCCGATCTCGCGGCCGCGCAGCTTACGCAGTTCCGAATAGGGCAGGTTGTCGATGCGCCGGCCGTTCAGCAGGATCTGGCCGCCGGCGATGCGGCCCGGCGGTTCCAGCAGGCCGATGATGGCAGCCCCCGTCATGGACTTGCCGGCGCCGGATTCGCCGACGACGCCGAGCACCTCGCCCGGCTGGATGCTGAAGGAGACGTCGTCGAGTGCGACGAGGGTGCCGCGGCGCGTGGGAAACTCCACGCGCAGGTTGCGGACTTCGAGAATCGGGACTGTCATTATCGCAGCTTCGGGTTCAGGGCGTCGCGCAACCAGTCGCCCAGCAGGTTCACGGAGAGCACCAGCAGGATCAGCGCGATGCCGGGGAAGATGGTGATCCACCACTCGCCGGAGAACAGGAAGTCGTTCCCGATGCGGATCAGCGTGCCGAGCGAGGGCTGGGTCGGCGGCACGCCGACGCCGAGGAAGGACAGCGTCGCCTCCGCCAGCACGGCGAAGCCGAGGTTCAGCGTGGCGATGACCAGCACCGGGCCGAGCACGTTCGGCAGCACGTGGGTGACCATGATGCGCGCCCGGGACAGGCCGATGACGCGCGCCGCCTGCACGTATTCCTTGTTGCGCTCCACCATGGCGGAGCCGCGCACGGTGCGGGCGAAGGACGGCCAGTTGGAGATGCCGATGGCGAAGATCACGACATACAGCGCGATCTGGTCATGCACCTCCCGCGGCAGGGCGGCGCGCACCACGCCGTCGATCAGCAGCGCGATCAGGATGGTGGGGAAGGTCAGCTTGATGTCGGCGATGCGCATCAGCACCGAATCCACCATGCCGCCCATGTAGCCGGCGGCGAGGCCGGCGGTGATGCCGATGGACACCGACAGCAGCACCGCGAAGAAGCCGACCAGCAGCGAAACCCGCGCGCCATACATGATGGCCGAGAGCACGTCCCGCCCCTGGTCATCCGTGCCGAGCAGGTAGGCCGGGTCGCCCTCCGCCTCCCAGGCCGGCGGCTTGAAGGCGTCCATCAGTTGCAGGGAGGCGAGGTCGAAGGGGTTGTGCGGCGCGATCCAGGGCGCCAGCACCGCGCCGCCGATGCAGATCAGCGCGACGATGGCGGCTGCCACCGTGACCGACGAGCGAGTGAAGGAATACCACAGGTCGCTGTCCAGCGCGCGGCGGATGGCGTTGGGGCGGGCTTCGGGCCGGGGGGGCGCGGTTGCCGACATCTCAGTGCGCCCCCTTGCCACGGCCGATGCGCAGGCGCGGGTCCACCGCGTAGTACAGCAGGTCCACGATCAGGTTGATGGTCACGAACATCAGCGCGATCAGAAGCAGGTAGGCCGACATCACCGGGATGTCCGCGGCGCTGACCGACTGGATGAACAGCAGCCCCATGCCCGGCCACTGGAACACCGTCTCCGTCACGATCGCGAAGGCGATGATGGCGCCGAGCTGCAGGCCGGTGATGGTGATGACCGGCACCAGCGTGTTCTTCAGCGCATGGCCGAAATGCACGGCGCGATTCGGCAGGCCGCGGGCGCGGGCGAACTTGATGTAGTCGGTGCGCAGCACCTCCATCATCTCCGCCCGCACCAGGCGCATGATCAGCGTCAACTGGAACAGGCCGAGGGTGATGGAAGGCAGGATCAGCGCCTTCAGCCCCGACCAGGTCAGCAGCCCGGTGGACCAGCCGCCGACCTGCACCGTATCGCCGCGCCCGAAGCTGGGCAGCCAGCCGAGCCAGACGGAGAAGGTCAGGATCAGCAGGATGCCGATCAGGAAGGTCGGCAGGGACACGCCGATCAGGCTGAAGGTCAGGAAGAAGCGGCTGAGCCAGGAATTGCGGTACAGGCCGGTATAGACCCCCATCGGCACGCCGATCGCCAGCGCCAGGAAGGCGGCGCACAGCGCCAGTTCCAACGTCGCCGGCGCGCGTTCGACGATGAGCTGCGCCACTGGGCGGGACAGGCGGTAGGACAGGCCGAACTCGCCCTGTGCCGCATTCATCACGAATTTCGCGAACTGCACGAAGAAGGGCTGGTCCAGCCCGAGGTCGGCGACCAGCGCATCGCGCTGCTGCACCGTGTAGTCCTGCCCGAGCATGATGGCGACCGGATCGCCGACATAGGCGAACATCGCGAAGGACAGCAGGGCCACCGTCAGCATGACGGGCAGCGCCTGCAGGAAGCGGCTGACGATGAAGGCGAACACGTTCCCGGATGATCCTTCAAGTGGCGGCGGCGCGGGAATGCCGCGCCGCCGGTAGGCCCGTCAACCTTGGCTACTCGACTCGTGCGAAGCGGAAGTAGGGCTGGTTGTTCGCAGCATGCGGGATGTTGATGTTGGACCGCATCGCCCAGGGGATCATCTGGTGGTGCAGCGGGATGTGCGGCACATCCTCCCGGTACATGCGCAGCGCCTCATGGATGGCGGCGGTGCGCTCCGGCCCCGACTGGGTCTTCATGCGGGTGATCAGCGCATCCATCCGCGGGTCGCTGTAGCGGCCGTAGTTCCAGATGCCGTCGCCCTGCGCGCCGTTCCGCGTCGCCAGCAGCGACTGGAAGGAATACAGCGCATCCATCGCCGGCACGCCCCAGCCGAGCAGGTAGATGCTGGTGTCGTCGCGCTGGATCTGCTGGAAGAACGGCGCCAGCGGCTGCGCCTTGACCGAGGTGCGCACGCCGACGCGCGACCACATCGCGGCGATCGCCTGGCAGATCTGCTCGTCGTTGATGTAGCGGTTGTTCGGGCAGTCCAGCGTGATGCCGAAGCCGGTGGGGTAGCCGGCTTCCGCCAGCAGGGCGCGGGCGCGGGCCTGGTCGTACGGCAGGCGCACATCCTCGGCCGCCGTGTAGCCATTCACCTGCGGCGGGAAGAAGGTGCCGGTCGGCACGCTGAAGCCGCGCATGGTGGTGCGGTTGATCGCCTGGATGTCGATCGCGTGGTACAAAGCGCGCCGCACCCGGACATCCTTCAGCGGGTTGCGGCCGCGCACGTCGCTGTACAGCAGCTCGTCCCGGAACATGTCCATGGCGATGAAGATGGTCCGGATCTCCGGTCCCTCCAGCACCTTGATGCTCGGCGCGTTGCGCAGCCGGTTCAGGTCCTGCAACGGCGGGTCGAGCAGGAAGTCGACCTCGCCGGACAGCAGGCCTGCCACGCGGGTGGCGTCGGAGGCAATCGGGCGGAACACCAGTTCCTGGATGTTGGCCCGCGCGCTGGCTTCTTCCTGCCAGCCGAACCAGTCCGGGTTGCGGCGCATCACGGTGCGCACATCCTGCTCACGCGACACCAGGCGGAAGGCGCCGGTGCCGTTCATGTTGCGGACGGTGTGCATCTCCTCCCGCGCCCGGGTGTTCTGCGGGCGGGTGGCGTTGTTCGCCTCCGACCAGGGCTTCGACATGATGTAGATCGAGGCCAGCTTGTTCGGCAGGATCGGGTCGGCCAGCTTCAGGAAGATGTCGACGGTGTAGTCGTCCACCTTCACCGCACGCGCGACGGTATCGACGAAGATGCCGTAGTTCGAGGTCGGCGCCAGCGCGCGCTCGATGGAGAACACCACGTCGTCGGCATTGAAGGCCTGGCCCTCGTGGAACCGCACGCCCTGCCGCAGCACGAAGCGCCACTGGGTGGGGGAGACCTCGGTCCAGGACAGCGCCAGCGCCGGGCGGATGGTCAGGTCCGCATTGCGGCTGATCAGCGGATCGTAGACCTGTTGCAGCAGCAGCGCGACGCTGCCGATGTTCTGGCTGTGCGGGTCCAGCGTATTGGCGTCCGCCGAGGCGGACCACCGCACCGTTTGCGCCTGTGCCGCGCCCGGCACCCCTCCGCCCAGCAGCAGCGCAGCCGCCGCCGCCATCAGCACCCTTCGCATCATCCCGAAACTCTCCCGATGTCAGCGGCGAGTCGCAGCGCTCGCCTGCATGAACCATTGGACATATCGCGCCGCGCCCCAAGGCGGAAGCGCCATCTCAGGCCTTCGGGAGGCGCTTGGCCGCCACCGCGCCATCCCCTGCCCAATCCCGCAGCAGGGTGAAGCCGACCGCGAGCAGAACCGGCCCCAGGAACAGCCCGAGGATGCCGAAGCCGATCACCCCGCCGATCGCCCCCAGCAGGGTCAGCAGCAGCGGCAGGTCGGCGCCGCGGCTGATCAGCCAGGGCCGGATGACGTTGTCGACGGAGGATATGCCGGCCGCGCCATACACCAGCATGAAGATGCCCCAGCCGGTCTCGCCCTGGGTGAAAAGCCAGATGGTGGCCGGTATCCACACCAGCGGCGCGCCCACCGGCAGGATGGACAGCACGCCGGCCACGACCCCCAGCAGCACCGGCTGCGGCACGCCCGCCACCCACAGGCCGAATACCGTCATCGCCCCCTGCACGATGGCGGTGCCGAGCAGGCCGTAGACCACGCCACGGGTCACGTTGCCGGTCAGCAGGATCAGGCGCCGGGTCGGCGGCCCGGCCAGCTTCTCCATCACCGCCTCCGCATGGGCGGCCATGGCGGGGCCGTCGCGGTAGAAGAAGAAGGCCAGGAAGATCGCCAGGATCAGCTCCGCAAGCCCTGAGAGCAGGGCCAGCAGCACCGCCAGCGCGCTGCTGGCGATGTCGCCGGCAAAGGGCCGGATCGTCTCGACGAGCCCGGCGAAGGTGGTGTCCAGCCCCGCCGTCAGGCTGCGCACCGTCTCCCCCACATAGGGCAGGCTACCGAGCCAGGTCACCAGGCTGGGCAGGGTGGTGACCAGCAGGCCCTCGACCGAATTGCGCAGGCCCTCGATCTCCTCCCGCGTCGTCGGCGTGGCGAAGACCAGCGGCAGCGCGATCAGCACGAATTCCAGGGTCACCATGACCAGCGCGGCGCTGCCCGGCCCCAGCCCCGTCTTCTCCCGCAGCATGCGGAAGGCGGGCCAGGTGGTGTAGGCCAGGATCACGGCCCATAGCAGCGCCGAGATGAAGGGCCGCATCACCCAGAAACAGCCGATGGCCAGCGCAACCAGGGCCGCGAGGCCGATCAGGCGGGCGGGACGGAGGGACTCCTGGCTCATGCTCGTTTCCGGATTGGCCCTGCCGGCTTAGCCGATGCCGCCCTCTAAAGCATCACCCCGTTGGCCGGCTGTCGGGCTTGCCCGGCGCCCGCTTGCAAGGCACACCCGCCGGCAACCTCGGGAGGGTCGTCCGCCATGCCGCGCTTCGCCGCCAACATCTCGTTGATGTTCACCGAACTGCCCTTCCTCGATCGCTTCGGCGCCGCGGCGGAGGCCGGCTTCAAGGCGGTGGAGTTCCTGTTCCCCTACGACTTCCCGGCCGCCGAGATCGCCACCCGCCTGAAGGACAACGGCCTGTCCCACGTGCTGTTTAACGGCCCGCCCGGGGACTGGAACCAGGGCGAGCGCGGCCAGGCCGCCCTGCCCGGCCGCCAGGCGGAATTCCGCGAGGGCTTTCGAAAGGCGCTGGACTACGCCGCCGCGCTGGAATGCCCGCGCATCCATGTCATGTCCGGCCTGGCGCCTGCCGGCGTGCCGCACGACACGATGACGGCGACGCTGGCCGCCAACCTGGCCTGGGCGGCGGAACAGGCGGCGCCGGCCGGCGTGAAGCCGGTGATCGAGCCGATCAACCACCGCGACATCCCGGGCTTCTTCCTCAACACCACCGACCAGGCCGCCGCCATCATCGAGGCGATCGGGCCGGAGAAGGTCGGCATGCAGTTCGACCTGTACCATTGCCAGATCACCGAGGGCGACATCGTCAAGCGGGTGGAGCGCCACCTGCCGCTGATCGCCCACATGCAGGTCGCCGACAATCCCGGCCGCAACGAGCCCGGCACCGGCGAGGTGAACTGGGACTTCGTCTTCAAGCGCATCGACGCGCTCGGCTTCCGTGGCTGGATCGGCTGCGAGTACCGCCCGGCCGGCGAGACCGTTGCCGGGCTCGGCTGGTTCGCCCCGTTCCGCGACTGAGCATCCGCCCTCACCTGACCCTCGGAGAACATTGATGAAAATCGGATTCATCGGTCTCGGCATCATGGGCAAGCCCATGGCGCTGCACCTCAAGGAAGCCGGCCACGAGGTCTGCGCGCCGGACCGCGCCAGCCTGACCGCCGAGCTGCGCGACGCACTGACCATCCTGCCGGATGCCGCCGCCGTGGCGCAGGCCGCCGAGGTCATCATCCTGATGGTGCCGGATACCCCCGACGTGGAAGCGGCGCTGTTCGCCGCGAAGGGCGTGGCGGAGGGGCTGTCGCCGGGCAAGCTGGTGATCGACATGTCCTCGATCAGCCCGACCGCCACCAAGGCCTTCGCGGCGAAGATCGCGGAGAAGGGCTGCGACTACCTGGATGCGCCGGTGTCCGGCGGCGAGGTTGGCGCCAAGCAGGCCACGCTGACCATCATGGTCGGCGGCACCGAGGCCGCCTTCGAGCGCGCGAAGCCGCTGTTCGAGGCGATGGGCAAGAACATCACCCTGGTGGGCGACACCGGCGCCGGGCAGACCTGCAAGGTCGCCAACCAGATCATCGTGGCGCTCACCATCGAGGCGGTGGGCGAGGCGCTGGTCTTCGCCAGCAAGGCCGGTGCCGACCCGGCCAAGGTGCGCCAGGCGCTGATGGGCGGCCTCGCCACCTCCCGCATCCTGGAACTGCACGGGGAGCGCATGATCAAGCGCACCTTCAACCCGGGCTTCCGGATCGAGCTGCACCAGAAGGACCTGAACCTGGCCCTGCAGGCCGGCAAGGAGCTCGGCGTGGCATTGCCCAACACCGCCTCCACCGCACAGTTGATGGCCGCCTGCGCCGCGCTCGGCGGCGCTGCCTGGGATCACTCGGGGCTCGTCAAGGCGCTGGAGACGATGGCCGCGCACAAGGTGGCGCCGGACGCCTGAACCGGCAGGTCCGGATCCCTCGCCGAACCCCTCGACGCCGCGCGCCCGGCGGCGGATCGGGTTCGGCGGTGACCGGCCGCGGCCGAGTCGCAGGCGCCGCTCCGGTTGCCTGGCCGCCGCTTTGGCGGCACCCTGCTACCCTCGGTAGGGCTTCTTCAAAAGCATTGTCAGCCGCACAACCATAGGCGGTGCAGGCCATATCCGGGCCACAATTTTTCCGTGTTTTTGCGTTGCTTTCCATCTCCACGTCCCGCATTTTAGGTCCGCAAGCGAGGTGGCTGAGATTCGTTCTCGGACACTGTGGTTGTATCCGAAATGATGGACCTACGGGGGATTGCATGCGTTTCGCGGACATAGGGCAGCAATTGCGTGCCTATCGCCTCGAATCGGGCCTCCGGGCCGAGGAAATCGCAGCCCGCCTCGGCGTCTCCCGCGCCGCCCTGTATCGCTACGAGAAGGGCGAGGTCATCAAGCTGGATACGATCCGGCGCCTGGCTGAACTCCTGAAGATCTCGCCGCTGTCGCTGCTCGGTATCGGTGTCGAATATTTCGCACGTCCCCTCGCCTTCCAGGAACGGCTGCGGCAGGTCGAGGAACAGGCCGACCAGATCCTGATCGTCGGCGGTGCCTTCTGCTATCAGACCGCGACCGATGCCTTCGACGGCGCGGTGGGCGAGGCCTGGACCGAGGCCGCGGATGCCGCGCCGGAACGCCTGCAGGCCCGTGCCAGCGCCGACCAGGCGCTCGGCCTTCTCGCCGCCCGCAAGCGCCTGCATGCGGCGCGCCGGCCCACCATCATCGCAATCCTGGGGGAGGCCGCGCTGCGCCGCTTCCTGCAGGAAGGCGTCTGCGCCGGCCTCACCGTTCCGGAACGCACCCGCCAGCGCTGCCTCGCCGCGGCGCGCGCCGAAGCGGAGGCGATCGCGGCCATGATGGAAAGCGTGCCGATCGGCGTGCAGCTTGGCCTGGCGTCCGGCGTCGAGCCGACCGGTGGCTTCATGGTGCTGCGCGGGCGGGAACGCGCGCATGTCGTCTCCTCCCCCTTCCCCGCCGACACGCCGCCGAATGGCGGCCTCGGCGTGGGCTCCATCACCGCGGCGGATGAAGCGGTGGCGGCGCATCAGCGGGTCGCGGAAGTCGCCTGGCGGGATGCGATGAAGGGTGCGCAGGCGGCGGCCCGGGTGCGGGAGATGATCCGCACCGCCGCCGGCTGATCAGACCTCCCGCCGCGCCTCCACCACCTCCTCATCCTCCGGGCTGCGCCGCGTGGCGAAGCCCAGGGCGCGGATGAAGGCCAGCATCGGTGCGTTGTCGGCCAGGATCTGGCCGACGATGGTCTTGATCCCGGTGGCGCCGGCCCAGTCGAACAGCCGCTGCATCAGGTGGCGGCCGAGCCCCTGGCCCTTCATGGCGCGGTCCACCACCACGGCGAATTCGCCCGTGGTGCCATCCGCCTCCCGGATCAGGCGTGAGACGCCGAGCAACTCCTCCGTCCCATCCGCACGCCGGCGCGCGGCGACGAAGGCCATCTCCCGGTCGTAGTCGATCTGGGTCATGCGGGCGACCTGGACCGCCGGCAGTTCCCGCAACTGGCTGAAGAAGCGCCAGCGCACATCCTCCGGCGCCAGGCGGCGGAACATCTCGGCATGCGCCTCGGCATCCTCCGGGCGGATCGGGCGCACGGTCAGCGTCTCCCCGGATTTCGCCTGCCAGGGCGCCACCCACTCCTCCGGATAGGGCGGGATGGCGAGCAGCGCCGCCTCGCCGGACGGGCGCAGCCGCAGCGAGGCATCGACCGCCACCACCCCCGCCGCATCCGCGAACAGCGGATTGACGCCGAGCGATTCGATCTCGGGAAAATCCACCGCGACCTGGGACAGCCGCACCAGCGCCCCGGCCACGGCATCCAGGTCGACGGCGGGGTGGTCGCGGTAGCCGGCCAGGATCGCAGCACCCCGGCAGCGGCCGATCAGCCCCTGCGCCAGGGCCTGGTTCAGCGGCGGCAGGTCGAAGCCCTCGTCGCCCAGCAGGTCGGCCGCGGTGCCGCCAAGGCCGAAAGCGATGTAGGGGCCGAACATCGCATCGTCGCCGAGCCGCATCCGCAACTCCTGCGCCCGTCCGGCCTGGCGTTGCACCAGGAAGCCGTCGATCCGCGCTTCGGGACGCTCACGCCGCGCCCGGTCCAGCATCGCCTCCGCCGCCTCCCGCACCGCGACGGTGCTGCGCAGGCCGAGTGCTACGCCACCGATTTCCGTCTTGCGGGCGATGTCCGGGCTGCGCAGTTTCAGCACCACGGGGAAGCCGATGCGGGCTGCGGCATTCACCGCCTCCGTCACGCCGCGCGCGACCCGGCCGGGGACCACCGGCAGGCCGTAGGCGGCCAGCACCGCCAGCGCCTCGTCCTCCGCCAGCGAAAGCCGGCCCTCCGCACGGGCGGCCGCCAGGATGGCCACGACGGCGGCGCGGTCCGGTTGCAGCGCCAGCACCTGGCGGCCGGGCAGTTCGGCGGCGGCGGCGCGGTTCTGGCGGTCGTGCAGCAGGTGCAGGGCGCCCCTCACCGCGGCTTCCGGCGTCGCGAACACCGCAACCCCCGCGGCGGCCAGCGCGCCGCGCTGCGCGCCGGCGGTGCTCTGCCCGGCCCAGCAGACCAGGATCGGCGCGGCGCGCGTCGCCTTGGCGGCGGCGGACAGGGTGGCGGCGGTGGGCGCCGCATCCTCCCCGGCGACCGGCGCATGCAGCGCGATGACGGCATCCACCTGCCGCGCCGCGGCCAGCATCATCGCCGCCTCGCCCAGCGCATTGCCGGAATTGGGCGCGAGGATCAGCGGGTTGTGGCCCGAAAACCCGGGACGGAGGCCGATTTCCAGCGCCTGCCGAGAGTCCTCCGACAGTTCCGCCATGCGCCCGCCCCCGGCCAGCACCGCATCGGCGGCGAGCAGGCCGAGGCCGCTGGAATTGGCCACCAGCGCGATCCGGTCTCCGGCACCACCGCCCGGCACCAGCTTGACGCGCGCCAGGGTCTCGGCCGCCGAGAGCAGGTCGTCCAGCCCGGCGACGCGCAGCACGCCGGCGCGGCGCAGCGCCGCATCCATCACCGCATCGGCGAGGCCGGAGGGGTCCGCCAGCCTGCCGCCGGCGCGGATCGCCACCACCGGCCGCATCCGTGCCGCGGCGCGGGCGGCGGAGATGAACATGCGGCGGTTCTTGATGCGGCGCAGTTCCAGCAGGATGGCGCCGGTGCCGGGGTCGCGGGACAGCCAGTCCAGCGCATGGGCGAAGCCAAGGTCGTCATTCTCGCCGATGCCGATGACATGGCTGAAGCCCACCGCCTCGGCGTCCGCCCAGTCCAGCACGGCACGCGACAGGGCGGAGGATTGCCCGACCAGCGCAAGCCGGCCCTTGCGCGGCGCCAGGTGCGACAGCGAGGCGTTGAGGCCGATGCCCGGCACGCAGATGCCGAAGCTGCCCTGGCCGAGTGCCCGCATGCCGGTGCGCTGGCAGATGCCGGCCAGGCCCCGCGCCGGCCCGGGCACCACCACCGCGTGGCATCCGCGAGCCGCCAGCGCGGCCATCGCCGGCTCCAACGCTTCCGGCAGCAGGGACAGGATGGCGAGGTCCGGGGCATCCGGCAGCGCGGCGATGCCGGCCGGGTCGAGCAGGCCCGGCATCGCCAGCGTGCCGCCGAAGCCACCCGCCGCCAGATTGGCCGCAAGCGCCGCCGAAGCCGGCAAGGCCGGATCGGCCAGCAGCAGGACATGGCGCGGCCGGTACAGCGCCTGTTCGCGGAACCGCAGGGCCGAATGATGCGCGAGGCTGGTCGAAAGACTCATGGTGCAGTGCAACATGCGCTGTGGGAGGGCCTGCCGCAACCGGGCGGGCTTGCCCGGTCCTGCAATTCCGCCTCCGATGGCGCGGAACAGGTGACAGGATCGACCATGCCCGCTCAAGACCCGCGTTGGGACCCCGAGATGCTGGCCTTCTCGGCGATGATGGAGGAACAGGCGGCGAGCCAGCCGCCCATCACGCTGACCCTGCCGCTGGAGGCGGCGCGGGCGCAGACCGATGCGGCGAACATCCCGCTGGCCGTGGGTGGGCCCACCATGGCGGAGACGGCGGATCGCTGGCTGCCGATCCGCGGCCGCCGCCTGCTGTGCCGGCTGCACAAGGCAACCTCGGGGACCCTGCCCGTGCTGGTCTATATCCATGGCGGCGGCTGGGTCTGGAACAGCATCGACACGCATGACCGCCTGATGCGCGAATATGCCGCCGGTGCCGGCTGCGCCGTGGTCGGCCCCGACTACGCGCTGAGCCCGGAGGCGCCGTTTCCGCAGGCGCTGGAGGAATGCGCGGCGGTGGTGCGCTGGGTGGCGACGCAGGGCGCGCAATGGGGTCTGGACCCGTCCCGCATCGTGCTCGGTGGCGACAGCGCCGGGGCGAACCTGGCGATGGGCGTGGCGCTGCTGCTGCGTGAGACCGATCCACAGTTGAAGCTGCGCGGCCTGTTGCTGAACTACGGGGTGTTCGACGCCGATCTCGATACGGCGTCCTACCGCGAATTCGCCGACGGCTACTTCCTGACCCGCGACAAGATGCGCTTCTACTGGGACTGCTACGCCCCGCGCCCGGCGGACCGGCTGAACCCGCTGTGCAGCCCGCTCCGCGCCGACCTGGGCGGCCTGCCGCCCTGCCTCCTGCATGTGGCGGAGCTGGACGTGCTGAGTTCTGAGAACTTCGCCATGGGCGACCGGCTGCGCGCCGCTGGTGTCGCGGTGCAGCAGGCGACCTTCCCGGGCACGGCGCATGGCTTCCTGCGCTCGGTCAACCATGTGGCCGCCGCTCGCCGGGCGGCAGCCGAAGGCGGTGCCTGGCTGGGGCGGGTGCTTGGCTAGCTGTTGATTTGGCGCATTTTCCGAGTCGTCAGGCGCTGCCGCCTGACTTGAAAATGCTTCAGCCGGCCAGCGCCCGCTTCGCGACCTCCGCCAGGAAGCCACTGGCGGTCGGCAGCACCGCGTCGTTGAAGTCGTAATGCGGGTTGTGCAGCTCGCGCCCGCCCTCGGCGGGGCCATTGCCGATCCAGACGAAGGCACCCGGCACTTCCTTCAGGAACCAGGAGAAATCCTCGCCTGTCATCGCCGGCGGCACGTCGTGGCGCAGCGGGGCGACGGCATCCGCGGCGGCGGCGGCCAGGTCGCGCTCGGCGGGGTGGTTCGCGGTCACCTCGACGCCCTGGCGCCAGTTCGCCAGCACGCGCACGCCACAGGCCGCGGCGATACCCTCCGCCACGCGGTGCAGGCCCTCCCGGATCGCCTCCCCGGCCGAATCGGCCAGCCAGCGGGCCGTGCCCTTCAGCACGACCTGGGAGGGGATCTGGTTCTGCGCCTCGCCGCCCTGCACCATGGTCACGCTGACCACGCCGCCGGCCAGCGGGTCCAGGTTGCGGGCGACGATGCTCTGCAAAGCCACGATGCAATGCCCGGCGGCCACCATCGGGTCCTGCGACAAATGCGGCAGGGCGGCATGGGCGGCGTGGCCCTCGAAGGTGATGTCGAAGCGGGCGCCGGCCGCCATCACGGCCTTGTCATGAACCGCGACGGTGCCGGCGGGCAGACCGGGCCAATTATGCCAGCCAAAGATGCGGTCCATCGGGAAGCGGCTGAACAGCCCCTCCGCGATCATGCTGCGGGCGCCCCCGCCACCCTCCTCCGCCGGCTGGAACACCAGATGCACCGTGCCGTTCCAGCCCTTGTCGTCCAGCAGCAGCCGCGCGGCGCCGAGCAGCGCGGTGGTGTGGCCGTCATGGCCGCAGGCGTGCATCACGCCGGGAACCGTGCTGGCATGGGGCAGGTCGGCGTTCACCTCCTGGATCGGCAGCGCGTCCATGTCGCCACGCAGGCCGACGCTGCGGTTGCCGCCGCCGCGCCGCAGGGTCGCCACCACGCCATGGCCGCCGACACCCTCGGCGATCTCGGTGACGCCCATCTCCCGCAGTCTTTCCACCACGAAGGCGGCGGTGGCGCCCTCATGCAGGGTCAGGCCAGGATGGGCGTGCAGGTGGCGGCGCCAACGCGTCAGCGTTTCGGCAAAGACTGTGTCCATGGCAGGAGACTAGCGCATCCGGCCGGATGGCTCCATGCCCGCCGGAAGATCGCACACGAAGATGCAACTTTCTCCCGCACCCAGGACTTTACCGTCAGGTGAAACAGACACTGCGACTTTTCCTCCTGCTGCTGGCCCTGGTGCTTGCGCCCCCATCCTGGGCGCAGCAGGCCGACCGGGCGCCGGGCACCCTGCCCTACGCCACCACCATCCTGCCGACGGAGGTGGAGGCGCTGGACGGCCCGCTCGCGGAAGCCTCCCGCCTGCGGCGCCTGGCCGGCGAGGCGCCGGTGGATGCCTTCGGCCTGGTCTCCCGCGCACTCGGCGAGGCGCCGCTTCTGGATGAGGTGCTGCGCGCCGAGGGCTACTGGGCCGGGCAGATCGCCGTCCGCATCGCCGGCGAACCCGCCGACACGCCGGGTCTGGCGCAGCGCCTGGCCACCACCGTGCCCCCTGGCACGGAGGTTCCGGTCGAGGTCCGGGTCACCCCCGGCCCGCGCTACAGCTACCGCCGCATCACCCTGCGCCCCAACACGGCGGAGGGTGCGGAGGCGGTGCGGGCGCTGGGCGACCCGCCCGGCATCGCGGCGGGCGACCCGGCCCGCGCCGGTCCCGTGCTGGATGCCGAGACGGCGCTGCTGGGCCGGCTGCGCATCGCCGGCTTCCCGCTGGCCAGCGTGGTGGACCGGGAGGTGCTGGTGAACCACGAGGACCAGGCGATGGACGTCACCTGGACCCTCGCCCCCGGCCCCGCCGCCCGCTTCGCCCAACCCGAGATCGCCGGCGATACCGCCGTCAGCCAGCGCCTGCTGGCGCGCATCACCAACCGCCTGGCGGGCGAGCCCTATGCGCCGGAGGCGCTGGAGCGCACCCGGCGGGAGTTGCTGCGCCTGAGCGTCTTCGACAGCGTCCGCGCCCGCGCCGGAGACCGGCTGGACGAGGCCGGCCAATTGCCGGTGACCTTCACCGTCTCCGACCGGCCGCGCAATGCACTCGGCGCCACCGTGGCGTATGAGACCAACTACGGCCCCTCCACCAGCCTGTACTACGAACGGCGCAACCTGTTCGGCCATGCGGAGCTGCTGCGGCTGGAACTGGTCGCCTCCCGGCTCGGCGCGGATACGGACGAGGCCAACCTGCGGCTCGGCGCCAATCTGCGCCGCCCTGGCCTGATCGATGGCCGGACCACGCTGGTGCTGGACGTGGCGACGGTGCGCGAAAGGCTGGATGCCTATGACCGCGACGCCGTCACCACCTCCGCCCTGCTGGAACGCCCCTTCGGCGAGCGCTGGGTCTTGCAGGCGGGGCCGACCTTCGAGACCGGCCAGATCGGCCGCGACGGCAATTTCGATCCCTTCACCCTGGCCGGCTTCGTCATGGGCGCGCGCTTCGACACCACCAACGCCTCGCTCGATCCGCGCAGCGGCTACCGCGCCAGCCTGATCGTGGTGCCCTATGCCGACATCGCGGAGGGCGGCGGCTTCGTCCGCACCGTGGGCACGCTGCGCAGCTACTTCGACCTGACCGGCGGCGGCGGCACCGTGCTGGCGCTGCGCGGCTCCGTCGGCAGCCTGGTGGGCGCGGATCGCGGCGTGCCGCTGGACAAGCGCTTCTACGCCGGCGGCGGCGGGTCCGTGCGCGGCTATGCCTACCAGTCGATCGGGCCGCGCGATGCGCAGGGAAGGCCGGATGGCGGGTCGAGCCTGGTGGAGGGCTCGATCGAGTTGCGCCAGCGCGTCACCGGCAATATCGGCATGGTCGCCTTCCTCGATGCCGGGTCGGTCGGGCAGACCGAGACGCCGAGCCTGGACGAGGTGCGCTACGGCGCCGGGCTCGGCGTGCGCTACGCGACGGCCATCGGGCCGCTGCGACTTGATGTCGCCTTGCCGCTGCAGCGGCAGGACGGTGACGACGGATACGGATTGTATGTCGGACTTGGCCAAGCCTTCTGAGCCGCGCGCCCCGCGGCGGCGGCGCTGGCCGAAGGTCCTGCTTGGCCTGGTGCTCGTGCTGCTGCTGCTGCCGCCGCTGCTGGTCGGCGGGGCGCTGCTCTATGCCAATACGGAGGGCGGGCGGGCCAGGCTGGCCGGTCTGGCGGAATCCTTCGTCCCGGGCCTGACGCTGGAAGGCCTCACCGGCCCGCTGCCTGGTCGCCTGGCGATCGGGCGCATCGCGCTGGCGGATGACCAGGGCATCTGGCTGGAAATCGACAACGCCCGGCTGGAGTGGGACCCGCGCGCGCTGCTGCGGCGGGAGGCGCACATCAACCTGCTGTCCGCCGAACGCCTGGCGCTGCACCGCCTGCCGCCCGGCTCCCCCGACCAGCCGCCGCCGGAACCCGGCGGGCCGCTGCTGCCCGAACTGCCCAACCTGCCGGTGGCGCTGCGGCTGGACCGGTTGGAGGTGGCGCGGATCGAGCTCGGCCAGCCGGTGCTGGGCGAGGCCGCGATTTTGCGGGCGGAAGGCATGGCGCTGCTGGACGCCGCCGGCCTGACCACCTCGCTCGACCTGCGCGCCCCGGAGGGCGCCACGGCGGTGGCCCTGCAGGCGGCGCTGCGGCCCGAAACCGGCCGGCTATCGGCCGAGATCCAGCTTCGTGATGCCGCCGGCGGCCCGCTGCCACGGCTGCTGGGGCTGCCGGACCGGCCGCTGTCGCTGGACCTGACGCTGGACGGCCCGCCCGATTCGGCGGCGCTGACTCTGCGCGCCGCGGCGGGCGAAGGCCTCGCGCTGGATGTCGCCGGCACGGTGCGGGCGCCGGATATGGAACGCCTGGGCGCCGATCTGCGCGGCACCGCGGATGCCTCCGGCCTGATGGAGGGCCCGCTGGCGCCGCTGGCCGGGCCGCTGGAGCTGGCGCTCGACGCGCAGCGGATGCCGGATGGCTTCTTCGATCTGCGCGCCCTGCGCATCTCCGGCCTCGCCGGGCAGGTCGACGCCAGCGGGCGCATCGCCGCCGACTTCGCCACCGCCTCCCTGCGCGCCGAGGCGGCGCTGGCCGGCTCGGAGACCTTCGCGGCGCTGCTGCCGCCGGGCGTCGTCGGGTGGGACGGGCTCGACCTGCGCGCTGCGGTGGATGGCCCGCTGACGGCGCCGCGCATCGAAGCGACGCTCGCCGCGCGCGGCTTCCGGTCCGACCAGCATCCGCTGATGGCGGTACTCGGCGCCACGCCGCGCCTGACGCTCCGCGCCACCGCGCCCGACCGGATCGAGCAGGTCGCGCTGACCGGCGCGGCGATCCAGGCGCAGGCGGAAGGCCGTGTCGCCGATACGCTCGACCTGCGCTTCGCCGTCGATCTCGCCTCCGTCGAAGGCGCCGCGCCGGGGCTTTCCGGCGCGCTGCGCCTGACCGGCACCGCCAGCGGCCCGGTCGCCGACCCGACGCTGACGCTGGATGCGCGATCCGAACGGCTGGAAATGGCAGGCCAGGTGCTGGAGGCGCTGTCGCTGACCGCCCGCATCGCCAATCCGGCCAGCGCGCCGGCCGTGAATGCCCAGGCCGAGGGGCGCTTCCAGGGGCTGCCCTTGGCGCTCGACGTGCGCGGCGGTCCGCAGCCGGATGGGCTGATCAGGCTGGAAGCCGCGACCGCCCGCCTCGGCCCGGCCGAATTGCAGGCGGAGGGCGTGCTCGACCCCGCGACCACCCTCTTCGATGGCGCCGCGCGCCTGGCGGTGCCGAACCTGGCGCCGCTTTCGGCCATCGCCGGCACGCCGCTCGCCGGTTCGCTGCGGCTGGAGGCGACGCTGGAAGGGCGGGAGGGTCAGCAGCGCGCCGATATCAGGCTCACCACGCCGCGGCTGGTCGCCTCCGGCACCGAGCTGCGCAACATCGCGGCCACGGTCGAGGGCAGCCTGGCGGCGCTGAACTTTGCCCTCACCGGCCTGGTGGCGGGCAACGAGATCGAGGCGCGCGGCAGCCTGGCCGACCAGCCCGAGGGCGCCCGGCGGCTCGACCTCGCCACGCTGCGCGCCAGTGGCCAGGGCGAGAGCATCCGCCTGACGGCGCCGGCCCGCGTGGTGTTTCGGGCCGATGGCGCGGTGCAGGTGGAACAACTGGCCTTGACCAGCGGCCGCGGCGGCAACCTGACCGTCGCCGGAAGCTGGTCCAGCGCGCGGGCCGATTTGCGCGCCAATCTCTCGCTGCCCGACCTCGCCGGGCTGGCGCCGCTGCTGCCGGATGTGGCGCCGACCGGCCGGGTGACGGCGGAGGCGCGCATCACCGGCCCGGGCACCGCGCCCGAAATCGCGGCGACGCTGAGCGCCACGCAACTGCGCTCCTCCGCCGCCTGGGCGCGCGGGCTGCCGGCGCTGGACATCCAGGCGGAGGGGCGCCGCGCCGGCGATGGCGCCATCACCGGACGCGCCACCGCCAATGCCGGCGCCGCCACCCGCCTGACTGCCACCGCGAACCTGCCGCGCGGGCCGGATGGTCCGCTGGAGGGCGCCCTGGATGGCCAGGCGGACCTTGGCGCGCTGACCGCGCCGCTGCTGGCGGCGGGCGCGGACCGCGTGACGGGGCGCCTGGACGTCGCGTTGCGGGCCACCGGTACGGTGGCGACGCCGGTGCTGGGCGGGCAGGCACGGCTTGCAAATGGATCCTATCGCAATGCCGTGCTCGGCGTGGCGCTGTCGCAACTTGCGGGGACGCTCTCGGCGGAAGGACCTCGGCTGCGGGTGAACCTGACCGGGCAGACCGGCGGCCAGGGGCGCATCGCGCTGACCGGCACGGTGGACCCGCTGACGGCCGGCATCCCGGTGGACCTGGCGCTGCGGGCGGATGGCGCGCAGCCGGTGTCCTCCGACCTGGTGCGGGCGACGGTCGATGCCGAGCTGGCGCTGACCGGCGCCATCGGCACCGGCGCCCGCCTCGGCGGCGTGGTGCGGCTGCGTCGGGCCGATATCCGCGTGCCGGAACAGCTGCCGACTTCGGTCCGCAGCCTGGGCCAGGTGACGGAAGTCGGTCGCGCACCCGGCAGGCCGGCGCCGCGCCGTGCCGCCGCGCCACGTCCGGCGGCGCAGCCCGCCACCGCCAGCCCCTCGGCCCCCATCGCCCTCGACCTGCGGCTGGAAGCGCCGCGCGGCGTCTTCGTGCGTGGCCGCGGGCTGGATGCGGAACTGGGCGGCAACCTGCAGATCGGCGGCACGCTGAACGCGCCGGATATCACCGGCGGTCTCGCCCTGATCCGCGGCGAGTTCCAGATCCTGGCCCGCCGGCTGACCTTCAGCCGCGGCCGGCTGGACTTCACCGGTGGCCTGATCCCCGACCTGGATTTCGAAGCGACCAGCCAGACCGGCGGCACCACCGTGCGCGCGAATGTCAGCGGCCCGCCGAGCCAGCCGGTCATCACCTTCTCCTCCACGCCCGAGCTGCCGCAGGACGAGGTGCTGGCGCGGCTGCTGTTCGACCGGCCGGTGAGCGAGCTTTCGCCCTTCGAGATCGCCCAGATCGCCCAGGCCATCGCCGGCGCCACGGGCCTGGTCGGCGGTGGCGCGACGGGCGTGCTGGACCGGGTGCGGCAGGGGCTGGGTCTGGACCGACTTGCGGTCGGCGGCGGCGGCGAATCCGCGGGGCGCGGCACGGCAGCCCGGGAACGGGCGGGGCCGAGCCTGGAGGCGGGCAGCTACGTCGCCGATGGCGTCTATGTCGGCGTGCGGCAGGGCACCGAATCCGGCTCATCCCGCGTCGGCGTCCGGGTGGACCTCACGCCGCGCCTGAAGCTGGAAGCCGAGACCGGGGATCGCGAGGCGGGCGAGCGGCTGGGCCTGTCCTATGAATTCCAGTGGGGTCGCTAGTAAAGCGCAAAACACGGTCCGGAAATGACCCGGCAGTGGCGTGCAGGGGCTGAACTGGTCTAATCCGATCCGGCACGGATTTGGCACCTGCCCAATTGATCCAGCGCTGAAGGACTTCTGGCCAATGCCCGAGCGGGATTCGGTTGTGCGGAACCCTGGCTCCGCTACGGATGGGTCTGCGCTGCACGGCGCTTCCGGTGCGGCGCAGGACATCCAGGCTCTCCAGCGCCAGGTCCAGCAGCTTGCAATGCGCAACGAGGATTACGCCAGGCAGCTTGCGCAGGCCGCCGCGACGGTTGCGGAGTACCGCGAGAAGCTCGAGGCGACGGCAGCGCAGCTGCAGGCGGTCCGGAACAGCACGAGCTGGCGGGTCACCGGCCCCCTGCGGCGCCTGCTGGCTTCGGTTCGCGGGACGCGCAGCCGCGCCATCGCGCCCGCTGCCGACACCCGCCACGACAAGGTCAACGAGGTCTGGTCGGTCTCGCCCGAGGCGAAGGCCGAGGCCGCGGGCTGGTACTGGATGGCGCATCCGATGGTGCGCGAAAGGATCAACATCCTCGTCTCCGGCAGGCCCACGGTAGATGGCTATGCACGCCTCGCGGAACTGCTCCGGGAGCGCGGGGAGACGATCCCGATCAAGCGCGCCCTGTCGCTCGGCTGCGGCTTCGGAAGCCTGGAGCGTGATCTCGCCAGCCGCGGCATGATCGCGGCGATGGATGCCTACGACCTGGCGGACGGCGCGATCCGGGAGGCGCGGCGGCTGGCCGAGGAAGCCGGCTGCGGCTGGATCCGCTACCACGTCGCCGACCTGGAGACCCGGG
Organism: Falsiroseomonas sp. E2-1-a20; assembly: GCF_051433195.1. NCBI lineage: Bacteria > Pseudomonadati > Pseudomonadota > Alphaproteobacteria > Acetobacterales > Roseomonadaceae > Falsiroseomonas > Falsiroseomonas sp. E2-1-a20. The sequence continues at coordinate 488,405 of NZ_JBHMFT010000001.1, read as the reverse complement.
ATCTCGGGGAGGCGAGCCATGACGTGGTGTTCGCCCACAGCTCGGTCCACCATGTCGAGCGGCTGGACGAGCTGTTCGCCACCGTGCGGCGCGCCCTGCGCCCGGGCGGCCTGTTCCACCTGAACGAATATGTCGGCCCGAACCGGTTCCAGTGGACCGACGACCAGCTACGGTTGATCAACGGCTACCTGGACTCCCTGCCCGATCATTTGAGGCAGACACCCGCCGGCCGGAAATATCCGGTCGTGCGACCCAGCATCGAACACATGCTGGCCATGGACCCGACCGAAGCGGTCCGCTCCGCCGACATCCGGGAGGTTCTCGGCCGGCATTTCACCATCATCGAGGAGCGCCCGTATGGCGGCACCCTGCTGCATATGGGCCTGGCCGAGATCGCGCAGAACTTCGACGTGAACAATGCGGAGGATGTCGCCCATCTGCGTCGGTTCTTCGACCTCGAGGACGAGATGATGGCGAACGGCACCATCGGCAGCGACTTCACCATCCTCACCGCCCTGCGGGATTAGGCAAGCGCCGGGACCCGCTTCAGCAGCGCCGCGTCCAGCGACGCGCGTCGCGCCCAGAGGCTTCGGTACCAGTCCAGCCGCGGCGCCACCTGGCGCGCCAGCAGGCGCTCCGCACGGACCCAGCCGCGCGCGGCCTCCGCCATCACCAGCGCCCGCGCCGGCTCGGCCAGCAGGCCGCGCAGTTCGGCACCGAGCGCCTGCGGGTCCGGCACGATCAGGCCGGTCTCGCCGTGCCGCAGGCTGCCGGCATAGACCACGGGGCTGGCCAGGCAGCACAGGCGATGCCCGGCGGCCTCCACCGCCTTCAGGTCCGACTTCATCCGGTTGAAGCGCGTCTCGGCCAGCGGCAGGAAGGCGAGTTCGCAGCGCACCATCACGGCGCGGTAGCCGGCATAGTCGGCGGTCGGGGTGAAGCGCTTGTGCGGCGTCTCCAGCGCATCATGGCTGCGGCGGTCATGCACCACCTCCACCGCCAGGCGCCCGCCGGCCTCGGCCAGCACCTGGTTCAGCACCGGCAGGAAGGGCGCCATGTCGGCCTCCCGGTTCAGCGCGCCGAAGAACAGCGTCAGGCGGCCCGGATCGGCGAAGTTCACGGGCTGGGGCAGCGCGGCCAGGGCGTTGGGGAAGATGGCGATCTCGTCGTTGAACGGCGCCAGCAGGTCGCGCAGCGGCGCGGTGGAGGTCTGCACGGCGTGGACCCCACGGAAGGCCAGGTCGCCATTGCCGGCGATGGAGGGCCAGCGCGCGGGGTCGTCGTCGAATTCCTGCACCAGCACCGCGCCGGTGGCGCGCAGCGCGCGCAGCCAGGCGAGGCTCTCCGGGCTGTCGAGGAGGCGGCGTTGCAGGATCAGCACGCGCGGAACCACGGCCTGCGGCAGTTGCACGTTCGGGCCGGCAAGGGCCGCCACGCCAGGCCGGGTCGCCAGCGCCGCAAGGGGTTGCAGCACGCGCACATCGTTGACGCCGCCGACCGGCCGCAGCGTGCGCGCCGCCAGCAGCAGCGTCCGCGGCGGGCGCCGCGTGGCGCGCCAGACATATTGCAGCGGCGCGGAGCGGCGCAGCCAATCCTCCCGCGTCACGCCCATCGCGGCCAGCGCCGGCTCCATGCGGCGGGCGAACGCCTCGGCCTTGTCGGGGCCGAAGATTCGCGGCGTGCAGTCGAGCGGGATCAGCCCGGCGCCCTCCAGCGCCTGCCGCATGCCGTCGCGGGTGAACCAGCGCAGGTGGGTGCGGTCGAACAGTCCGGTCGGCTCGTAGCGCCACTGGCCGGTCAGCAGCCGCGCGGTGAAGGACCAGTGCTCCAGGTTCGGCACGCAGGCCAGCAGCACGCCGTCCTCGGCCAGCAGCGGCGCATCGCGCGCCAGCACGGCCCAGGGATCGCGCAGGTGTTCCAGCACGTCGCCGAACAGCATTGCATCCAGGCTGCCGGGTGCGACCGGCGGCGGCGTCGCCTCGATGTCCAGGCGGTAAATCTCGTCGTAATGCGCGGCGGCGCGGTCGGCGAGCGCCGGATCGGGCTCGATCCCCAGCAGGCGCGTCGCCGGATTGCGGCGCCGGAACGCCCCGCCCAGCCCGCCGGCGCCGCAGCCGACATCGAGGACCAGCCGCGCATCCAGGGGGATGCGGGACAGCAGGTCCGGATTGGCCCCGGCGCCGTAATCCGCTTGCGTCATCCATCAGGTCCGTTGCGATCGCCGTCCGAAGGGACACGCGATGCGGCCGGCGGGCAAGCCATGCCGGCTTGACGCCGGACCCGGCCGCCCCCAATCCCCAGACCATGGCCCTCCCCCCTCTGCTGCACCTGCGTGACATTCGCCTGCGCCTCGGTTCCACCCAGTTGCTGGACGGCGCCGAAATCGCCGTCTCGGCCGGGGACCGGCTGGCGCTGGTCGGGCGCAACGGCTCGGGCAAATCCACGCTGCTGAAGATCGCGGCCGGGATCATCGAGGCCGATGCCGGCAGCGTCTTCATCCAGCCCGGCGCCACCATCCGCTACCTGGCGCAGGAGCCGGACATTTCCGGCTTCGCCACCACCGGCGCCTATGTCGCCGCCGGCCTCGGCCCGGGCGACGACCCGCACCGGGCGCGGGTGCTGCTCGAAGGCCTGGGCCTGACCGGGGAGGAGCAGCCGGAGAACCTCTCGGGCGGCGAGACCCGCCGGGCGGCGCTGGCCCGCGCCCTGGCGCCGGAGCCCGACATCCTGCTGCTGGACGAGCCGACGAACCACCTGGACCTGCCGGCGATCGAATGGCTGGAACAGGCACTCGGCCCGCTGCGCAGCGCGCTGGTGCTGATCAGCCACGACCGGCGCTTCCTGGAGCGGCTGTCGAAGGCGATGGTCTGGCTGGATCGCGGCACCACCCGCCGCCTGGAACAGGGTTTCGGCCAGTTCGAGGCCTGGCGGGACCAGGTGCTGGAGGAAGAGGAAACCCAGGCGCACAAGCTCTCGCGCAAGATCGTGCGGGAGGAGCATTGGCTGCGCTACGGCGTGACGGCGCGGCGCAAGCGCAACGTGAAGCGGCTGGCCGGGCTGCATGACCTCCGCAAGCGGCGCAAGGAACGGGTGACGGCGCCGGGCACCGTGCGCATGGCGGCGAGCGAGGGCGATGCCTCCGGCAGCCTGGTCGCGGCGCTGGAGGGTGTGACCAAGGGCTATCCAGGGGCCGAGCCGGTGGTGCGCGACTTCACCACGCGGATCATGCGGGGCGACCGGGTCGGCATCGTCGGGCCGAACGGCGCCGGCAAGACCACGCTGCTGAACCTGCTGACCGGCGCGCTGCCGCCGGATTCCGGCACGGTGCGGCTGGGTGCCAGCCTGCAGATGGTGACGCTGGACCAGAACCGCGAAAGCCTGGACCCGACGACGACGCTGCAATCGGCGCTGACCGGCGGGTCCGGCGACGTGGTGCGGATCGGCGGGGAGGCGAAGCACGTCGTCGGCTACATGAAGGACTTTCTGTTCCTGCCGGAGCAGGCGCGGACGCCCGTCGGCGCCCTGTCGGGCGGCGAGCGCGGCCGGCTGATGCTGGCGCGCGCGCTGGCGACACCGTCCAACCTGCTGGTGCTGGACGAGCCGACCAACGACCTGGACCTGGAGACGCTGGACCTGTTGCAGGAACTGCTGTCCGAGTATTCCGGCACCGTCATCGTGGTCAGCCACGACCGCGACTTCCTCGACCGCGTCGCGACCAATATCATCGCCTCCGAAGGTGACGGCCACTGGCAGGATTATGCCGGCGGGTATTCGGACATGGTGGCGCAGCGTGGCCGCGGCGTGCAGGCCAAGGCGCGTGCCGCGGCGGCGGTTGCCGAGCGCGGGCCGGCCGGTGCGCGGATCGAGGCGCGGGCGAAGATGTCCTTCAAGGACAAGCATACGCTGGAGACGCTGCCCAAGCGGATCACGCAGTTGGACCGCGAGATCGCCGTGCTGCAGAAGGCGCTGGCCGACCCGAACCTGTACACCAGCGACCCGCCCGGCTTCACCGCGCGGTCGAACCTGCTGGCGAAGAAGCAGGCGGAACGCGACGCCGCCGAGGAAGACTGGCTGCGCCTGGAAATGCTGCGGGAGGAGATCGAGGGATGACCATCGGCGTCGGCGGATCGGATTTCGCCACGGAACTCGCGGCGATCCGCAGCCAGCGGGATGCGGTGCCGCCGATCGGGGCGGAGGAACATGCACGGCGCGTCGCGGCGGCGCAGGCGCGCATGGCGGAACTCGGCATCGCCGCTCTGTGGCTGGATGGCACCACCAACCTCGCCTGGCTGACCGGGCTGCGGCACGGCCAGTCCGAACGTCCCGTCGGCGCGGTGCTGCCGGTGCGCGGCGCGCTGACCTATCTCTGCCCGGAATTCGAGGTGGAGAAGCTGAAGACCATGCTGGCGATCCCCGGCGAGGTTCGCGGCTGGGAGGAGGATGAAAGCCCCTACGCGCTGTTCTCCGACATCCTGCGCTCCACCGACGTCGCCGGCGGCACCGTGGCGCTGGACGACATGGCGCGGATGTTCGTGGCGGAGGGGATGCGCGCGGCGCTGCCGAACCACCACTTCATCGCCAGCGGCCCGGTCACGTCGCATCTGCGCCAGCGCAAGTCGGAGCATGAGGTGGCGCTGCTGCGCCAGGCGATGGGCATGACGCTGGAGATCCAGGCCGCTGCCGCGCGGTGCATGCGCGAAGGCGTCACCACGACGGAGGTTTCCGCCTTCATCGACGCCGCGCATCGCAAGGCGGGCTTCGACACCGGGTCGATGTTCTCGCTGGTGCTGTTCGGCGAGGCCAGCGCCTATCCGCATGGCGTGCCCTATCCGCAGACGCTGCGCGATGGCGACGTGGTGCTGATCGATACCGGCGCGCCGCTGCACGGCTACGTCTCCGACATCACGCGCAGCTATGTGTTCGGGACGCCGAGCCAGCGCCAGCGCGACATCTGGAACCTGGACCATGCGGCGCAGGCGGCCGGCATCGCGGTGGCGAAGCCTGGCATTACCGGCGGCGCGATCGACGATGCGGTGCGCGGCGTGGTGGTGGCGGCCGGCTTCGGCCCCGGCCACAAGGTGCCCGGCCTGCCGCATCGCGCCGGGCACGGCATCGGCATGGACGTGCATGAGGCGCCCTATTTCGTGAAGGGCGGCACGGAGGTGCTGGCCGCCGGCGTCACCGGCAGCATCGAGCCGACCATCGCCATCTATGGCGAGTTCGGCATCCGGCTGGAGGACCACATCGTCATCACGGAAACCGGTGCCGCCTGGCTTACACCCCCGGCGAAATCCGTCGATGATCCCTTCGGGAGGGACTGAATCCGATGCTGACGATCTATGGCTGCCTGCGCTCGCGGGCCTCGCGCAATGTCTGGCTGGCGCATGAGGCGGGGCTGGACTTCCGGCACGTGCCGGTGATCCAGGCCTATCGCCTGGCCGACCCGGCCGTGGCGGATGTGCCGATGCACACGCGGTCGCCGGAGTTCCTGAAGGTGAACCCGAACGGCCACATCCCGACGCTGGTGGATGACGCGCTGGTGCTGCACGAAAGCCTCGCCATCAACCTGTATCTGGCCCGCGCCTATGGCGGCGACCTCGGCCCGGCGAACCAGGCCGAGGACGGGCTGATGGGCATGTGGGCGCTGTGGGCGGCGACGGAGGCGGAGCCGCACACGATCGAGGTGCTGTACAACCGCGTCGGCAAGCCCCCCGCGGAGCGCGACGCGGCGAAGGCCGACGCGGCCATCGCCGCGCTGCGCGCGCCCTTCGCGGTCCTGGACCAGGCGCTGGCGGAAAATGGCTTCCTGGTCGGTGGGCGCTTCACGGTGGCCGACATCAACGTGGCGGAGGTGGTGCGCTATGCCCTGCCGGCGCCGGAACTGTTCGCGGACACCCCGAACCTCAAGGCCTGGTTGACCGCCTGCCATGCGCGGCCGGCCTACAAGCGGATGATGGCGGATCGGGACCGCGAACCCGTGTGATCATCCAGGGTGTCCCGTTCCAGGTCGCCGACTGGTCCGGCTGGCCGGAAACCCGTCACGAAGGCGAGACCGGGCACGCGCTGTGGCGGACGCTGGAGGTCGGCAACATCCGGGTGCGGATGGTGGAGTATTCGCCGGGCTACATGGCGGACCACTGGTGCTCCCGCGGCCATGTGCTGCTGGTGCTGGAGGGCACGCTGGAGACGGAGCTGGCGGATGGGCGGGTCTTCACCATGACCCAGGGCTGTTCCTACCAGGTGGCGGAGAACGCGGAGCCGCACCGCAGCCGGACGGAGACGGGGGCCAGGTTGTTCATCGTCGACTGAGGACCCCCTCACCCTACCCTCTCCCCCAAGGGGGAGAGGGTTTTGGTCACAGCTTCACAGGTGTACCGAAGGCGCCGACATGGGCGAATTCGGTGATCGGCTTGCGCACCCGCGGCGCCACCTCGCGTGCCGCCAGCGCCTCCGGCAGCAGGTCCGGCGCGCCGGTCACGCCGAAGGCCACCGCCACCACCGGGTCGTGGTCCGCCGGCACGGCGAGTTCCACCCGTGCCCGCTCCACGTCGAAGCCGCGCATCTGGTGGCTGCCGAGGCCAAGCTCCACCGCCTGCAACGCCATCTGCGCCACCGCCTGCCCGAGGTCGTAATACGCCACCGCGTTCGGGTTGCCATTGGCCGCGAACTTCGTGCGCGCGAAGCCGATCACCAGCAGCCCGGCGGCCGGTGCCCAGCCCTGGTTGTTCACCGACAGCAGCGACAGCAGTTTCGCGAAGGCCTCCGGCTCGGCGTCCTTGCGGGCGGTGATGAAGACCCAGGGCTGCTCGTTGAAGCAGGAGGCGGCCCAGCGACCAGCCTCCAGCAGGCTGGCTTCCTGCTCGGCCGTCACCGGTGCGCCGGTGAAGGCGCGCGGGCTCCAGCGGGCGGCCAGCAGCGGGTGGATGGGGTGGGCGGTGGGCGCGGTCTTCTCGGTCACTCGCACATATCCTTCATTGGCGTTCCATGCCGGTCCGCTCGACGATCTCGGCCCATCGGGCCATCTCGCCATGCACGGCGGTGCGGGTCTCGTCCGGCGTGCCGGGGGCGCGCGGCGTCAGGCCGAGCGCGCCGAGGCGGCCCTGCAATTCCGCATTGCCGTGCATCGCCTGTGCCACCTGGGTGATGCGCGCCACGACGGCGGGCGGCGTGGCGGCCGGGACGCCTATCGCATACCACGTCACGATATCGAAACCGGGCTGGGCCAGCGCCTCGGCCACCGTCGGCACCTCCGGCAGCAGCGGCGACCGGGTGCCGGAGGTGATGGCCAGCGCCCGCACCTCGCCGCCCCGGATCTGGCCGAGCACGGCCGAGGCGGTCTCCGCCACCACCTGCACCTCCCCGTTGCGCAGCGCGATGATGGCGGCGGGCGTGCCGCGATAGGGGATGTGGGTCATGCGGAAGCCGCCGGCAGTCTGCACCGCCTCCGCCACGAAATGCTGCGTGCTGCCGACGCCGACGGTGGCGAAGTTGATGGCGCCGGGCTGCGCCTTCGCGCGCGCCACCAGCTCGGCCATGTCCTTCGGACCCTCCGGCCCTGCCAGGATCACCAGGCCGGTCTGCGCGACCATGGCCACCGGCAGGATGTCCGCGCGCGGATCGTAGGGCAGCGTGCGGTACAGCGCGGCGGCGACGGCGAAGCCGTTGTTCAGCAGCATCAGCGTGTGCCCGTCATTGGCGCGCGCCAGCGTGTTCGCCGCCAGCGTGCCGCCGGCGCCCGGCCGGTTCTCCACCACCACGGGCTGGCCGAGCGCCGCCGACATCTGCGGCGCCATCAGGCGGGCGACGATATCCGTGGTGCCGCCGGCGCCGAAGCCCTGGATGAAGCGCAGCGGGCGGTCGGGCCAGGCCGGCTGGGCCTGCGCGGCGATGGGCAGCAGAAGGGCAGCGCCGAGCGCGCCTCGGCGGGTCAGGGCTGGCATCATGACGTTCTCCCGTTGCATTGCTTTGTTGCGTTCTCCCTGACGGCAGGTGCGCGGCAGGTCAAGCCTGCTTGCGGCGCGACGCCGGCTGGTCTACCCGCCGCGCAAATCCGAGAAAGAAACGGGAATCCCGATGTCCGACGCCGAGTTCCTCCGCCGCCTCCAGGTCTCCGAGCTCGTGCAGAACTGGGCGGTGTGGCGCGACGCCGGGGATTGGGACCGCTTCGCCACCTGCTGGCACGAGGACGGGCGCATGATGGCCACCTGGTGCCAGGCCTCGGCCACGGATTTCATCGCGGCGTCGAAGGCCGGCTGGGCGCGCGGTGTTTCCATCCTGCATTTTCTCGGCGGCTGCGCGGTGGACCTTGCCGGCAACCGCGCCATCGCCCAGACCAAGATGACGATCAGCCAGCGGGCGGAGGTGCATGGCGTGCTGGTGGACGTGGTCTGCACCGGCCGCTTCCACGACTTCATCGAGCAGCGCGACGGCAAGTGGGGCATCGTGCTGCGCCAGCCGATCTACGAGAAGGACCGCATGGACCCCGTGGACCCGGCCGCGAAGCTGGAGCTCGACCCCGATCTGCTGGCCCGCTTCCCGGAGGGCTACCGCCACCTGGCCTACCTGCAGACCGGCATCGGCTACGAGGTGAAGACGGACATGCCGGGTCTGAAAGGCGACCGCGTGCAGGCGCTGTACGCCGCCGGCCGCCGCTGGCTGGCCGGTGCGCCGCATGCCTGGTCGGAATAGGTCGCGCCGCTTCATCCGGCGTTAACCGAGAAGCTGTCACCTGTACGTCATGCCCCTGCCCGATGGCTGACGCGATGGCCAGCTAAGAGCGTGCCCAGGACGGGCGAGGGTCATCCCTTTCGGGATCATTGGAGGTTGGTCATGGAGGACCAGGCGTTCCGGCGCGAGCGACTGCTCGCCTCGGGCCTGTTGCGGGAGGTTTCGGCGGAGGAGGCGGCGGCGCTGGCGCGGGTGATGGAAGCACGCGCGGCGGAGCAGCGTGCCGCGGTCCGCCGCCCGATCATCGCCCACCCGCCCCTGGCCCCCAGCCATGCTGGATAGCCTTTCGTTATCTGCTGCGACGCAATAATCCCGCGCCACAAGCCGCTTCCGGCGCCGCTTCGCGCGGTGTAGCGTTTCGCGGATGAACGCCCCGCCCACCGCCGCAACCAGCGCGCCGATCCTCGAAGTCCGGGGCCTGCGGCGGCGTTTCGGCGGGGTGGTGGCGCTGGATGGGCTGGACCTGGCGGTGCGGCCGGGCACCGTCACGGCGCTGATCGGGCCGAATGGCGCCGGGAAATCCACGGCGTTCCAATGCATCTCCGGCGTCATCGCACCCGATTCCGGCCAGGTGACCTTCGCCGGGCGCGACATCACCGGCCGCCGGCCGGACCGCATCACCGCCTCCGGCCTGGTGCGCAGCTTCCAGATCGCCCGCGGCATCCCCCGCCTGACGGTGCTGGAGAACCTGCTGCTGTACGGCCAGGCGCAGCCCGGCGAATCCGTGCTGCCCGCCATCCTGCGCCCCGGCCAGATGCGGGCGCGGGAGGAGGTGCTGCGGGAGCGGGCGATGGAGGTCGCGGCGCGGCTGAACCTGACGCGCGTGCTGGACAACCAGGCCGCCGCGCTGTCCGGCGGGCAGAAGAAGCTGATGGAGATCGGCCGCGCGCTGATGGCGGAACCCCGCCTGCTGCTGCTGGATGAGCCCGTGGCCGGCGTGAACCCCAGCCTGTCCGCCGAGATCGCCAGCCACATCGCGAGCCTGCGCGACGAGGGCATGACGGTGCTGATCGTCGAGCACCACATGGATTTCGTCGCCTCCCTGTGTGACCCGGTGATCGTGATGGCGGAGGGCCGCAAGCTGGTCGAGGGCAGCTTCGCCGAGGTCGCGGAGGATGCGCAGGTGCAGGAGGCCTATATGGGCCGCAGGGTGCACGCGTGACCGCGCTTCTCGAAGTCGATGCCCTGGTCGGCGGCTATGGCGCGGCGGACGAGATCCTGAAGGGCATCACCGTGGCGCTGGCGCCGCGCCGCATGGCGGCGATCGTCGGGCCGAACGGCGCTGGAAAATCCACGCTGCTGAAGGCCATCGCCGGGCTGCTCCGCCCGAAATCCGGCAGCGTGCGGATGGCCGGCGAATTGCTGACCGGGCTGCCGCCGCGCGGCGTCGCCGCCCGCGGCGTCGCCTTCGTGCCGCAGGAGGCGAACATCTTCCCGAGCCTCTCGGTGCGGGAGAACCTGGAGATGGGCGGCTACCTGGAGCCCCGCGCCACGGTGCGCCAGCGGGTGGAGGGCCTGTTCACCCGCTTCCCCATGCTGGCCGAAAAGCGCCGCCGCGCCGCGCGCACCCTGTCCGGCGGCCAGCGCCAGATCCTGGCGATGGGCATGGCGCTGATGGTGGAGCCGAGGCTGCTGCTGCTGGACGAGCCCTCCGCCGGGCTCAGCCCGAAGGCGGCCGAAAGCCTGTTCGACGGCATCGCCGCCATCCACGCCGAAGGCACCGCCATCCTGATGGTGGAGCAGAATGCGCTGGAGGCGCTGGCGATTGCGGAGGACGGTATCGTGCTGGTCGATGGCCGCGTCGCCCGCACCGGGCCGGCGGCAGAGTTGGCCGGCGATCCCGAGGTGCGCCGGTTGTTTCTCGGCGGGTAGTTCGTGACCAACAATGGGGGCTTCAAGGAAATGACAGGCATCACAATCGGGCGCCGCGGCGCCCTGCTCGGCGCGGCCGGCGTGGTTTCCAGCTTCGCCATCGGCGGCAAGGCGTTCTCACAGTCCAACCCGGTGGTGTTCGGCGCACTGCCGCCGCTGACCGGCGCCGGCGGGCCCTACGGCCCGGCCATGCTGCGCGCCATCCAGGGCGTGGTGGAAGAGGCCAATGCCGCCGGTGGCATCAAGGGCCGCCAGATTCGCCTGGTGTTCGAGGATGACCAGACAAACCCGGATGCCGGCGTGCGCGGCGCGCGCAAGCTGATCGACGTGGACCGGGTTTCCGCGCTGATGGGCACCTGGGCGTCCTCCGTCACCACAGCGGTCGCCCCGCTGTGCTGGGAGAACCGGGTGCCGCTGTTCACCGTCTCGGGTGCCGACAGCATCACGCTGCTGCCGCACCAGGGCCATATCTTCCGCACCCAGCCGAACAGCCGCCTGCAGATCGAGACGGCGAGCAACTGGCTGCTCGGCAAGGGTGCCAAGCGGGTCTTCCACATGGCGGCGCAGAGCCCCTTCGCGCAGTCCAGCCAGGAGGTGATGACGGAGCGCTTCCGCGCCGGCGGCGGCGCCGTGTCCGGCTTCATCGTCTATGAGCGGGAGAAGACGGCGTTCCGGTCGGAGGTCGACCAGATCATGCGCTCGCGTTCCGACACTGTGATGCTGAACGGCTACCTGCCGGACGTGACGATCCTGCTGCGGGAGTTGTTCCGCGCCGGCTTCGACGGCCGCCGCTTCACCTTCGCCTATGCCGCGCCGCCGAGCGTCTTCCAGTCCCTGCCCAACGAGGTGACGAACGGGCTGACCACCTTCCAGCCGAGCCCGGACCTGGACAGCCCCGCCTTCAACCGCCTGAAGGCCGCCTTCGGCAGCACGGAGGTGGACCCCTACTCCGCCCAGGTGCACGACCACGCCAGCATGGCGATCCTGGCGGCGGCGCAAGCCGGCGAGGTGACGGGCACCGCGATCCGCGACAACGTCCGCAAGATCTGCCAGGGCGACGGCGAGAAGGTGGACAACGTGACGGACGGCCTGCGCCTGATCGCGGCCGGGCGCCCGGTGAATTTCGAGGGCGCCTCCGGCCCCTGCGAGTTCGACGAGCGCGGCGACATCCGCGGCACCAAGTTCCGCTACGACATCGCGGAGGGTGGGCGCTTCCGGATGCTCGAACTGGCGTAGGGACCAGTGGAGCCCTCTCCCTCTCTCATGGGGGAGAGCGTCGGCGCAGTGCGCCGCCGGGGTGCGGGGGACCCGCGGGTGTCCAACGACCCACCATTCCCCCGCACGCCCCCCTCACCCCACCCTCTCCCCCCTGTAGGGGGGAGAGGGCTTTCAAGGCATCCTTCTGAATGGAAGACTGGCGCGACCTTGCGCAGGTTCTGCTGAACGGGGTCATGGCGGGCAGCGTGCTGATGCTGCCCGCCATCGGCTTCAACTGCATCTTCGCCGTCCTGCGCTACCCGAACTTCGCCATCGCCGGCTTCGCCACCATCGGCGCCTTCGCCGGCTGGGTGGCGAATGTGGTCTATGGCTGGCCGGTGGGCCTGGCTCTGCCGCTGGCCTTCCTGGTGGCGGGGCTGGTCTCGCTGACGGCGGAGGAGGTGGCCTTCCGGCCGCTGCGCCCGGCCGGGCCGCTGACGGTCGCCATCGCCTCCGTCGCCATGACCATCCTGCTGGAGAACGTGATCCGGTTCGGCTTCGGCAACGATCTGCGCGGCTACGACCTGCCGATCCTGCGCGACTGGCGGTTCGACGGCATCCGCGTGAACCCGCAGCAATTGACCAATACCGGCTATGCCATCGTCGCGGCCGGCGGGCTTTTTCTTCTGCTTGGCTTCTCCCGGCTGGGCCGGGCGATGCGGGCGGTGGCGGACAATCCGGTACTGGCGGACATCAAGGGCGTGGACCCCAACCGCATCGCCCGCGTTGCGGTCTTCATCGGCGGCGGGCTGGCGGGCTGCGGCGGCATGTTGATCGGCATCGACACCTCGATCGATCCGCTGACCGGCTTCCGCGTGGTGCTGTCGGTCTTCGCGGCGGCCGTCGTTGGGGGCCTGGGCTCGATCCCCGGCGCGGCGCTGGGCGCCATGGTGGTGGGGGTGGGGGAGGAATTTGCCGGCGTGCTGCTCTCGCCCGCCTACCGCACCGTCACGGCCTTCCTGGCGATCCTGCTGGTGCTGATGTTCCGCCCGCAGGGCCTGCTCGGGGCGCGTAGCTGATGGACGCCTATCTGGTCGCCATGCTGGTCTTCGCCGGCATCTATGCGCTGATGGCGCTGGGGCTGAACGTGATCTGGGGGCTGACCGGCATGGTCAACCTCGGCCTGGTCGGCTTCTTCGCCGTCGGCGCCTATGGCTCCGCCCTGCTGACCACGAAGCTGTTCTGGCCGATGCCGCTGGGCTGGGCGGCCGGCGCGGTGCTGGCGGCGGCGGCGGGCGGGATCATGGCCCTGATCGTGGCGCGGCTGCGCGGCGACTACCTGGCCATCGTCACGCTCGGCTTCGCCGAGGTGATCCGCCTGGTCGCGGCCAACGAGATCTGGCTGACCAACGGCACGGACGGCATCTCCGGCATCCCCGGCCCGTGGCGCGGCGAGGTTTCGCCGCAGGATTTCAACCTGATCTACCTGGGCATCGTCTGGTCCGCCGTGGCGGTGGCCTTCGTGCTGCTGGCGCGGCTGTCCCATTCGCCCTTCGGCCGCGTGCTGCGCGCGATCCGGGAGGATGAGGACATCGCCGCCGTCGCCGGCAAGCCGGTGCTGTGGTTCAAGGTGCGCGCCTTCACCATCGGCGCCGCGGTGCTCGGCGGGGCCGGCGCGCTGTACGCGCACTACAACGCCTATATCGCCCCCGATGGCTTCGCGCCGCTGCTGACCATCTACATCGTCCTCGCGCTGACCGCCGGCGGCGTCGGCGCCATGCGCGGTGCGATCGTCGGCGCGATCTTCGTCATCGCGCTGCTGGAAGGCACGCGCTTCCTGTCCGCCACCATCCCCGGCGTCAGCCCGGTGCAGAAGGCGGCCTTGCGCGAGGGCGCCATCGCGCTGAGCCTGATCCTGCTGCTGCGCTTCCGGCCGCAGGGCCTGATCCCCGAGAAAACCCGTACCAAGGCGACCCCATGAACCGCCCCACCCCTGATTTCGCCCCCGTCGTCACAGCCAGTGCCGCGCCCGGCCAGCCGCAGGCGCTGTTCGCCGCGCTCGATGCCGCGATGGGCCACGCCATCGGCCACAAGCTGTTCACCATCCTGGTGGTCCATCCCGGCGCCCAGCAAAGCCAGCGGTACTATTCCAACATGCCGGCCGAATACCCGGTCGGCGGTCGCAAGCCGATCAACCCGACGCACTGGTTCCAGAAGGTGCTGAGCGACGGCGTGCCCTATATCGGCCGCGACTACGCCGACATCGCCGATGTCTTCTACGACCATGAACTGATCCGCAGCCTCGGCTGCGAAAGCGTGCTGAACGTGCCGGTGCGCTGGAACGGCAGCAGCATCGGCACCATCAACCTGCTGCACGAAGCTGGCTGGTACGATGAGGGCGACATCGCCACGGCGCAGCATTTCGCGGCCCTCGCCGTGCCGGGCGTGCTGCAGGTGATCGCGCAGCCGTAATTCTGCCCAGGCTTTGCGCCGCCGCGCCTAAGCTTTGGTCGATCCGGCGGCGCGGCGGCGGCGGGGCCGGCCGCCATGGCCGCGGCACGGGTGTTGCAAGGATCGTCTCCAAGACCGGGAGACTGATCCGATGGCCCGCCTGACCGCCGATCCGCTCGATCCGAACGCCAGCCTTGCGGGCTGCGGTTGCGGACGGCACGCCTCGCCCCTCGCCTGTTCGGCCGAGATGCCAGGCGCGGAGGACGCTATGGCGGAAGTCGCGGAAGCCGCCGTGCTGCGCGCCGTCTTCCCCGAGGCCACCACGCGCCGCGCGCTGGCGCAGCGCTTCGGCGCGGCGACGCTGCTGGCCGCCGTCGCCAGCGTCTTCCCGATCGACGCGGCGAAGGAGGCGATGGCGCAAGGCACGGGGGCGCCGGAGAAGCGCGACCTGAAGGTGGGCTTCATCCCCATCACCTGCGCCACGCCGATCATCATGGCGCATCCGATGGGCTTCTATCAGCGCCACGGCCTGAACGTGGAGGTCATCCGCACGGCCGGCTGGGCCGTGATCCGGGACCGCGCCATCGCGCGGGAATTCGACGCGGCGCACATGCTGTCCCCGATGCCCGTCGCCATGTCGCTCGGCGTCGGCGTCGCGCAGCCGATTCCCTTCGCCGTCGCCGCCATCGAGAACATCAACGGCCAGGCCATCACACTGGCGACGAAGCACAGGGACAAGCGCAACCCGCGCGACTGGAAGGGCTTCCGCTTCGCCGTGCCCTTCGACTTCTCCATGCACAACTACCTGCTGCGCCACTATCTGGCGGAAAACGGCGTCGACCCGGATCGCGACGTGCAGATCCGCTCCGTCCCGCCGCCCGAGATGGTCGCCAATTTGCGCGCCGACAACATCGACGGCTATCTCGGCCCGGACCCGTTCAACCAGCGCGCCGTCTTCGATGGCGTCGGCTTCATCCACCTGCTGACCAAGGATCTGTGGGAGGGCCATCCCTGCTGCGCCTTCGCCGTGCCGCGGGCGATGATCACGGAGACACCGAACACCTTCGCCGCGCTGATGCGCGCCATCGTCGAGGCCACCGCCTACAGCCAGAAGGCCGAGAACCGGCGGGAGGTCGCGGCAGCGATCTCCGGCCAGAACTACCTGAACCAGCCGGAGACGGTGGTGAACCAGGTGCTGACCGGCACCTATGCGGATGGCCTGGGCCAGGTGAAGCGCGTGCCGGACCGCATCGGCTTCGACCCCTTCCCGTGGCATTCGATGGCGATCTGGATCATCACCCAGATGCGCCGCTGGGGGCAGTTGCGCACCGACGTGGACTACGCGCAGGTCGCTTCGCAGGTGTTCCTCGCACTCGATGCCGGCCGCGCGATGCGCGAGCTCGGCCTGCCGGTCCCGGCGAGCGCGATGCGGACCGAGACCATCATGGGCCGCGTCTTCGACCCGGCCAATCCCGCCGCCTGGACGGAACGCGCGATCCGCGCCTGATGCAGAAATCCGTCCCGTTCTGGCAATCGGCAACGCTGTCGCTGCTGATCCTGGCGCTGTTCCTTGGCGCCTGGGAGCTGGCGATCCGCGCCATCACCGGGCCCGTCGGCCCGGCGCTCGACCCTGAATATGCCGCGCTGCTCGGCCAAGCGGCGGCGCAGGGTGGGCAGACGGCGATGCCGACGCCCACCGCCATCTTCTGGCGCATCGTCGAGCTGGCGCGGGACCCGTTCTACGTCCGCGGCACCAACGACCAGGGCATCGGCGTGCAGATCGCGTATTCCCTGGCGCGCGTCGGCGTCGGCTTCGGCATCGCGGCGCTGGTCGCCATCCCGCTCGGCTTCGCCATCGGCATGTCGCCGCTGCTGAACGCGGCGCTGAACCCCTTCATCCAGGTGCTGCGGCCGGTCTCGCCGCTCGCCTGGATGCCGCTGGCGCTGTATTCCATCAAGGACAGCACCATCAGCTCCGTCTTCGTGATCTTCATCTGCTCGATCTGGCCGATGCTGCTGAACACCGCCTTCGGCGTCGCCAGCGTGCGGCGGGAATGGCTGAATGTGGGCCGCACGCTGGAAGCCGGCGCCTGGCGCACGGCGACGCGGATCATCCTGCCGGCGGCGGCGCCGACCATCGTCACCGGCATGCGCATTTCCATCGGCATTGCCTGGCTGGTGATCGTCGCCGCCGAGATGCTCGTGGGCGGCACCGGCATCGGCTACTGGGTCTGGAACCAGTGGAACAACCTGTCCATCGCCGACATCGTCATCGCCATCCTGCTGATCGGCGTCGTCGGCCTGCTGCTGGACCGGCTGCTGGGCGTGCTGCAGCGCGCCGTGGGATGGGCCGAATGAAGTCTTTCCCTGCGGATCCTGGCGGATCCGCCCTCAGTCGCCGGCGCCCGCATCCGTGGGCTTGGCTGCGCCGCAGGAGCGGCGGCGCCCGTTCGGGCGCTCGCCTGCCTTCGGCAGGCGCAGGTCGCGCCACAGGGGCTCAGCCATGACCGCGCGCCCCGACGTCTCGGTCGAGGGCATCGCGCGTCGCTTCGGCGGCACCGCCGTCTTCGAGGATGTGTGGTTCACCGTGGGCCAGGGCGAGTTCGTCTGCCTGGTCGGGCATTCCGGCTGCGGCAAGACCACCATCCTGAACATCCTGGCGGGCCTCGACGCGCCTGATGATGGGGCGCTGATCGTCGATGGGAAGGAAGTGTCCGGCCCCTCGCTGGACCGCGCGGTGATCTTCCAGTCGCATGCGCTGCTGCCCTGGCTGACGGCGGCCGGCAACGTCGCCTTCGCGCTGTCCTGTCGCAACCCGGGCTGGTCCCGCGCGCAATGCGATGCCGAGGCGCGCGTCGCGCTGGCCCGCGTCGGCCTGGATAATGCTGCGGACCGCAAGCCGGCGCAGCTCTCGGGCGGCATGAAGCAGCGCGTCGGCATCGCCCGCGCTTTGGCGATACGGCCCAAGATCCTGCTGATGGACGAGCCGTTCAGCGCGCTGGATGCGCTGACCCGCGGCGCGTTGCAGGAGGAGGTGGCGCGGCTGGTCACGGAGTCCGGCCAGACCGGCTTCATGATCACGCATGACGTGGACGAGGCGATCCTGCTCGCCGACCGGATCCTGCTGATGTCGAACGGCCCCGGTGCCCGCATCGCGGAAGTCGTGCGCAACCCCCTGCCCCGGCCACGCACCCGCGCCAGCCTGCACCACATGCCCGGCTACCACGCGCTGCGCGACCACGTGCTGGATTTCCTCATCACCCGCTCCCGCGAATTCCGCGCGAGCACGCCGCCTGCC
Source organism: Falsiroseomonas sp. E2-1-a20 (assembly GCF_051433195.1). Taxonomy (NCBI): domain Bacteria; kingdom Pseudomonadati; phylum Pseudomonadota; class Alphaproteobacteria; order Acetobacterales; family Roseomonadaceae; genus Falsiroseomonas; species Falsiroseomonas sp. E2-1-a20. The sequence goes on along the minus strand of NZ_JBHMFT010000001.1, from coordinate 470,860 downwards.
GGATGGTCCGCGCGCGCGGTTCCAGTCTGGGCCCCAGCAAACTTGGAGAGTGCCTCGTGAACGACGCCAAGACCGATCTCGGCAAGAAGATCCTGAAGATCAAGAAGGCGAAGGGCCTGAAGTGGGGCGACCTCGCCAACCGCATCGGCATGTCGCCGACCTGGACCTGCGCGCTCTGCATGGGCCAGATGAGCGCGGAGCCGCACCATGCCGAAGGCCTCGCGGATATCCTGGGCCTGGACGGGGAGGAAGCGGCGACGCTGTGCGAAATTCCCTACCGTGGCGCGCAGGTGATGCCGCCGACCGACCCGCTGATCTACCGCTTCTACGAGCTGGTGCTGGTCTACGGCACCTCATGGAAGGAGATGATCCAGGAGGAATTCGGCGACGGCATCATGTCCGCCATCGACTACGACATGACTCTGGAACGCCAGCCGGACCAGAAGGGCGACCGCGTGAAGATCACCATGTCCGGGAAGTTCCTGTCCTACAAAAGGTACTGAGCCACGGCGCCCGGCCCCGCCGGCGTGCGGCCGGGTTCCTCGCCCATCGCCACGGCCACGGCCTCCCGCTGCGCCGGCGTCATGTGCAGGCCGAGGCGGGACCGGCGCCACAGCACGTCGTCCGCGGTGCGCGCCCATTCCTCCCGCACCAGCCAGTCGAGTTCGCGCTGCGTCAGCCCGGCGCCGTAGTCGCGGCCAAGGTCCGCGAGCGAGGCGGCGTCGCCGAGCAGCGCTGCCGTCTCCGACCCGTAGGCCCGCAGCAGCCGGGCGCGCAGCGGCGCGGGCAGCCAGGGGAAGCGGGCGGCGAACTCGGCCTCGTAGCCCGGCAGGTCGCGGCCGCCGAACTCGCCGCCGGGCAGCGGCGCGTTGCCGGTCCAGGGCGGCGCCTCCCGCCCCAGCGCGCGGCCGATCCGCTCCACCGCCTCCTCCGCCAGGCGGCGATAGGTGGTTATCTTGCCGCCATAGATGCTGAGCAGCGGCGCCGCCGCCTCGTCCAGCTTCAGCACGTAGTCGCGGGTGATGGCGGAGGGATCGTCCGAGCCATCATCGTACAGCGGCCGGACGCCGGAATAGGACCACACCACCTGGTCCGGCGTCACCGGCCTGCGGAACTGGCGGGACACGGCTTCGCAGAGATAGGCCGCTTCTTCCGGCGTGCAGTGGGCGGTCGCGGCATCACCCTCATGCGGCACGTCGGTGGTGCCGACCAGGGAGAAGCGGCCCTGGTAGGGGATGACGAAGACCACGCGGCGGTCGTCGTTCTGCAGGATGTAGGCCTGGTCGCCCTCATACAGCGCCAGCAGCACGATGTGGCTGCCGCGGATCAGCCGTACGCTTCCGGCCCGCCTGGCCTGCGCGGAATCCTGCGCCGCCAGCACCCAGGGGCCGGCGGCGTTGACCAATGCACGGCAACGCAGGGTGGTCTCGGCGCCGGAGTCGGTCCGCAGGCGCACATCCCAGCCATCCGGCCGGCGATCCGCGCCGATGAAGGCGGTGCGGGTGCGGATCTCGGCGCCGCGGCGCTGCGCGTCCCTGGCGTTCAGCACCACCAGGCGCGAATCCTCGACCCAGCAATCCGAATAGGCGAAGCCGTTGGCAATGGCCGGCGACAGCGGCGCGCCGAAGGGGTGCCGGCGGAAATCCAGGCTCTCCGCCCCCGGCAGGCTGACCCGGCGCGCCAGGTTGTCGTACAGGAACAGCCCGGCGCGGATCAGCCAGCGTGGCCGCATCTCCGCCCGGTGCGGCAGTACGAAGCGCATCGGCCAGACGATGTGGGGCGCGATGCGCAGCAGCACCTCGCGCTCGGCCAGCGCCTCCCGCACCAGGCGGAACTCGTAATGCTCCAGGTAGCGCAGCCCGCCATGCACCAGCTTGGAGGAGTTGGAGGAGGTGCCGCCGGCGAGGTCGCCGCGCTCCACCAGGCAGGTGGTCAGCCCGCGGCCCGCCGCGTCCCGCGCGATGCCGGCGCCGTTGATGCCGCCGCCGATGACCAGCAGGTCGAATGCTTGTGACATGGACTTGTCATGTAAGGCGGCGGGGGCGCTGGCAAGCCCCCGGACGCGTGGTTCAGCCGGTGGAGGCGACCGCGTCGTTCAACCCCCAGTCATAGGCATCCTCGGCAATCCGTGCGTCGGGCCGAAGCCGGGCGGCGAGCGCCGGCGCGGCATGCCGGCGCAGATGCGCCACCACCCCGGCCTCGGTGCCGCCGAAATCCTCGCGGAACCAGGTGTAGATGGAGGCGACGCGCAGCGACCCATCCGGCAGCACCGTGGCGCCGCGCGGGTGGTTCACATAGGCGTCGGCGGCGGCGGCGAGGTCGGCGGCCAGCGTCGCCGCCCGCCAGGCGCGCGGCGGCAGGTTCGGGCAGCCGATGGAGGCACAGTTCACGGCGTAGTGCACCAGCGGGTCGCGGAAGGTCGGGCGCATCACCTCATGCTCGATGTCGTCCAGCGACAGGCGGCGGCCCTCCACCGTCACCAGCCGGGTGCGCCACGGGCCGAACCAGCCCTTCGGGTCGAAGGGCACGCCGGTGGAGCGGATGTCGCGGATCGACCGCACCGGATAGGCCTCCAGCACCACCTTCAGGGTCAGCGCGTTGTACAGGTTGGCCCAGAATGCGAAGGATTCGTCCCGCGGCAGGGTGGAGGGCCGGCGCGCGGCGGCCTGGGCGATCCAGGCTTCGAGCGCCGCAAGGTCGGCCGGCGCGGCTTTCCAGGTGGCGTAGCGCACCCGGTTCACGCCATCCCGATGCGGCACGACATGGCGGGCGAGCAGCGCATCCAGGGCCGGCTCCGCGGCCTCGGCGGCGGGGGCAAGGACAAGCACGGGGGTGGCGAGGAGGAAGCGGCGGGTGATCATGCGCGGGCGAACCTCGCCTTGAGGGGAATGGCGGCCAGTGACAGCGCCGCCAGGCCCAGCAGGGCACCGAGGATCTGCGGCGTCAGCACCGACCGCACCTCGAACGCCCCACCCACCGCCAGCACGTCGCCGAGGCCGGCGCCGGCCAGGCTGAACACGGCGGTGCCGGGCAGGATGCCGAACAGCGTGGTCAGCACATAGACCGGCAGCCGCACGCCGACGAAGGCCGGCACCAGGTTGACCAGCCAGAACGGAAACAGCGGGACCAACCGCAGCACGAGAAGGTAGGAGGCCGCGTTGCGCCTTATGCCCTCCGCCAGCTTCTGGGCGGTGGCGCCCAGCCGGTCCAGCGCGTCGGCGCCGAAGATCGCGCGTGCGAACAGGAAGACCAGCGTGGCGCCGAGCGTGGCGCCGATGACGGTCAGCGCGGTGCCGAGGGCGGCGCCGAACAGGAAGCCGCCGGCCAGCGTCAGGAACACGGCACCGGGCAGGGAGAACGCCACCGCCGCCGTATAGACGGCCACATAGGCCAGCCCGGCCAGCAGCGCATGCCGTGCCACCAGCGCGACCAGCGTCTCCCGGTGCGCGGCCAGTGTGTCGAGCGACAGGTGCCCGGACAGGCCGGTCGCGCGGATCGCCAGGATCACGCCGATCACGGCCAGCAGGATCCACAGGCGCCGGTCGCCCAGGATTCGGGACAGGGTCATGGCAGCACCCTCTGGATCAGGCCGACCAGCCGGCGCGTGCGCGGCCCGAACAGGCTCGGCGTGTAGTAGCCGCCGGCGGCGCGCTTGGAGATTTCCGACATGGTCGGATAGGGCGCGAGCGAGGCGGCGATGGCGCCGATGCCGAGCTTCTTCTGGATCGCCAGGCCCCATAGCCCGATCATCTCGCCCGCACGCGGGGCCACGATGGTGGCGCCCAGGATGCGCCCGCGGCGGCCCAGCACGACCTTGATCAAGCCCTCCGTCGCCGCCTCCGCCTGGGCGCGGTCATTGCCGGACAGCGGCTGCGTCAGCATGGAGACGCTGTGCCCGGCCTGCCGCGCCTCGGCCTCGGTCAGGCCGACATGGGCGAGTTCCGGGTCGGCATAGGTGACCCAGGGCAGCGCGGCGTAATCCGTCTTCACCGGCAGGCCGAACAGCGCGGCGCGGATCACCAGGCCGGCGTGGTAGCCGGCGACATGGGTGAATTGCGGGCCGCCCGCGACATCGCCGATGGCAAAGACGCGGCGATTGCTGGTGCGCAGCCCGGCATCCACGGTGATGCCGCGCGGCGTCGCCTCGATGCCGGCTGCCTCCAGCCCCAGCCCGCTGGTGTTCGGCTTGCGGCCGGCGGCGACCAGCAAATGGCTGCCCTGGATCGGCGGGCGGCCCTCCAGCGTCAGTTCCACGCCGTTGCCGGCGCGGTCGATGCGGGTGACGGCGGCCTTCTCCTCCAGCGCCACACCTTCCCGCAGCAGGGCCGCGCGCAGGATGGCGACCGCCTCCGGCTCGTCCTTGGGCAGGATGTGCTCGCGCTCCACCAGGGTGACGGCGGCACCGAGGCGGCGGAAGGCCTGCGCCATCTCCACGCCGATCGGGCCGCCGCCCAGCACCACCAGGTGGTCCGGCCGGTCGGTCAGGCCGAAGATCGTCTCGTTGGTCAGGAACGGCACCTCGGCCAGGCCCGGTACCGGCGGCACGGCGGCGGAGGAGCCGGTGGCGAGGACGAAGCGGCGCGCGCGGATGCGCTGGCCGCCGGCCTCAAGCTCGTCCCGCCCGGTAAAATGCGCGGCGCTGCGCAGCACGGTGACGCCGAGGCCCTCGAACCGCTCCACCGAATCATGCGGCGCGATGGCGGCGATCACGCCATGCACATGCGCGTGGACGGCCGCGAAGTCGATGGCGGGCTCATGGCCGCTGACGCCGAAGCGGCTGCCCTCGCGCACCACCGAAGCGGCGTGGGCGGCGGCCAGCAGCGCCTTGGACGGCACGCAGCCGGTGTTCAGGCAATCGCCGCCCATCAAGTGCTTCTCGACCAGCACGACGGAGGCGCCCATCTGCACGGCGCCGGCGGCGACCGACAGGCCGGCGGAGCCGGCGCCGATGATGCAGAGGTCGGTGTGCAGGACACCGTCGCGCAGTTCGGGCCGTCGGGCGGGCGGATGCCCCGTCTGGCTGGTCATGGGTAGTCCTGTGGCTGTTGCGGGAGTTTCGCCGGGGCCATGCCTGCGGTTACGGCGCCAGGATGCCTATTGCCGCACGCAATAGCGTATGCGTTAATGCATGGGTGAACGCCCTCAAAGCCTCTCCCCCGCGCCAGGTGACCGCCGCCGAGACCGCCTATCTGCGGCTGAAGGCGATGATACTCGACAATTTGCTGCCGCCGGGCGAGCAGCGGCTGGAGGCGGAGTTGGCTGTCCAGCTCGGCCTGTCCCGCACCCCGGTGCGGGAGGCGATGCTGCGCCTGCAGCAGGATGGGCTGGTAACGGTGACGCCGCGCCACGGCATGCGCGTGCAGCCGATCTCGACTGGCGACATGCGCGACATCTACGACGTGCTGGAAAGCCTGGAGCCGACGGCGGCCGAACTGCTCGCCCGCCGCCGCCTGTCCGACCTCGCCCTGCGCCCGCTGGCGGAGGCCTGCGATGCGATGGAGGCGGCGATCGCCGCCGGGGACCGCACCGGCTGGGCGCGGGCGGACGAGGCGTTCCACCTCGGCCTGGCCGAAAGCTGCGGCAACCGGCGGCTGTCGGCCATGGTCATGCAGGTGTGGGACCAGTCCCACCGCGCGCGGATGTTCACGCTGAACATGCGCCCCCTGCCCGCCCGGTCCACCGCGGAACACCGCGCGACGCTGGTCGCGATCCGCGCCGGGGATGCCGATGGCGCCCGCGAATTGTACCGCCAGCACCGCCGCCGTGGCGGTGCGGAACTGATTGCCCTGATCGAACGGAGCGGCCTTGCATGGCTATGAACTCGAACGCCGTCCGCATCGCCGTGATGCCGGGGGATGGCATCGGCGTGGAAGTGACGGACGCCACCACCGCCGTGCTGGAAAAACTGGTGCGCCGCCACGGCCTCGGCCTGCGGACGGAAACGCTCGCCGCCGGCGCCTTCGTCTACAAGGACACCGGCACCGCGATGTCGGAGGAGGTGTTCCGGCAGGCGGAGGCGGCGGACGCCATCCTGCTCGGCGCCATGGGCTGGCCCGGCATCCGCTACCCGGACGGCACCGAGATCGCGCCGCAGCTCGATCTGCGCTTCCGGCTAGGCCTCTATGCCGGCGTGCGGCCGATCCGCGCCATTCCCGGCGTACCGCTGGCCCTGCGTGACCCGCGCGCAGAGAAGATCGACCTGGTGATCCTGCGCGAAAGCACGGAGGGCCTGTTCTGGGCGCGCGGCCGCGGCGAGATGATTGAGGATCGCGAGGCGCGCGACACCATGGTCATCACCCGCGCGACAACCGAGCGCCTGGCGCGCTTTTCCTTCCGCCTGGCGCAGCGCCGCGCGGAGCGGCTGCGGCGGCCGCAGAAGGTGACGCTGGTGGACAAGGCGAACGTCTTTCTCAGCATGGCCTTCATGCGCCGGATCTTCGAGGAAGTGGCGACCGAGTTCCCCGGCGTGCCCTCCGGCCACCACTACATCGATGCGATGGCGCTCGACCTGGTGCGGCGGCCCTGGGATTTCGACGTGCTGCCGATGGAGAACATGTTCGGCGACATCATCTCCGACCTCGGCGCCGGGCTGGTCGGCGGCATGGGCTACGCGCCCTCGGCCGATATCGGCGACACGCACGCCGTGTTCCAGCCGAGCCACGGCACCGGGCCGGACATCGCCGGCCAGGGCGTGGCGAACCCCACCGCCATGTTGCTGTCGGCCGCGCTGATGCTCGACTGGTTGGGCACGCGCGGTGCCGGCCAGGCGTGGTCCGATGCGGCGACGGAGTTGGAGGCGGCGGTGGATGCCGCCTTCGCCAACGGTCTGCGCACCGCGGAATTCGGCGGCGTCGGCACCGTGGAGGTGGCGAGGGCCGTGGCGGCGCAGATTCCGGCATGAAGGTCGCCGTGATCGGGGCGGGCTACTTCGCGCAGTTCCACCACGATGCGTGGTCGCGGCTGCCGGTGGAGCTTGCCGCGATTTGCGACCGGGATGGCACCAAGGCAGAGGAAGCGGCGGCGCGCTTTCCACCGGCCCGCGACTTCACCGATGCGGCGCAGATGCTGGATGCGGTGCGGCCCGGGTTGGTCGATATCGTGACGCCGCCCGAAACCCATGCGGCGCTGGTCGCGCTGTGCGCTGAACGCGGCATCCCGGCGATCTGCCAGAAGCCGCTGGCGCCGGACTACGCTACCGCCGTGGCGATCGTGCAGCAGGCGGAGCAGGCCAACATTCCGCTGATCGTGCATGAGAATTTCCGGTTCATGCCGTGGTTCGAGGAAGCCGCGCGGCTGGTGCGGGCGGGTGCCATCGGCGAACCGCTGGACCTGTCCTTCCGGCTGCGCTCCGGCGACGGACAGGGACCGGACGCCTACCTCTCGCGCCAGCCCTACTTCCGCACCATGCCGCGCTTCCTGGTGCATGAGACCATCATCCACCTGATCGACGTGTTCCGCCTGCTGTTCGGCGAGGTCGCCGGCGTCTTCGCGCGGCTGCGCACGCTGAACCCGGCCATCGTCGGCGAGGACGCGGCGACAGTGCTGTTCAGCTTCGCGGACGCCCGCCGCAGCGGCATCGTCGACGGCAACCGCCAAATCGACCACCCGAGCGATGATCCGCGCATGACCAATGGCGTGCTGATGGTCGAGGGCACTGGCGGGCAGCTCAGGCTCGATGGCCATGGCCGCCTGTTCCTGCGCCCGCATGGCGGCACGGAGGCCGAGCACGCCTACACCTGGGAACGCCGCGGCTATGGCGGAGACTGCGTGTTCCGCCAATCCCGCGCCGCACTGGGGCATGTGACGCAGCAGGCGCCGGTGCCGAACACCGGCCGCGCCTGGCTGCGCAACATGGAGATCGAGGAGGCCATCTACCGCTCCGCCGCGGAGGGTCGCCTCGTGCCTGTCTAGCCTGCCACGCAACAGAAGGGGAGGAAGCAAGAATGGATCAGATCAGGACCACGCGCCGCGTCGCGCTGCTCGGCACCGCGGGGCTGCTCGCGGCGCCCGCCATCGCCACGGCGCAGGGACGTGTCCGCACGCTGCGCCTGAACCACACGGATACCGACATCGGCGCGCGCCAGGAAGCGGCCCTGCTGTTCGGGCGTCGCGTGCAGGAACTGACGGAGGGGCAGTACCGCGTGCAGGTGTTCCATTCGGGACAGCTCGCCAACGACGCACGCAGCCTGGAACAGGTGGCGGTGGGCTCCATCGACCTCGCCATCACCGGCGTCGTCACCTACGCCACGCATACCCGCCCGCTGAACCTGATCGCGCTGCCCTACCTGGCGGAGAACTACCAGCAGGGCTGGCGGCTGTATGACGAAAGCCGCTTCATCGCATCCCAGAAGCAGGCGCTGATCGGCCGCGGGATGCGGGTGGTGGGCGATTGGGAGGCCGGCTTCCGCTGCTTCTCCACCACCTTCGCCCTGCCCTCCCCGGCTGCGGTGCGCGGCCGCAAGCTGCGCATCGCGCCGGTCGACATGATCCGCTGGATCATGGAAAGCCAGGGCTGGAATCCGGTGGTGCTGCCGGTGACGGAAGTCTACCTCGCGATCCAGCAGGGCACGGTGGATGGCCAGGAAAACCCCATCGACACCATCTTCAGCCAGCGCTTCCACGAGGTCGCGAAGCACATCACCCTGTCCAACCACATCTACTCCCCGCTTTGGCTCTGCGCATCGGAACGCGTCTGGCAGTCGCTGCCGGAAAAGGCGCGCGAGGCGCTGATGCAGGCCGGGCGCGAGAGCGGCCAGCACAACCGCCAGCAGGTCGCGGCGAATGACGAGGCGCTGCTGCGGCAGATGACGGAAAAGGGCGCCACCATCGCACGCCCGGAGCTCGGCCCGTGGCGCGATGCCTCGCAGGGCGCCATCGCGCGGGCCCGGCAGGAATACGGGCAGGAACAGGTGGACGCCTTCATGGCCGAAGCCGCCGCCCTGCGCGCGCGGGCCTGAGGGATGCGCGCGCTCGACCGCGGCTGTGCCCTGCTCGGGCGCGCGCTGGACCTGTTCCTCGCCATCGGCGGCGGCGGGCTGTGCCTGGTGGTGCTGGTCAACGTCATCGCCCGCTACGTCTTCAACCTGTCGCTCGCCTGGGTGAACGAGATCGGCGAGTTCGTCTTCCTGTGGCTCACCTTCCTCGGCGGCGCGCGGGCGCTGCAACTCGGCGCGCATCTCTCGATCACGGAGATGGTCGATGCCGCCGGGCCGAGGCTGCGCCGCATCCTCGGCTGGATCGCCGATGCCGCGGCGGCCGGCGTGCTGGTGACGCTGCTGGTCTATGGCTGGAGCCTGTCGGCGCAGATGATGCAGCAGACGCTGTCGGTCACCTACATCCCGATGGGCCTGGCCTATGCCGCGATGCCGGTGGGATCGGTGCTCGGCCTGCTGTTCATCGGGCAGCGCGTGCTGTGCGGCCCGGTGCGGGAAAGGGTCGCCTGATGTCGCTGTTCCTGACGATTTTCGCGCTGTTCATGGCGATCGCCATGTTCGGCGTGCCGCTGGTCTGGGCGATGCTGATCGCGACCTTCGCCTACATGCAGATGTCGGACAATTTCTACGTGATGGAGGGCATGCTGCTGTCCTTCATCGGCGGCGTCGAGCCGTTCCACCTGCTCGCCGTGCCGATGTTCATCGTCGCCGGCGAGATCATGGTGGCCGGCGGCGTTGGCCGGCGGATGATCGACTTCGCCTCCAAGGCGCTGGGTTTCCTGCGTGGCGGGCTGGGCGTGGTGACGGTGTCCTCCTCCATGCTGTTCTCGGGCGTCTCGGGCTCCGCGGTCGCGGACAGCGCGGCGATCGGCTCGGTGATGATCCCGGGCATGAAGCAGCGCGGCTACACGAAGGAGTTCGCCGCGGCACTGGTCGCGGTGGCGGGCACCATCGGCATCATCATCCCGCCCTCCATCCCGATGGTGATCTTCGCCTTCATGGGCAATGTCTCGGTGAAGGAGCTGTTCCTGGCCGGCTTCGTGCCGGGCCTGCTGTTCGGCGGCGCGCTGATCCTGTGGTGCATGCATGTCGGCCGCGCGCGCGGCTGGGATCCGGGCGGGCAGCGCACCTCCGCGGAAGACCTCATCGCCTCCTTCAAGGGCTGCATTCCGGCGCTGCTGTTCCCGGTGGTGATCCTGGGCGGCATCTTCGGCGGCGTCTTCACGCCGACGGAGGCCGCCGCCGTCGCGGTGTTCTACGCACTGCTGGTCGGCCGCTTCGTCTACAACGAACTCGCCCTGGCCGACGTGCCGCGCATCCTGCGCGACAGCTTCATCACCTCCGCCACCGTCATGCTCGTCATCGGCGCCACCACCGCCTTTGCCTGGGTGATGACGATGGAGGGTGTGCCGATGGACCTGGTCGCGATCCTGCGCGCCTGGGACCTCGGCAAGTGGGAATTCCTGCTGGTGGTGAACATCGCGCTGCTGCTGCTCGGCATCTTCCTGGAGCCGGTGCCGGCGCTGATCCTGACGGCGCCGCTACTGCTGCCGGTGGCCCGCGACCTCGGGATCGACCCGGTGCATCTCGGGCTCATCATGGTGTGCAACCTGGCGATCGGGCTGTTCACGCCGCCGGTCGGCGGCACGCTGTTCGTCTCGGCGAAGATCGCCGATGCGCGCATGTGGGGCATCACCAAGGAGCTTGGCCCGATGTTCGCGCTGTGCTGCCTGGTGCTGGTCATCGTCACCTACTTCCCCGCCTTCGTCATGGCCCCCGTCGCATGGTTCCGCTGATGCAGATGCAGGATGTCTCCTTCCACGCGAGCGGCCTGGTGCGCCCGGAATGCGTGCTGGTGGCGCCGGACGGCGCGGTGTTCAGCGCGGATTTTCGGGGCGGCGTCGCGGCGCTGGCGGCGGATGGATCGCATCGCCTCATCCGGGGCGAGACGGCGGAGCTGCCGGACGGCCTGAAGCCGAACGGCATCGCCTTCGAGCCCAATGGCGCCTTCATCCTGTCGCATCTCGGCAGCGCGGAGGGCGGCGTGTTCCGCCTGGCCCGCGATGGCCAGGTAATGCCCCTGCTGCGCGAGGTCGATGGCGTGGCGCTGCCGCCGACCAACTATGCGGTGCGCGACACGGCCGGGAGGCTCTGGGCCACCGTCTCCACCCGCCTGTCGCCGCGCCACCTGGACTGGACCCCGCGGGCCTGCACCGGCTTCATCGTGCTGCAGGACGAACGCGGCAGCCGCATCGTGGCGGATGGGCTGGGCTACACCAATGAATGCATGCCCTCCCCCGATGGCCGTTTCCTGTATGTGAACGAGACCTACACGCAGCGTCTCTCTCGCTTCCCGCTGGGCGCGGACGGCACGCTCGGCCCGAAGCAGGTGGTGGCGGAGTTCGGGCCGGGCGAGTACCCGGACGGCCTCGCCTTCGACGAGGAAGGGCAGGTCTGGGTCACCGCCATCGTCGCCAACCGCCTGCTGCGGGTGGACCCCGCGACCCGCCGCGTCACCCGCCACCTCGATGCCGGCGTGCCGGACCACATCGCGCGCATCGCGCGTGGCAGCGCCGCCGGCACGCTGGTGCCGCATGACATGGCGGAGGCCGGCGGCAGCCCGCTCGCCAATGTCTCCTCCCTCGCCTTCGCCGGGCCGGGGCGGCGGGAGGCCTGGCTGGGCTGCCTGCTGGCGGACCGCATCATGCACACGCCGATGCCGGTCGCCGGCCACCCGCCGCCGCATTGGCACTGGCCGCTGCGCCAAGGCTGACCCGGGGCCTTGCCGCCGCCACGGGGCGGTCGCAACCTGCGTCGTTGCCACCCTCCGGACCACGCCACGATGTGCCGCTTCCTCGCCTATCTCGGCGAACCCATCTTCCTGTCGGACGTGGTCTCCGCCCCGGCGCATTCGCTGATCCACCAATCCATCCATGCCGACGAGGGCAAGGCGCCGACCAATGGCGACGGCTTCGGCCTGGGCTGGTACGGCGAGCGTGAGGAGCCCGGCCTGTACCGGGAAATCCGCCCGGCCTGGTCGGACGAGAACCTGCGCTCGCTGTGCGAGCAGGTGCGCTCGCGCCTGTTCTTCGCCCATGTCCGCGCCTCCACCGGCACCTCCACCACCCGCGCCAATTGCCATCCCTTCGGGCTTGGCCGGCAGTTGTTCATGCACAACGGCCAGGTGGGCGATTACGCCGGCGTCAAGCGGCGGATCGAGGAGCTGATCCCGGACCGGCTGTACGAGCATCGCCTCGGCACCGGCGACACGGAGGCGATCTTCCTGGCCGCCATGGCGGATGGGCTGGCGGAGGACCCGGTCGGCGCGCTGTCGCGCACGCTGGGCCGCGTGCTGGCGCTGATGCGCCAGGCCGGCAGCACCCAGCCGCTGCGCTTCGCGGCGGCGCAGAGCGACGGCACCACGCTGACCTGCTTCCGCTGGTCCTCCGACCGCAGGCCGCCTTCGCTGTACCGGCGCCGCGTCGTCGGCAACGTATTGGTGGTTTCGGAGCCGGTGGATGAGCGCAACGCCGGCTGGCAGCCGGTGGCGGCGAACCATGTGCTGGTGGCGCGGCCAGGTGCGGCGGTGGAGGTGATGCCGTTCCTGGTGCCGGTTCCGGGCGAGGTGCCGTAACCTTTGCGGCGCTGGTGGCGAAGCAACCGACAGCGCCTGTATCCCGAGGAGGACCCCACCATGCCGAAGCCGCCCCGTACATCTGCGCCGCCGGGACGGGCCGGCTGATGCGCCGCCGCATCCTTCTCGCCGCCGCCCTGGCCCTGCCGGCGCTGCCCGCCCTGGCGCAGCAGGACGGCCTGGTGACGGTGCCGAGCGCCCATCCGGTGCGCGCCACGCTGGACCGCCTCGCCGCCGCGCTGCGCGAGGCCGGCTGGCAGGTCTTCACCGAGATCGACCACGCCGCCGCCGCCCGCGAGGTCGGCCTGACGCTGCGGCCGCGCACCGTGCTGCTGTTCGGCAGCCCGCGCGCCGGCACCCCGGGCATGGTCGCCAACCCGACGCTGGCGCTGGACCTGCCGATGCGCATCCTGGTGTGGGAGGATGACCAGGGCCGCACCTTCCTCACCCGCAGCACCGGCGCCGACCTCGCCGCGCGGGTCTTTGCGCGCCACGGCGTGACGGTGCCGCCGGAGGGCCAGCGCAACACCGAGACCTTCCTGGCCGGGCTGGTGCGCAAGGCGGCGGAATAGCATGGCGGGCACGCTCGCGGCCGCTCCGCCGCGGGCGCACGTGCCGGGCTTGATGCTTGGCCTCGGCGGGACCGCCCTGGCCATGCTGGCCCTCAATGACGTGGCGCTGCTGCCGCTGCTGGCGGTGGCGATGCTGCTGGGGGCGATGTTCGTGGTGCTGGACTACGGCTTCACCGGCGGCTTCCGCAGCCTGCTGGTAGACCGGGATGGCCGCACCCTCGGCGCCGGCTTCGTCGTGCCGGCGGTGGCGGCGCTGGTGATCCTGCCGGTCGGGACGCTGGTCGAGGGCTATGGCCGCTTCGTCGCGCCGATCGGGCCGCCTCTGGTGGTCGGCGCGGCGCTGTTCGGCATCGGCATGCAGATCACCAGTGGCTGCGGCTCCGGCACCCTGGTCGCGATGGGCCAGGGGTCGCGCCGCATGTGGGTGGCGCTGCCGTTCTTCTGCCTGGGCGGCGTGCTGGGCAGCCTGATGCTGCCGGCCGCGCTGCGGCTGCCAAACCTGGGCGCGGTCGACCTGCCGGCACTGTTCGGCACCTGGGGCGGGCTTGCCGTGACCGAGGGGCTGCTGCTGGCGGGCGCGCTGCTGATCCTGCGCGGGGCGCGGCCGCAGCGGGAGAAACTGCTGGCCGGGCTTGCGGTCGGCGTCGTGGTGGCGCTGCTGTTCCTGGTCTCCGGGATGCCCTGGGGCATCACCATGGGGCTGACGCTGTGGGGCGGGCAGGCGGTGCAGGCGCTGGGCCTTGACCTGACACGCTTCGAATTCTGGGCGGGCGGCTGGACGCGGGAGGCGCTGGAGGGCCCGTTGCTGGCGCTGCACGGCTCGCTGACCAACATCGGCCTGGTGCTGGGCGCCCTGCTGGCGGCGGCGGCGCAGGGGCGCCTGCGCCACGGCTCGCCGATCGGATGGCGGGGCGCGGCCGGTGCGGCCCTCGGCGGGCTGCTGATGGGGGTGGGCGCACGGCTGTCCTTTGGCTGCAATGTCGGCGCCTTCCTCGGCGGCGCGTCCTCCGGCAGCCTGCACGGCTTCGTCTGGATCCTGGCCGTGATTCCGGGGTGCTGGGCCGGTATCCTTCTGCGGCCGCTGTTCGGCTTGCGCTGAACCGACAGCGTCAGCCACACCTCACATCAAGCCGCGGGACGCGCAGCATGGACGCATTGCTTGCCAACGAACCGCTGATCCGCCTCGGCGTCTTCACCGGCGTGCTGGCCGTGATGGCGGGGCTGGAAGCCGGCCTGCCACGCCGGGCCCGCGCCTTCGCCCGGCTGCGGCGCTGGCCGAGCAACCTCGGCGTGGTTGCCCTGGACGCGCTGGTCGTCCGCCTTCTCTTCCCGACCGCGGCGGTCGGCGTCGCCCTCGCGGTGGAGGCACAGGGCTTCGGCCTGCTGCCCTGGCTGAACCTGCCGCAGCCGATCGCGGTGCTGGTGGCGGTGATCCTGCTCGACCTCGCCATCTACCTCCAGCACGTGCTGTTCCACGCCGTGCCGGCGCTGTGGCGCCTGCATCGCATGCACCATGCGGATCTCGACTTCGACGTGACGACAGGGCTGCGCTTCCACCCGGTCGAGATCATCCTGTCCATGGTCATCAAGCTGATGGTGGTGGTGGCGCTCGGCGCACCGGCGGTCGCGGTGCTGATCTTCGAGGTGCTGCTGAACGCGAGTTCGATGTTCAACCACGCCAACCTGCGCCTGCCCGCCTGGCTCGACCGCGGGCTGCGAATGATCCTGGTGACGCCGGACATGCACCGGGTGCACCATTCCGTGGTGCCGCAAGAGACTAATAGCAAACTCGGCTTCAACCTGGCCTTCTGGGACCGGTTGTTCGGCACCTACCGGGCACAGCCGGCCGCGGGGCACCAGGCGATGACGGTGGGCGTGGCGCAGTTCCGTGATCCGCGGGAACTGCGGATTGACCGGATGCTGACTCAGCCACTTCGAGATCATGATCGGAAACGGATGGCGTCCCCTAGGGGATTCGAACCCCTGTTACCGCCGTGAGAGGGCGGTGTCCTAGGCCTCTAGACGAAGGGGACCCAGACAACCCGCGGCGTTGGAACGTCGCGAGGCGGCTGATTAGCGCCCCCGGGCCGGCGGATCAAGACGCCCTTTGCCGCTTTTCTCGGCCAGCGTCGCATCGCGGCGGCCGCTGCGGCAGGCGTCGGAGCAGAAGCGGACCTGGTCCCAGTCCCGCGCCCATTTCCGGCGCCAGGCGAAGGGCCGGGCGCAGGCGGCGCAGATCTTCTCGGGCAGCGTCGCCTTGTGGTGTGCCATCAATCCGCCGCCCGCACTTCGCCCACCACCCGGCTGCGCCGCGCATCCAGCAGCAGCACGCGTTCCGTGCCATCCGGCCGCGCCACCAGCACCGCGAGTCGGCCCTCGACCGTCGCCAACGACAGCATCCGCGTCCCCGCCGGCTGCCCGAGCGAGGCCGGCGGCAGCGCCACTTCGCCCGCCGCACCACCCAGGCGCTGGACGAGAACGAAAACCAGGCCCACCGTGCCGAGCACGATCAGGACCCCCATCACGCCAACCAACCATTTGAGCGCCGCCACGCAAACTCCCCTTTCCGCCGATGCACAGGACCACCCCTTGGGCGAAACCCGCGAAATCCTCGCCCCGCCCGAGGCCGCCGGCCTGCGCGCCGACCGCTTCCTGACGGATGCGATAGGCGGGCTGTCGCGGTCCCGGGTCAAGGCTCTCATCGAAGCCGGCCAGGCCAGCCGGGCCGGCGTGCGGGTGCACGACCCGGCGGAGCCGGTGCGGCCGGGCGAATTGTACGCCCTGCACCTGCCGCCGCCGGAAGATGCGGTACCGCAGCCGCAGGACATCCCGCTGACGGTGCTGTTCGAGGACCGGCACCTGATCGTGCTGGACAAGCCCGCCGGCCTGGTCGTGCACCCCGCGCCGGGCAACCGGGACGGCACGCTGGTGAACGCGGTGCTGGCGCATGCGGCCGAGGATCTGACGGGAATCGGCGGGGAGAAGCGTCCGGGCATCGTCCACCGGCTGGACAAGGACACCTCCGGCGTGATGGTCGTCGCGAAATCCGAGCGGGCGCATACGGCGCTGTCGGAGGCCTTCGCCGCGCGCGACCTGGACCGGGAATACCTGGCGCTGGTCTGGGGCCTGCCGGCGCCGGCGGCCGGCGAGATTGAGGGCGACATCGGCCGCCACCCGATGGACCGCAAGCGGATGGCGGTGGTGACGCGCAACGGCAAGCACGCCCTGACCCGCTACCGCACCGAACGCGGCTTCGGCGCCGCCTGCGCCCTGCTGCGCTGCCGGTTGGCGACAGGGCGGACCCACCAGATCCGTGTCCACCTGGCACATCTGGGCCACCCGCTGGTCGGCGACCCGGTGTATCTGCGCCGCACGCCGGCCGCCGCGCGTAACCTTGCCGAGGCCCCGCGCGAAGCACTCCTCGCATTCCCCAGGCAAGCGCTGCATGCCGCAACCCTGGGATTTCGCCATCCGGTAACGGGTGAGGCGCTATCCTTCTCGGCGGAGTTGCCGCCCGACATGGCAGCGTTGCTGCGGCTCCTGGAGCCGAGTGTTACAGCGAGGTAACCAAACGTAAACCTACCTTGCAGGTCGGGTTTCTCTTGATCCCGGCCCGGATTGGTCCTAGAAAAGCTTAAGCCAGAATCGGTCGGGTGCCGCTTCGCACCCTCGCTCCCCGGGTTTCAAGATCCGGAACGAGAGCGCCCACCATGCCTCACGCCGTCGTGACCGGGGTGTCCATGGAAAGGGAGGGCCCGGTCGACGTTGGCAGAACAGCACAGCCGCCATGGGCTCCGCCGTCACGGGGGGCACCAGGCGACGAAGGAGGCAGTTCTCATCATGGCTTCCACCATGTCCATCCCGATGGCTCCCGAAGGCAACCTGTCCCGGTACCTGCAGGAAATCCGCAAGTTCCCGATGCTGACGCCGGATGAGGAGTACAACCTCTCCAAGCGCTGGAAGGACGAGGGCGACGAGCCTTCCGCCCACCGCCTGGTCACGTCGCACCTCCGCCTGGTTGCCAAGATCGCCATGGGCTACCGCGGCTACGGGCTGCCGGTCGGCGAGCTGATCTCCGAAGGCAATGTCGGCATGATGCAGGCCGTGAAACGCTTCGACCCGGACCGTGGCTTCCGCCTGGCGACCTACGCCATGTGGTGGATCCGTGCCGCCATTCAGGAATACATCCTGCACAGCTGGTCCCTCGTGAAGATGGGGACGACGGCTGCTCAGAAAAAGCTG
Organism: Falsiroseomonas sp. E2-1-a20; assembly: GCF_051433195.1. Classification (NCBI taxonomy): domain Bacteria; kingdom Pseudomonadati; phylum Pseudomonadota; class Alphaproteobacteria; order Acetobacterales; family Roseomonadaceae; genus Falsiroseomonas; species Falsiroseomonas sp. E2-1-a20. The sequence goes on along the minus strand of NZ_JBHMFT010000001.1, from coordinate 453,479 downwards.
TTCTTCAACCTCCGCCGGCTCAAAGGCCAGATGGCGGCGCTGGAGGAAGGCGACCTGAAGCCGGAGCAGGTCGAGAAGATCGCCCGCGTCCTGGCCGTGCCGGAAGCCGACGTCATCTCCATGAATCGCCGCCTCGCCTCGCCCGACAACAGCCTGAACGCGCCGGTCCGCGCCGACAGCGACGGCGAGTGGCAGGATTGGCTGGTGGATGATGGCGAGAGCCAGGAAACCGAGCTGGCCGAGCGGGAGGACATGACCAACCGCCGCGAGCTTCTCGGCGAGGCGCTGAAGACGCTGAACGACCGGGAACGCCACATCCTGATCGAGCGGCGCCTGAAGGACGAGCCGACCACGCTCGAGGAGCTGTCGCAGCAGTACAACATCAGCCGCGAGCGCGTGCGCCAGATCGAGGTGCGCGCCTTCGAGAAGCTGCAGAAGAGCATGAAGACGCAGATCGTGGAGCGCCGCCTCGGCGTCGCCTGATCGCGCTGGCCTGAACCTGGAAGGGCGTCCACCGCAGGGTGGGCGCCCTTTCCGCGTCATCAGCCTGGGGCATGAGGCGCATCCGGAGCACGGATTGGAACCGTCCGGCGAGAATCCGCATCTTGGTGGCACGAACACGAGGAGACTCGCCATGTCCGCCACCATCGACGCGCCGGCCCGCGCCGCGCCCTACGCCATCGCCGCCGAGACCCGCATCGGCCATGTCCACCTGAAGGTGGCGGAGCTGGAGCGCAGCCTGGCGTTCTGGCGCGACCTGATCGGGCTGGAAGTGCAGCAGCGCATCGGCGACCAGGCGGTGTTCCTTTCGGCCGGCGGCTACCACCACCACATCGCACTGAACACCTGGGAAAGCGCAGGCGGCAGCCCGCCCGGCTTCGGCACCACCGGCCTTTACCATGTGGCGCTGCTGTACCCGGACCGCCCGGCCCTGGCGCGCGCCCTGAAGCAACTGGCGGAGGCTGGCTGGCCGCTGGAAGGCGCCTCCGACCACGGCGTGTCGGAGGCGCTGTATCTGCGCGACCCGGACGGCAACGGGGTGGAGCTGTACCGCGACCGGCCGCGCGCCGATTGGCCGCGCCAGCCGGACGGGTCCCTGGCCATGATCACGAAGCGCCTGGACCTGCGGGCGCTGCTGGCCGAGGCGGGCTGAGCGCCGCGACCGAAGCCGCCGCCAGCAGGGCGGCGGCGCCGCAATACAGCACCACCGCCGGCACCAGCGGCAGCATCACGCCCGCGACCAGCGGGCCGACCCCGGCGCCGATGTCCCGCCAGGTCGCCAGCCGCGCCAGTGCCGCCACGCGTTCCTCGACCGGGGCGCGGGCGGCCGCCACCGGCGCGGGCAGCGGCTGCAGCAGCACGCGCAGCCCGACCACCAGCAGGCTGCCGACCCACAGCCACCCGACGCCAATCACCGTCAGACCAACCGCGGAGCCGAGCGAGACCAGCAGCAGCACGCGCGCGGCGCCGAAGCGTTCCGCCAGGCGTCCCGCCGGCTGGCCCAGCAGCACCTCCGCCAGGTAGCGCGCGGCCAGCGCCGCGCCGGCCGCCAGTGCCGCACCGTCCGGCAGGGCGGCCGCCGCCAGGAAGGCGAGGCCGAGCACGAACAGCCCGTCCAGTGCGAGCCCCTGCACGAAGGACCAGACATCCAGCGGCTTCGGCAGCGCGAAGCGCGGTCCGCCGAAGCGCAGCCGCGCCCCCTCCCCGTCCGGCAGTCGCCAGGCGAAGGGCAGCGCCAGCAGCGAGACCACGCCGAGGCACAGGAACACCAGGCGCGGTCCGGCATATTCCACCAGCACAGCCCCGGCCAGCAGGCCGAGCATCGGCCCGGTCGCGATGATGGCGCGGGAGGTGCCGCTGCGGCGCGCGGCGCCGCCCGTGTAGGCCGTCGCCAGCGCCTGGGTGGCGATGTTCATCACGGCGAAGGCGAGACCCCACAGCAGGCGGGCCGGCAGCAGCCACCAGCCCCCCGGCAAAACCGCATAGCCCGCCGTGGCGCAGGCCGCCGCCAGCACCGCCACCAGGCAGGCACGGCGTGGTCCGAAATACTCGTAGCCGCGCGCCACCCAGCCATAGCCGATGATCCGCACCAGCCGGTTCGCCGCCAGCAGCAGCCCAGCCTCGGCCAGCGAGACACTGAAGGCCGCGGCATGCAGCGGCAGCAGCAGGTGCAGCACCGTATCGCCCGGCAGGGTCAGGCCGAGCACGATGGCGGCATCGCGGGAGGCGCGGTCGGCCTCGATGCGGGTCATGGCAGGTGTGGCGTCGCGGCGCCCCCGCCGTGCGGGCGCACCATCAGCACGCTGTCGACCCAGCGCTCGTGCTTCCAGCCGATGGCGGGGATCAGCCCGGCCCGGGTGAAGCCCGCGGCTTCGTGCAGGCGGATGGAGGCCGCATTGGCCGAATCGCCGATGACCGCGACCATCAGCCGGTGGCCGCTGGCGGTGCAGCGCTCGATCAGCCAGACCAGCAGCGCCCGGCCGATCCCGCCGCGCCCGGCATCCGGCGGCACACAGACGCTGTTCCCGGCGGCAAAGCGGTAGGCCGGGCGGGGCCGGTAGGCGCTGGCACAGGCATAGCCGAGCACCCGGCCGTCCGTGTCCGTCGTGACCAGGTGCGGGTAGCCCGCCGCCAGCACCGCCTGCCGCCGCCGCGCCATCTCCGGCGCGCCGGGCGGCGTCAGCTCGAAGCTGGCCAGGCCATGGGTAACCCAATGGCCGTAGCTGGCCGTGATGGCGGGAATATCGTCCGGGCGGCTGTCGCGGAGCTTCGGCATGTCACGACTGCGACAGGCTGGAGCTTGTCCGACAACCAGACGTCTAGACGTTTAGCGGTGGCCTCACCCGGCGAAGGGATCCCGCAGCATGATGGTGTCGTCGCGGTCCGGGCTGGTGGACAGCAGCACCACCGGCGCCTCCACCAGTTCCTCGATGCGGCGCACGTACTTCACCGCTTCGGCCGGCAACTCGGCATAGCTGCGCGCGCCCTTGGTGGAGCCGGGCCAGCCGTTCAGCACCTCATAGACCGGCACCGCCTTCTGCTGCGCGGCGATCGAGGCCGGCAGGCGGTTCAGCAATTCTCCATCCACCCGGTAGCCGGTGCAGATGCGCAGCTCCGGCAGCCCGTCCAGCACGTCGAGCTTGGTCAGCACCAGGCCCTCCACGCCGCCAACCTTCACCGCCTGGCGGACCATGCAGGCATCGAACCAGCCGCAGCGGCGCGGACGGCCGGTGACGGTGCCGAACTCCCGTCCCTTCTCGCCCAGCAAGCGCCCGGTCGCGTCCGACAATTCGGTCGGGAACGGGCCGCTGCCGACGCGGGTGGTGTAGGCCTTGGCGATGCCCAGCACATAGCCGATCTGCTTCGGCCCGACGCCTGCCCCCGCCGCGGCATTGCCGGCGACGGTGTTCGATGACGTGACATAGGGGTAGGTGCCGTGGTCGACATCCAGCATCACCGCCTGCGCGCCCTCGAACAGCACGCGCTTGCCCTCGTGGTGCGCGGCGTCCAGCAACTGCCAGACCGGCTCGGCGAAGGGCAGCAGCTTCGGCGCCAGTTCCAGCAGCCGGTCGAGCAGCGCCTGCTTCTCGAAGGTCTCGGCGCCGAGACCGCGCAGCAGGGTGTTGTGGTGCAGCAGCAGCTCATCCAGCTTGTGCGCCAGCACCTCCGGCTCCGCCAGGTCGGACAGGCGGATGGCACGGCGGGCGACCTTGTCCTCATAGGCGGGGCCGATTCCCCGCCCGGTGGTGCCGATGGCGCTGGCGCCGCGCGCCTTCTCCCGCGCGATGTCGAGCGCCGGGTGCACCGGCAGGATCAGCGGCACGTTCTCCGCGATGCGCAGGTTCTGCGGCGTCACCGAAAGTCCCTGCGCAGTGACGCGGGCGATCTCGGACAGCAGCGCGTCGGGGTCCAGCACCACCCCGTTGCCGATGATGCCGAGCTTGCCGCGCACCACGCCGGAGGGCAGCAGCGACAGCTTGTAGGTCTGGTTGCCCACCACCAGCGTGTGGCCGGCATTGTGGCCGCCCTGGAAGCGCACGACGATGTCGGCCCGGCTGGCAAGCCAGTCCACGACCTTTCCCTTGCCCTCGTCGCCCCACTGGGCGCCGATGACGGCGACATTGGCCATCGCTACTGCTCCTCAACCGGGACCGGTGCGCCGGTGCCGTCCATGACATGCGTGCAGCGCAGGGCGTGCGCGGTATCGGCGGGGCTGAGCCGCGCCAGGGTGGCGTGGCCGGCGGCGCGGAGTGCCGCGGCCTGGGCGGCATCGGCGCCCTCCGGCAGGAACACGCGCAGCCGCTGCGGCAGCGGCGACACGGCGCGCAGCACGGCGTCCGGATACAGCGTCATGCCGGTGGCGGGTTCCTCGCCGGACAGGTAGCGGCCGCCGCGGGCCAGTTCCCCGGTGCGGCCGGTGCCGTAGATCGTGAAGGCGACGCCGGTGTGATAGCGCAGGCCGCGGAACTCCAGCGGGTCCAGCGTGATGCGAAGGCCGGGTGCACGGGCGCGGATGGCGGCCACCACGGCGGCGGCGTGGTCGGCGATGGTCCGGGCGACGGCCGGCAGCGCCTCCGCATGCAGCACCGCCAGCGCCGCATCGGCAGGACCAGCGGCAGCCAGGAGGGCCGGCAGCAGCAGCGCGGCGCCACCCGCGGCGGTCGCATGTTCGGCGACGGCGGCGGCATCCTTGCGGTCCAGCGCGCGGGCCAGGCGGCGGCGGTCCTCGCCCTGCACGCCGGCGGCATCCAGCAGCGCCGGCGCCAGGCGTGGCAGGGTGATGTCCAGCGAGGCCTCGGTGATGCCGACGGCGGCCAGCGCCTCCGCCGCCACGGTGGCGACCTCGGCATCCGCATCCGCGCTCTGCGGGCCGATCAGCTCGATGCCCGCCTGCGGCAATTGCCGCGCGGGTGCCAGTTGCGTGCCCTGCACGCGCAGCACCTGGCCGGCATAGCTGAGGCGCAGCGGGCGGGGGATGCGGGCGAGACGGGTGGCGGCGATGCGGGCGACCTGCGGCGTGGTGTCGGCGCGCAGCCCCATCATGCGGTGGCTGACCGGGTCCATCAGGCGGAAGGTCTGGTCGGCGACGGCGGCGCCGGAACCCGCCAGCAGCGAATCCTCGAATTCCAGCAGCGGCGGCTTCACCCGCTCATAGCCATGCCGGGCGAAGGTTTCGGCCAGCACCTCGACGAGCATCGCCTCCCGCTCCGCCTCGGGCGGCAGGACATCGGTGAGGCCGGCGGGCAGCAGGGCGGGATTCGGAGGATCGTCGGTCATTCGGTTCTGGGGCGCGTGACGGGCGCGTGTGTGGCAGGGGGGCGCCCCTGGAGCAACCCCTGGGGGGCAACCCGTGGGGCCGCCTAGGCCAGGATGACGTCAAATTCCGCGCGCTGGCCATCATCCATGGAGGACAGCCGCGCCAGCAGCAGGGCCCGCCGCGCCTCCGCCACGCGGCGCAGCAGGCCGTCCTGGGCGTTCAGCGGCTCGTCGGGGAAATACACCTGCGTGGTCAGGGGCGCGGTTCCGCGCGGCGGGTGGGCGCGCAGGTGGATGTGCGGCGTGCGGCCGGGGTAGCGACCGGGCCGGATGGTGCGGAAGGCGTAGCGCCCCTCGGCATCGGCGGTGGCACGGCCATAGCCCTGGAAGCCGGTATCGCGCTGCGCCTGGCGCCCGTCGCGCGGGTGCAGGTAGATGCCGGCCTCGTCCGCCTGCCAGATCTCGACCCGGGCGCCGGGCAGTGGCGCGCCGTCCAGGTTCCGCACGAGCCCCGTCAGCAGCAGCGGCCGGCCGGACGCCTGCCGCGCCGCACCGGCGACGCGGCGCAGGTCGGCATCGGCGTCCTCGGGGATGGCGGCAGGGTAGTAGGGACCCTCCGTCTGCGATGGCGTGCCCTGCCCCAGCGGCTGCGCGCAGGCGAGGCCGGGCAGCAGGGTGGGGGCGGCGAGGATCAGGCCGCGGCGCGGGATACGGAACATGCGAAGCCTCCGGGTTGCGGCGCATCAGCGCGCGGGCGCCGCCGCGCGTCACGTCACGAAGCGTGACGTTCGTTCGCGTTGTTCGACCCGGCATCCCGCAAGGTGGCGCGTTGCGAAATAAACTTCCGCAACCAGCCCGGCAGCGCGGCGCTTTGCCCGGCAGGACGACGCAGCCCGCGTCAGACGGAGAGGAACGCAGATGCCGCAATTCGCAGCGACCATCAAGCACATCAAGGAAGGCGTGAAGGGCTTCACCATCAGCGCCGCGGTGAAGAACATCGAGGGCTGGGAGGAGACGCTCGGCAAGCTGGAGGTCACCGGCGCCAAGACCATGGTGCGCGACCTGGAGCGCCTGAAGAAGCTGATCCAGGCCGAGGAGATCGACGGCGAGGCGGTGAAGACGGTGGTCGCCAAGCTGGGCAAGGAGACGGTGACGATGGCCGGTCGCAGCGAAGGCGCCAAGGCCGAGAAGATCAAGGAGCTCGGCGAGGCGCTGAATTCCGCGGCGGCCTGACAGGGCCCCCCTCACCCCGACGTCGCACTGCGACGGCGCTCTTCCCCCAAAGTGGGGGGAGAGGGCTTTCGGTCAGAAGGCCAGCGGAACGGCGCGGACCACCAGCGGCAGCGCGCGGACCGTGGCGAGAACGGCATCCGGCACGGCGGCATCCAGCCCGACCAGGCAGATGGCATCGCCGCCCGGCTTGTCGCGGCCCAGGTGGAAGGTGGCGATGTTGATGCCGGCTTCCGACAGCGTGGTGCCGAAGCGGCCGATGAAGCCGGGCTTGTCCTGGTTCGTGACGTACAGCATGTGCGGCGCGAAATCGGCCTCCACCGCGATGCCCTTGATCTCGACCAGGCGCGGGCGGCCGGTGCCGACCAGCGTGCCGGCGACGCTGCGGTCCAGCCCCTCCGTCACCACCGTCACGCGGACCAGCGTGGCGTAGTCGCCGCGCCGTTCCGTCACCGTCTCCGCCACCTCGATGCCGCGCTCCCGCGCCACGACCGGCGCGTTCACCATGTTCACCGCGCCCATCATCGGCGTCAGCACGCCGGCCAGCGCCGCCGCGGTCAGCGGGCGCTGGTTCAGCTCCGCCGCCTGGCCTTCATACTCCACGCGGATCGCCTTGATGGCGGCGCCCTGTTCCACCGTGAGCTGCCCGGCCAGCGCGCCGAGTTGCCGCGCCAGATCCATGTAGGGTCGCAGCCGCGGCGCTTCCTCCGCGGTGACGGAGGGCATGTTGATGGCGTTGGACACGGCGCCGGACAGCAGAAAGTCGCTCATCTGCTCGGCGACCTGCAGTGCCACGTTCTCCTGCGCCTCGGCCGTGGCCGCACCCAGATGCGGGGTGCAGACCACGTTCTCCAGTGCGAACAGCGGGCTGTCCGTGGCGGGTTCCGTCTCGAACACGTCGAGCGCGGCGCCGGCCAGGTGGCCCTGCACCAGCGCCTCATGCAGCGCCGCCTCGTCCACCAGCCCGCCACGGGCGCAGTTGATCAGCCGCGCGCCCTTCTTCATGGCGAAGATGCGATCCCGCGACAGGATGTTCCGGGTCTGCTCCGTCATCGGGGCATGGATGCTGATGAAGTCGGCGCGCGCCACCAGCGCGTCGAGGTCGACCTTCTCCACGCCGATCTCCAGCGCCCGCTTCTCCGACAGGAAGGGGTCGAAGGCGATGACCTTCATGTGCAGGCCGATGGCGCGGTTGGCGACGATGCTGCCGATGTTGCCGGCGCCGACCAGGCCGAGCGTCTTGCTGGACAGCTCGACACCCATGAAGCGGTTCTTTTCCCACTTGCCCGCCTTGGTCGAGGCCGAGGCCTCCGGGATCTGCCTGGCCAGCGCGAACATCATGGCAATCGCATGCTCTGCGGTGGTGATGGCGTTGCCGAAGGGCGTGTTCATCACCACGACGCCGCGCGCGGTGGCGGAGGAGACATCGACATTGTCGACGCCGATGCCGGCGCGGCCCACGACGCGCAGGCGCGGCGCGGCATCCAGCACCTCCCGCGTCACCTTGGTGGCGCTGCGGATGGCGAGGCCGTCATAGCCGCCAATGATTTCCCGCAACTCGGCAGGCTTCATGCCGGGCTTGAAGTCGACCTCGATCCCACGCGCCCGAAAAATCGCGATGGAGGCGGGCGAGAGCTTGTCGCTGATCAGGACCTTGGGTGGCATCAGGCAGCGACCTTCGGCTGCGCGGCTTCCACTTCGCCGAACGCCCAGTCCAGCCAGGGCAGCAGCGCCTGGATGTCGCTGGTCTCGACGGTGGCGCCGCCCCAGATGCGCAGGCCCGGCGGCGCGTCGCGGTAGTTCGCGACATCGAGCGCCACGCCCTCCTTCTCCAGCATCGAAGACAGCTTCTTCGCCGCCGCCGCCTGCCCTTCGGCGTCCAGTGCCTGGAACCAGGGTGCTGTAATCTTCAGGCAGATCGAGGTGCAGGACCGCGTCGCCGCATCCTCGGCCAGGAAATCCACCCATGGCGTCTTCGCGACCCAACCGGCGATCGCGGCGAGGTTGGCTTCCGACCGTGCGACCAGCCCCTTCAGGCCGCCGACGCCCTCCGCCCAGCGCAGCCCGTCCAGCGCATCCTCGACGCAGAGCATGGAGGGCGTGTTGATGGTCTCGCCCTTGAAGATGCCCTCGGCCAGCTTGCCGCCCTTGGCGAGGCGAAACACCTTCGGCATCGGCCAGGACGGCGTGTGGGATTCGAGGCGGGCGACGGCGCGCGGCGACAGCGCCAGCATGCCATGCGCGGCCTCTCCGCCCAGCACCTTCTGCCAGGACCAGGTCACCACATCCAGCTTGTCCCAGGGCAGGTCCATGGCGAAGGCGGCGCTGGTGGCGTCGCAGATGGCGAGGCCCGCGCGCTCCGCCGGAATCCAGTCGGCGTCCGGAACGCGCACGCCGCTGGTGGTGCCGTTCCAGACGAAGACGACGTCGCGCGACCAGTCCAGGGCCTTGAGGTCGGGCAACCGGCCGTAGGGCGCCTTGAGCACCCGCGCATCGGCCAGCTTCAGCTCCTTCACCACATCGGCCGCCCAATCGGCGGAGAAGGATTCCCAGGCCGGGATCTCGACGCCACGCGCGCCCAGCAGCGACCACATCGCCATCTCGACCGCGCCGGTGTCGGAGCCCGGGACGATGCCGAGGCGCCAGTCGGCGGGCATGCCGAGGATGGCCTTGGACCGGGTGATGACCTCGTTCAGCCGCGCCTTGGGGTTGGCGGCGCGATGGCTGCGGCCGAGTTCTGCGCCCTCCAGCGCCGCCAGCGTCCAGCCGGGACGCTTGGCGCAGGGACCAGAGGAAAATCTTGGGTTTGCCGGCCCTTCGGCCGGACGGGGATTGTGCGGACGCAGGTCCGGCTTGGCGGTCATGTGCGGCTCCCTTCCAGAAGCAGATGCGCCCCGGTGGGGGGGCGTGGCCCGCCGGAAGGGTTAGACCTGCCTCACGGAACCTGCAAGCCGCCCGGTGAAGCCACCCGGTCAGGGCGCCTCGGGCCGCAGGAAGACGCCCGTCCCCGCGGCACGCAAGGTGCGCCAGGCGACCCAGATCGTCAGTGCCGCGTTCAGCGCCAGCGCCAGCCAGCCGAGCAGCGGGTGGAAGCCGAAGTCCAGCACCATCACCGTGAAGGCCGCGCTCGGGAAGGTGACGCCCCACCAGGACAGGCTGAAGGGCGTCGCCGCGATCTCCCGCGCCAGGGACAGCAGCGTCGCCGCCACCAGCAGCGCCACCCCGACCAGGGCGAGTGCGAAGCCGCTGGCCTGGCCGGTCAATTCCAGCAGCGCGATCGCGCCGACGGCCGGCGGCGCCAGGAAGATGGCGAGGCTCGGCCGCATCGGCCCCGGCAATGGCGGCCCGGCCACCAGTCGGTGCAGCAGCAGCGGCAGCAGCACCAGCCACATCACCAGGCCGACGCCGAACATCATCCAGGAGGCTTCGACGAAGCCCATCCGCACGCCGAGCGCCGGGGCCAGGATGCTGCCGACGAAGGGGATCAGCAGCGGCGGCGCCAGCATTGCCGCCTCGCCACGGCCCGCCAGCAGGCGGCGCAGCAGCAGCATCGCGAAGACCAGGTGCAGCGGCACGGCGATGCACCACAGCACGGCACCCAGCTCGGGCCAGTAGGGGAAGGCGGCGGAGGCCAGGATCATCAGGCCGATGGTCGGCGCGGCGGCGAAGGCGACGCGCACCGGGTGCCGCGTCTCGGCCAGCACCGCCTGTGGATGGCGCAGGCCGCGCAGCACCTGCGCGCCGACCAGCACCACCCAGGCGAGCGCCGTCAGCAGCAGCAGCGCCTCGCCCACGAAGCCCGGCGCGCCGAGCGTCGGCACGGCCGCGCGCCAGGCGAGGCCGGCCCCGCCGAGGCCCATGGGCAGCACCAGAAGTGGCATCGGCAGGTGGGCGAGGCCGGGCGGGGCGGCGGGCACGGGAACCGCGGCGATCGGCGCGGGCGCCGGCAGGGTCGGCGTCGGCATGGCGACAGCGGGGCGGGCGCCGGGGTCGAGCGGCGCGGCCTCTGCCGGGATGGCCACAGCCTGCTTCGGCGGCTTCGCGCCCGCCTTGGAGCCGGCCTTGGCGCCGCGCGGTTTGCGCGTGCCGCTCACAGCAGCGCTTCCCCGCGCAGCACCGGCACGCAGCCGCCGCCGACGGTGGCGCGGATACCATCGGAACCGCGGCGGGCAGTGGTGCGCAGCAGGCTGGGGCGGCCCATCTCGACGCCCTGGGTGATGTCCCAGGCGCCCTCGGCATCCCCCGACAGATGCAGCAGCAGGGCAGCGAGCGGCGTCGCCGCGCTGCCGGTCGCCGCGTCCTCCAGCGTCCCACCGAGCGGCGCGAACATGCGGGTGCGCACGCCGGCGCCGTCGCGGGCGTAGAGGTACAGGGCAAGCCGCCCCTCCAGCGCCGGCGCGGCGGCCAGCGCGGCGCGGAAGGCGGCGAAGTCGGGCGCGGCGCGGCCGAGCGCGGCGGGCTCGACCTCCGCCAGCACGAAGGGGTTGCCGACCGAGGCCAGCACCGGCGCGTGGCGGTCCGTCACCACCTCCCACGGCTCCAGCCCGGCACACAGCGCGATGGTGGCGGCGGGGAATTCGGCGCCGAGGGTCAGGGGCTGCGGCGCGGCGATGGTGGTGACGCCATCCTGCAGCCGGACCTCGACCAGCCCGGCGATCTCCTCGAAACGCAGCACGCCACCGACTGCGCGATCCGCCAGCACGAAGCCGGTGCCGACATTCGGGTGGCCGGCGAAGGGCATCTCCCGCGTGCGGGTGAAGATGCGGACCTGCGCGGTGTTGGCCGGGTCCGAGGGTGGCAGGACGAAGGTGGTCTCGGAGAGGTTGAACTCGGCCGCCAGCGCCTGCATCTCGGCGGTCGTCATGCCGCGCGCATCGGGGAAGACGGCCAGCGGATTGCCGCCGAAGCGGCGATCGGTGAACACGTCCACCGTCACGAAGTCGTAGCGTCGCACCCGTCCAACTCCCGCAGTCGCGCGGGGTCAAATGTCACGCCATGGCCGAGTGGTCCATGCCCGCTCCCGAGGCCCGGCGCGGCCAGCATGGCGGCCCGGACATAGGCGCGGCCGCGCCGCACCGCCTCCCGCAGCGCCAGCCCCTGCGCCAGGCCGCAGGCGATGGCGGAGGCCAGGGTGCAGCCTGTGCCGTGCGTGCTGCGGCTGGCGATGCGCTGGCTCTCGAAGACCTCCGTGCCCTCCGGCGTCGCCAGGATATCCGTCAGGACGATGCCATCCAGATGCCCGCCCTTCAGCAGCACGGCGCGCACGCCGCGGCGCAGCAGGGCTTCCGCCGCGCGGTGCATCGTGGCGATGTCCGTCACCGGGAACCCGACCAGCGCCTCGGCCTCCGGCAGGTTCGGGGTGATGAGCGCGGCCATGGGCAGCAGGCGTTCGGACAGCGTCGCGACGGCCTCCTCCGCCAGCAGCCGGTGGCCGCCCTTGGCGACCATCACCGGGTCCGCGACCAGGGGAATGCCGGCGCCATGTTCCGCCAGCGCGTCGCAGACGGCCGTGATGGTGGCGACATCGGCCAGCATGCCGGTCTTGATCGCATCGGCGCCGATATCGGCCAGCACCATGCGGATCTGCAGCCGGATGAAGTCCGCCGGCACGCCGATCACCGCCTGGACCCCCTGCGTGTCCTGCGCCGTCAGCGCCGTGACGGCCGTGGCGGCATAGCCGCCGAGCGCTGTGATCGTCTTGATATCCGCCTGGATGCCGGCGCCGCCCCCGGAATCGGAGCCGGCGCAGACCAGGACCCGGCCCTGCGGCCTCATTCGGCGGCGGTCGCCTTCTTCACCGCGCCCGCCGCGGCGCGCGCCCGGATCAGCGCGGAGAGGTCCGCGACCGTCGCCCGCATCTCCGCCTCGTCCTCGGCTTCCGCCATGACGCGGATCAGCGGCTCCGTGCCCGAGGCGCGGACCAGCACGCGGCCACGGGTGCCGAGCCGGGTGCCGGCGGCGTCGATGGCGCAGGTCACCTCGGCATCCGCGAGCGGCGAGCTGCCGGTGAAGCGGATATTCTCCAGCAGCTGCGGCAGCGGCGCGAAGCGGCGGCAGACCTCGCTGGCCGGGCGGCGTTCCTCGACCAGCAGCGCCAGCACCTGCAACGCCGCCACCAGCCCATCGCCCGTGGTGGCGAAATCCGAGAGGATGACGTGGCCGGACTGCTCGCCGCCGAGGTTGCAGCCGGCCTCGCGCATCTTCTCGCCGACATAGCGGTCGCCGACCTTGGTGCGGTGCAGCGCCAGGCCGAGGCCGGACAGATGCCGCTCCAGCCCGAGGTTCGACATCACCGTGGCCACCACGCCGCCGCCGGTCAGCCGCCCCTCGCGGTTCCAGGCCCCGGCGATGGCGGCCAGGATCTGGTCGCCGTCGATGATCCGGCCGCGCTCGTCGCACAGCACCACCCGGTCCGCATCGCCATCGAGGGCGATGCCAAGATCGGCGCGGCGTTCCCGCACCAGCTCCGCCAGGCGACCCGGCGCCGTCGCGCCGCAATCATGGTTGATGTTGAATCCATCGGGGGAAACGCCGGTGGAGACCACCTCCGCCCCCAGCTCCCACAGCACGGTCGGTGCCACCTTGTAGGCGGCGCCATGCGCGCAATCGATGCCGATGCGGAGGCCTTCCAGGCTGCGGCCCTTCGGGAAGGCGGCCTTCGCGGCCTCGATGTAGCGGCCGGGCGCGTCATCCAGCCGGCTGGCGCGGCCGAGCTTCTTCGGCGCGGCTAGGGAGGCCGCGAAGTTCGGCGCTTCCATCAGCGCCTCGATCTCGGCCTCCTGCGCATCGGACAGCTTCAGGCCATCCGGGCCGAACAGCTTGATGCCGTTGTCCTCGAACGGGTTGTGGCTGGCCGAGATCATCACGCCGAGGTCGCAGCGCAGGCTGCGGGTCAGCATCGCGATGGCCGGGGTCGGCAGCGGGCCGACCAGCATCACATCCATCCCGGCGCCGACGAAGCCCGCCGTCATCGCCGGTTCCAGCATGTAGCCGGAGATGCGGGTGTCCTTGCCGATGACGACACGATGCCGATGGCTGCCGCGGTTGAAGAACTTGCCGGCGGCCTGGCCGAGGCGCAGCGCCGTGCCGGCATCCATCGGTGGCTTGTTGGCCGTGCCCCGGATGCCGTCGGTGCCGAAGAGTTTGCGGGAAGAGGTGCTCATGGCGGGCAAATCCGATGCCGGTTGGCGTGATCTACCGCAGCGCAACGATCGGGTCCACGGTCGCGCCGCTCAACCCTGCGTCAGCGACGCCCGTTGCACGAACAAGGTTTTGCGAAAGCGCCCTCGATCCTGGGTGGAGCGTGGCCGGACGCCTCAGGCCGTGTCGGCGTCCGTCCCGGGGACCTGATCCGCCATGGCGCCGGGGCCGCGCACCGCGGCGGCCGGGCATTTGCCCAGGATGATCATGCCCAGCACCTCGTCCTTCGTCACCGCGCCGGTTTCCGCCGTGCCGACCAGGCGGCCGTTCTTCATGACGCTGACGCGGTCCGCCAGGTCGAAGACGTCGTGGATGTCGTGGCTGATGAGGAAAATCCCGATCCCCTGGGCCTTCAACTGCTTCACCAACTCGCCCACCTGCGCCGTCTCCGCCGGGCCGAGCGCCGCGGTGGGTTCATCCATGATCAGGATGCGGGCGTTGAAGTGGATGGCCCGCGCGATGGCGACGGATTGCCGCTGGCCGCCGGACAGCGCCCGCACCGGTTCCTTGAAGCGCCGGAAATGCGGGTTGAGGCGCGCCATCACCTTGCGCGTCTCGGCCTCCATCGCCGCATCGTCCAGCATGCCCCAGCGCGTCGTGATCTCCCGCCCCAGGAAGATGTTGGCCGCGGCATCGACGTTGTCGGCCAGGGCGAGGGTCTGGTAGATGGTCTCGATGCCGTAGGTCTTGGCGTCGCGCGGCGTGTGGATCTCGGCCGGCTTGCCATCCACCAGGATCTCTCCGGCATCGGCCCGATAGGCCCCCGACAGGATTTTGATCAACGTCGACTTGCCGGCGCCGTTGTGGCCGAGCAGCGCCACGACCTCTCCCGGCATCAGGTCGATGGAGACGCCATCGACCGCCTTGATGCCGCCGAAGGCGATGGAGATGTCGCGCATCTCGACGAGGGGTTGGTTCACTTCAGCCGCCTCCGCCAGGCACCGTCGAGCCAGACGGCGAAGACCAGGACCAGGCCGACCACGATGTTCTGCAACGGCGTATCGACGCCGAGCAGGACCATGCCGGATTGCAGCGACTGCATCACCAGCGCGCCCAGCATCGCGCCGGCGATGGAACCGAGGCCCCCGGCCAGGGACGTGCCACCGATGACGGCGGCGGCAATGACATACAGCTCATCCAGCGTGCCCGCGGCATTGGTCGCGGCGTTCAGCCGGGCGGTGGCGATGCAGGCGGACAGGCCCGCGAGCGCGCCCATCAGGCCGAACACCATCGCCAGCGTGCGCTTGGTATTCACGCCGGACAGTTCCGCCGCTTCCGGATTGCCACCGATGGCGAAGACATAGCGGCCGAAGCGGGTGCGGGTCGCCAGCACCGTCATGGCGATACCCACGGCCAGCGCCACGATCACCGGCAGCGCCAGGCCATGCGGGATGAACAGCCCGCCCTCCGGCCAGGGGATGCCCTGCGCCTCCGCCATGCGGCGCGCCACGCCGACCGGGATGGGATAGGCGTTGGCGACCGCGACGGCGCCGATGACGGCCAGGCAGAACAGGCCCATCAGCGTGCCCTCCGCCCAGGCGGCACGGACCGGGAAGCCGAAGGCGAGGCGCCGGCGGCGCAGCATCACCATGCCCAGGATGATGGCGGTGCAGGCCAGCGCCGCCAGGACCCAGGAGGCCGTGGCGCCGATCGCGCCATCGATGCCGCCGCCGAGCATCCGGAAGCGGCCATCCATCGGCGCCACCGTCTGGCCCTGCGTCACCCACCAGGCGCCGCCGCGCCAGACCAGCAGCCCGCCCAGCGTGACGATGAAGGAGGGGATGCCGAGATAGGCGATCAGCCCGCCCTGCAGCAGCCCGATGAGGCCGCCGAGGCCGATGCCGACGGCGACCGCGATGAAGGCCGTCGCCGGATGTTCCAGCCCGAGCAACTCCGGCAGCAGCCGCGCCTGCACCACGCCCACCACCATGCCGACGAAGCCGAGGATGGCGCCGACCGAGAGGTCGATGTTCCGTGTCACGATCACCAGCACCATGCCGCAGGCCATGATGCCGATGGAGGCGGTCTGCACCGACAGGTTCCACAGGTTCCGCGGTGTCAGGAAGGCGCCGCCCGACAGCACGTCGAACCCCACCCAGATGACGGCCAGCGCCGCCAGCATGCCGACCAGCCTGGGGTCGACCTCGAGATGCCGCATCCCCTAGCAGCCGACCGGGAAAGCCCTCTCCACCCGCAGGGGGGAGAGGGTGGGGTGAGGGGGGCCGCGCCAGATGACGAGCGTGTTCAAGGTCCTGCGATTCCCCCTCACCCCACCCTCTCCCCCCTTGGGGGAGAGGGCTCTTCACGACGTTCAGGTGCAGGCCGGAACGCGCCCCGCGGCGACGCCCTGGCACACCGCATCCTTCGGCGCCCAGCCCGCCTCGATGATGGTGCCGAGGTTGTCGCGCGTGATCGGCACCGGCGTCAGGAACCGCGCGGTCATGGCGCGCTTCTGCGGGCCCTCGTTCCACTGGGTCGCGCCCGGCACATCCGCCAGACGCGCGCCGCCGGCCAGGCGCAGCGCGATCTCGGCCGCGTTCTTCCCCAGGTCCCGCGAATCCTTCCAGATCGTCACGGTCTGCGTGCCGAGCGCGATGCGGTTCAGCGCGGCACGGTCGGCGTCCTGGCCGGAGACCGGCACGCTGCCCGCCAGCCCCTGCGCCGCCAGCGCCGCGATCGCGCCGCCCGCCGTGCCGTCATTGGCGCAGACCACGGCATCGATGCGGTTGTTGTTGCGGGTCAGCATCTGCTCCATGTTCCGCTGCGCGTTGGCGGGCAGCCAGCCGTCGGTATAGGCCTCGCCGACGTTGCGGATGCGGCCGGCATCGATGTGCGGCTTGAGGATTTCCATCGAGCCGCGGAACAGGAAATCCGCGTTGGGGTCGGAAGAACTGCCCTTGATGAAGGCGTAGTTGCCCTCGGCCTTCTGGGCCAGCACGCTGCGCGCCATCATGCGGCCGACCTCGACATTGTCGAAGGTCAGGTAGAACACCTCCGGCATCTCGATCAGGCGGTCATAGGCCAGCACCGGCACGCCCTCGTCGATCGCCTTCTGCACCGCGGGGCGGATGGCGGCGGCGTCCTGCGCCAGGATGATCAGCGCCTTGGCGCCGCGCGCCAGCAGGCTTTCCACATCCGTCAACTGCTTGGCCGGGGAGGATTGCGCATCGGCCGAGAGATACGTGCCGCCGCCGGCCCGCAGCGCCGCCTGGATCGCCGCCTCATCCGTCTTCCAGCGTTCCTCCTGGAAGTTGGACCAGGAGACGCCGACGACGGGGCCGCGGCCTGGTGCAGTCCCCTGGGCGCGGGCGGACAGCGCGGGCGCGGCCAGGACCGAGCCGAGAAGCAGCCGGCGCGACAGCATGTTGTGCATGTTTCTCTCCCCTGACGGGCGGCACGAACGGCCGCGGTTGCACGAAGCCTCCGCCGCCGCGCGCGCCAAGGTCAAGCGTCAGATGGGTTCCACACGCCAGGATGACCTCAGGATTCGTCGGATGCCTCGAAGCCCGAGGCCAGCGCGTTCCAGATCGCGAGAGCCTGCACGGTCTCCGCAACATCATGCACGCGGATGATCGCCGCCCCCTGCCCCGCCGCCGCCAGCGCGGCCGCGACGGAAGGCAGGACTCGCGCCGATGCCTGCTCGATTCCCGCCAGCGTGCCAAGGAAGCGCTTGCGGCTGGCGCCGAAGACGATGGGGCAGCCGATGCCGGCCAGCAGCGGCAGCCGGTCCATCAGCGCCAGGTTGTGCGGCAGGCGCTTGCCGAAGCCGATGCCGGGGTCCACCGCCAGGCGATCCCGCTTCAGGCCCATGCGCTCCGCCGCCTGCACCCGGTCGGCCAGGAACTGCGCCACCTCCAGCGCCACATCGGCGTAGCGCGGGTCCTGCTGCATGGTGCGGGGGTCCTCGCCCAGCATGTGCATCAGGATGACGCTGGCCTCCGACCGCGCCAGCACGCGGGCGGCGGCGGGGTCGTGGCGCAGCGCGGTGATGTCGTTGACGATCTCGGCCCCGGCTTCCAGCGCCGCCAGCATGGTCGCGGCATTGCGGGTATCGACGCTGATGGTCGCCGCCTTGGCGAGTTCGCGGATCACCGGCAGCACGCGCCGGCATTCCTCCTCCGGCGCCACCGGCGTGGCGCCGGGGCGGGTGCTCTCGCCGCCGATGTCGAGCAGGTCGGCCCCGGCCTCCAGCATCGCATGGCCGGCGGCGATGCTGTCCGCAATGCCGCGGCCGCCATCGGAGAAGCTGTCGGGGGTGACGTTGACCACGCCCATCACCAATGGCCGACCAGATTCGCAGGGCATCTCCAGCCCGGCGAAGCGTGGCAGCGCGCGGGTCAGGGCCAGCACCTGGGACTGCCAGGCCTCCGGCACCTCGGTCAGCGGAATGGGGCTGATCGGCGCGTCGCGACCGATCAGCCGGACCAGGGAGAAGGCGAGCGGCCCGCCGGCCAGCGGCAGGGCGAGATCGGCGGCGAGCGCCGCGGCAGCGGCCTGGCCCCCCATCAGGCCGAGCGGTTCGACCCAGGTTTCGGTCACGACTCGGCGGCCCCCGGCTGCGATGGCCCGCGACGATGCCCTGCCCACGCCCGAGGGCAAAGCCGCAAAAACAGGAACGGCCCGCGCCTTGCAGCGCGGGCCGACCCATTTTCCAGGCGGAAGTTCAGGTTCCGGGGGCGGGTGCCAGACCCGGGCCGGGGCCGGCGCTCGGCCGCGGGTTCGGGCGGCCGCTGGTCGGCACGCTGCCACGGCCCTGGTTCACCGGCTCATCCGGGCGGACCCGGACGATGGGCTCGCCCTTGATGATCAGCTTGATCTCGTCGCCCGAGATCGTCTCGTGCTCCAGCAGGCCCTTGGCCAGCAGGTGCAGTTCGTCGACGTTCTCGGACAGCACCTTGGTGGCGCGGGCATAGGCGGCGTCGATGATGCTGCGGATTTCGCCGTCGATCTTCCGGGCGGTTTCCTCCGACAGGTTCTTCGACTGAGTCACGCTGTGGCCCAGGAACACCTCCTGGTCGTTCGAGCCATAGGCGATCATGCCGAGGTTCTCGGACATGCCCCATTCCGTCACCATCCGGCGCGCCTGGTCGGTCGCCATCTTGATGTCGCCGGAGGCGCCGTTGGAGACCTTGTCCGGGCCGAAGATCAGTTCCTCCGCGACACGGCCGCCCATCGCCATGGCGAGTTCGGCCTTCATCTTGGACTTGTGCTTCGAGTACCGGTCGCCGGCCGGCAGGGACATCACCAGGCCCAGCGCGCGGCCGCGCGGGATGATGGTGGCCTTGTGGACGGGGTCGCATTCCGGCTCGTGCATCGCCACCAGCGCGTGGCCCGCCTCGTGATAGGCGGTCATGCGCTTCTCATCCTCGGACATGACCAGGCTGCGGCGCTCCGCACCCATCATCACCTTGTCCTTGGCCGCCTCGAACTCCGCCATGCCGACCGTGCGGCGGCCGGTGCGGGCCGCCAGCAGCGCCGCCTCGTTCACCAGGTTGGCGAGGTCGGCGCCGGAGAAGCCCGGCGTGCCACGCGCGATCACCTTCGGCTCCACGTCGGATGCCAGCGGCACCTTCCGCATATGGACCCGCAGGATCTTCTCCCGCCCGTTCACGTCCGGGTTCGGCACCACCACCTGGCGGTCGAACCGGCCCGGGCGCAGCAGCGCCGGGTCCAGCACGTCCGGCCGGTTGGTGGCCGCGATGATGATGACGCCTTCGTTGGATTCGAAGCCGTCCATCTCCACCAGCATCTGGTTCAGCGTCTGCTCACGCTCATCATTGCCGCCGCCGAGGCCGGCGCCGCGATGGCGACCCACGGCATCGATTTCGTCGATGAAGATGATGCAGGGGGCGTTCTTCTTGCCCTGCTCGAACATGTCGCGCACGCGGGACGCGCCGACGCCCACGAACATCTCGACGAAGTCGGAGCCGGAGATGGTGAAGAAGGGCACGTTCGCCTCGCCGGCGATGGACCGCGCCAGCAGCGTCTTGCCGGTACCCGGCGGGCCCACCAGCAGCACGCCCTTCGGGATCTTGCCGCCGAGGCGCTGGAACTTCTGCGGGTCACGCAGGAATTCCACGATCTCCTCGAGTTCCGACTTGGCCTCCTCGATGCCCGCCACGTCGTCGAAGGTGACGCGGCCCTGCTTTTCCGTCAGCAGCTTGGCCTTGGACTTGCCGAAGCCCATGGCGCGGCCACCGCCACCCTGCATCTGGCGCATGAAGAAGATCCAGACGCCGATCAGCAGCAGCATCGGGAACCAGGAAATCAGGATCTGGAACAGCGGGTTGACGTCGCTCTCCTCCGGCCGCGCGACGACGCGCACGCCCCGTTCCGTCAGGCGGCTGACCAGCTGCGGGTCTTCCGGCGTGAAGGTGGAGAAGCTGCGGCCATCGTTGAGCTGCCCGGTGACGGTGCGGCCCTGGATGGTCACGTCCCGGACATGACCGGCGTTGACCTCGTTCAGGAAGTCCGAGTAGGCGACCTGCTGCGCCGTACGGGTGGCGGTGCCGGACGGTTGGAACAGGTTGAAGAGCGCTACCAGCAGCAGCGCGACGATGACCCAGAGCGCCAGGTTCCGGCCAAAATTGTTCACGTTTGCATCCCTTTGGGGCTTCCCCGCTGGACTGAGCCACTACCCAGCCCGCAACGGAGGGCCGCTCCGACTTCGAACATAGGTGCCCGGCGCCATGCTTCCATCCCATTCGGCCGCCGTGACGGCAGGGATTGGCAGATTCCTGGCAGCTACCCTACCGCGCCGCCCCGCGGCGCGAAGCGCAGCCGGACGCCGGGGCAGGATTCCGCCGAAGGATAGGACAGGGAAGGCACCGCGACCAGCGCGCCGTCATCCGCCGCGAAGAAAGCCGGCAGGGTCGGCGCCACGGCGGCCGGCAGCCAGCCCGGGCGCGGCAGGCCGGCGGCCGCGGAACCGAGCGCGCCCACCAGCAGGCCGGGCGGCGGCTGGCCGGACAGGCGGAAGCGACCGTCCCAGGTCACGCCATCCCGCGCCCTGCACGCCGGCGCCAGCGCCGCTTCCTCCCGCATCAGCAGGCCGTCGCGCCCCAGGATCGCGCCGCCGAGGCTGCCGGCGCCGCGTCCCAGCAGCCCCGCCACGCCGGCTGGCGCAGGCGCATAGGTCGCGCCGCCGATGGCGCGGACCAGCGCAGCCAGCGCCGCGCGCGCCACCACATCCTGCCCGAACCGCGGCAGGTCGAGCCGCGCGAAGCCAGCCTCGGAAACCCAGGCGGCCTCGGCGATCCGTGCCGCGACGGCCCGGCGCAGATGCAGGCGGCGCCGTGCGAAGGCGGCGGCGGCGGCGGCCAGCGCCTCGGTTGCCGGCCCCTCCCCATCCGGATCGGCCAATGCCACGCGCAGCCGGGCGCGGGTGAAGCGAGGATTACTGTTGGACGGGTCGCGGACGGGCGCGAGGCCGGCTGCCGCCACCACCGCCTCCAGCGCCGCCGGGCTGCAGTCGAGCACCGGGCGGATCAGCAGAGCATCCCCGGCACTGCGGCCGCGGGCCATGCCGGCCAGGCCGTCCCTGCCGCTGCCGGCCAGGGCGCGGAGCAGCACGGTTTCCGCTTGGTCGCCGCGATGCTGGCCCAGCGCGACCCATCCGGCGCCGTGATCACGGGCCAGGTGCAGCAGCGCCTGCAGCCGTCCCTCCCGCGCCCGCGCCTGCACGGCCAGGCCGGGGGGGAGGTTGAGGGCCATGATCCTGGCCGGGATCCCCCGCGCCGCGAGCCATCCTGCCACCTGAGCCGCCTCCGCACCGCTGTCCGGGCGCAGGCCATGGTCGACGATGCCGGCCAGCAGGCGGCCACCGCAGGATGCAACCCAGTCGGCGAGCAGAAGCGCCAGCGCCAGGCTGTGCGGTCCACCGGAGACGCCGGCGACCAGGGCGGGGGTGGGGCCGAAGGGGCCGAGGCGCGACATCGCCTCCACGAAGGCGGCGGCCGGGGCGCCGGAGATCAGAGGTTGAAAGCAGGCCTCAGCGGCACTGGGCGCGGCGGCGGGCATCGGCCACGCGTTCGGCCACGGGGCCGCGCAGGTCCGGGAACCGGCCGCGGAGGTCGGCCAGCTGGGCACAGGCGTCGCGGTTGTTGTTCAGGCCGATCAGCGCGTTGGCGACGCCGAGCATCGCCTCCGGCGCACGGCTGCCGCGCGGGGCGCGGCGGAAGGCGTCGTCATAGGCCACCGCGGCGCCGGCGAAATCGCGCCGACCGGCCAGGGCGCCTCCGAGCAGGATCTGCGCATCGCCATGGCGTGCCGTTTCGCGGCTGGCGAGCACTTCGCGCGCCGCCGCCTCGGCCGCGGTGAAGTTGCGGCGGTCCAGCGCCGCCTGGCCCTCGGCCAGCGCGCGCTGCGGCGGACGCGCGACGGCGGCGGGTGCGGGCGTCGCGGCGGGCGGCGTGGCAGGCCGGGCCGCGGCCGGGGGCGCGGCCGGTGCGGCGGCCGTGGCCGGGCCGGCGGGTGCCGCGCTGCCCTGGCGCTGGCCCTCGATCTGGCGCAGGCGGAAGTCGATGTCGCCTTCCAGCTTCTCCAGCCTTTCCTGCAGGCTGCGCTGGCGGAACTCGGCTTCCTCCGACCGCCCGCGCAGGATGCGGAGGTCTTCCTCGAGCCGCGCCACGCGGTCGAGCAGCGCGCCGACCAACTCGCCCTGCGGCGCCGCGCCCGCCGCCGGCGGGCGGCCACCGAGCGAGGAGCCGCCGGGGCTGGGCGGCGGCAGGGTGTTGGCGCCGCCGCGGCGCAGGATTTCGACTTCCTGTCGCAGTTGCAGGATCTGGTTCTGCAGGGCGATGCCTTCCCGCGTCTCCATCTGCGCGTGGGCCGCCCCCGGCAGCGCCAGCGCGCCGGCCAGGAGCAGCGCCCACAGCAGGACGGCTCGGGTCAGGTGCATGATGGGTTCCTTCGTCGTCGTCCCTGGGGCGTCGTGCCGAGGCTGGCAAACCGACCCGGGCTTCGTAGCGCGCCTGGCCCCCTCACCCAACCCTCTCCCCCAAAAGGGGAGAGGGCTTCGTGGCGTCAGCGGGTGACGGTGACGGCGCGGCGGTTCTGCGCCCAGGCCTGGTCGTTCGAGCCGAGCGCGGCCGGCCGGTCCTTGCCGTAGGAGATCACTTCGATGCGGGCCGGTGCGACGCCGCCGGCGACCAGCACGTCGCGCGCCGAATTGGCGCGGCGCTGGCCGAGCGCCAGGTTGTATTCGCGGGTGCCGCGCTCGTCGGCATGGCCCTCGACGGAGACCTGGACCTGCGGGTAGCGCTGGAGCCAGCCGGCCTGGCGATCCAGCACCACGCGCTGGTCGGCGCGGATGCTGCTGCGGTCCGTGTCGAAGAAGACGCGGTCGCCGATATTGGCGACCAGGTCTTCCTGGCTGCCCGGGCGCGGGCCGCTGGCCGTGGTCTCGGCGCCGCCGCCGGTTGCGGCGGAGGATTGCTCGGTGCCGCTGCCGCAGGCAGCCAGCAGGGCCACGGCGCCCAGCGCGCCGAGGAGCTTGGTGTTCATCGCGATCAGGATCCTTCAGGTCGGGTCTGGGGCGCGCCCATGCGGAACACGCCCCAACGCCTCATTATCAACACTGCGTGTGGCGGCAACAAGGCAATCGGGTCATCACGAAAGCAGAGGGCCCCAGGCGGGATCGGAGGCATCCGTCGGCGTCACCATCTGCCGCTCGTTGAAGCCGGCGATGTCGATCTGCGCGAGGCGGGAGGAATAGCCGCCGCCGCGCGCATCGCGCGAGGGGGTCTCCCGGTAGAAGGCCAGCACGCGGCCATTGGGCGCGAAGCTCGGTCCTTCCATGGACCAGCCCTCGCTGAGGATCCGCTCACCAGAGCCATCCGGGCGCATCACGCCGATGCCGAACTGGCCGCCGGAGATGCGCGTGAAGGCGATGAGGTCGCCGCGCGGCGACCAGACCGGCGTGGCGTAGCGGCCATTGCCGAAGGAAATGCGCCGGGCCCCGCCGCCATCCGCCGACATGACATACAACTGCTGGTCGCCGCCGCGGTCCGAATTGAAGACGATCTGCGTGCCATCCGGCGAATAGCAGGGCGAGACGTCCAGCGACCCGCCCGAGGTCAGCGCGCGTTCGCGGCGGGAGGCGATGTCGACGACATAGATGTTGGCATCGCCGCCGCGGCTGGCCGAGAGGATCACGCTGCGGCCATCCGGATGGAAGCGCGGGCTGAAGGTCATGCCGCCGAAGCTGCCCAGCACCTGCTGCTGGCCGCTGTCCAGGTTGAACAGATACACCCGCGGCTGGTTGCGGAAATAGGACATGAAGGCGACCTGGCGCGCCGTCGGGTGGAAGCGCGGCGTCAGCGCCTGGAAGCTGCCATCGGTCAGGAAGCGATGGTTCTCGCCGTCCTGGTCCATCAGCGCCATGCGGCGGGTGCGGCGGTCGCGCGGGCCGGATTCGGCGATGTAGACGATCTGCGTGTCGAAATAGCCCTTCTCGCCCAGCAGCCGCTCATAGATCACGTCGCTGATCAGATGCGCGATGCGGCGCCACTGCGCGGCGGGGGCGGTGAAGGCGGTGCCCTGCAGCTGCGTATCGGCGAGGACATCCCACAGCCGGAATTCCACTCGCACCTGGCCGCCGGTGACCTGGACGCGGCCGGTGGTCAGGGCGTGCGCGCCGATCACGCGCCAATCCTGGAAGCGCGGATTGGCGGCGGCGGTCTCCGGCGTCTGGATGTAGGCCTGCCGGTCCACCGGGCGGAACAGCCCGGAATTGCGCAGGTTGGCCTGGATGACGCGGGCGATGTCGCGCCCGGTGCGCTGCGCGTCGGGGCTTGCGCCGGCCATGTCCGGCACCGCGATCGGCACCGGGTCGGTGCGGGCGCGGGTGACGTCGATGACCGTGGTCTGGGCCGTGCCTTGGGCCATCAGCGAATCGGGCAGCAGGCTCGCCACCACGGCCCCGCCAAGACCCGTCAGCACCGTGCGGCGCGTGAAGCCGAAGCCTGGCAGTGTCATCGGAGGAATCCCCTCGGAGTGAAATTGAACTGGAACCGGTTCTCACCGGCCTGGAGGCGGCCCGGCGGCACCGGCAGGGGGCTGCAGGCCGGGTCACGCAGCGCACGGCGCGCCTGCTCATATAGCGCACGCGCACGCGGTTCGCCTGGCACCCCGTCGGGCCCCGGCTCGACATTCCGGATGACGCCTGCGCGATCGACGATGGCGACCAGGCTGACCCGCATCTCGGACAGGCCGAGCATGCCCTGGTCGACGCGCCAGCATTCCGCGATGCGCTCGCCCACCGCGGCCCGTTCGCCGGCATTCAGCAGGTCCGTGCCGGTGGGGGCGCCGCCTGCGGGCGCGGGACGGCCGGGCTGCGGCGTCGGGCGCGCGGTCGGCGGGCGGTTCGCGGCCTGCTGCTGGCGCAGGCGCTCCAGCGTGTTGAGCACGCTGTTCGAACGTTCCTCCGGCCGCGCCACGGGGGGCGTGGTACCGGTGCCGGCGGCTTGCGGCGTCGAGGGCGGCGCGGCTGGCGGCGGCAGCGGAACCGGGCGATCTGCCGGCGGTGCGGGCGTGGCGGGCGCGGCCGGCGCCGGTGTCGCGGGACGCGGCGGTGCCGGGGCGGCCGGCGTCGGGGCCGGGGGTGCCGGCGCGGGCGGTGGCGGCGGCGGGGCGGGCAGCGATTCGGTCGGCGGCGGCGGTGGCGCGGCAGCCGGTCGCGGTGCGGGTGCCACTGCTGCGGGCGTCGGCGGGGCCGGCGCGGGTGCGGCCGGAGCCGGCGCGACGACGCGCGGCGCGGCGGGGGGTGCCGGCGGCGGCGGCACCGGCGACGGCGCGGTGGGCCCAGGCACGGCGGGTGCGGCCGGCGCCGGGGGTGGCGGCGGGGGCGGCGGAGTGGGTTGCGGCGGCGCCGTGGTCGGCGGCGCCGGCGAAGGTGGCGAGGGCGAGGGCTCCGGCGGGGCCGGCACGGGGTCCTGCGGCGCGGCCGGGCCGGGCTGTTCGCCCTGCGCCACGGCCGGAGGCTCCTGGTTCGTGAACTCCACCGTCATCGCCATCTCGACCGGCGGCGGCAGCGGGCGGACATAGCCGTAGAGCAGCCCGGCGACGCCCAGCAGCACATGCAGGCCGAGCGATACCGCGGCCCAGCGCCGCAGGGCGCGGTCCTCGGGCTCGGGCTGGAGGAGGAGGGCGACCAAGTGGCTACCTCGGCGCCCGGCCCTGGGGGGCTTCGGCCAGCAAGGCAACGCGGGAGAAGCCGGCGGAGCTGACGGTGCCCATCACCTCCATGACGCGGCCGTAGCTGATGGCGCGGTCGCCGCGGACGAAGATGCGGCGCTCCGGCGTGCCCGGCGCCTGCTGCTGGCTGGTCAGGATGGCGCGCAGCTGCGGCACCAGCGCGTCCAGCGCCACTTCGGATTCCTGCAGGAAGACCCGGCCATCGGCGGTAACGGAGATGGTGAGCGGTTCCTGTTCCTGGTTCAGGTTGGCGGCCTGCGTCTGCGGCAGGTCCACCGGCACGCCCACCGTCATCAGCGGGGCGGCGACCATGAAGATGATGAGCAGCACCAGCATCACGTCGACCAGCGGCGTGACGTTGATCTCACTCATCGGCCGGTAGCTGGCGCGGCCGCCGCGCACGGATTTACGGCCTCCGAAGCCACCGCCCGCCATGGCTCAGCCCTCCACCGGCTGGCGCGCCGGCGTCGCGCGCGCCGGGCCGGCCGCGGCGGTCTCGGACTGGCGCGACAGGATGGCGCCGAATTCGGCCGAGAACGCATCCAGCCGGCCGGCGAAGCGGGCGAGATCCGTCGCCAACTTGTTGTAGGCGATGGTGGCGGGGATGGCCGCGATCAGGCCGATGGCGGTGGCGAACAGCGCCTCCGCGATGCCGGGTGCCACCACGGCAAGGTTCGTGCTCTGCATGCCGGCAATCGCGGAAAAACTGTTCATGATGCCCCAGACGGTGCCGAACAGGCCGATGAAGGGCGCCGCCGAGCCGACGGTGGCCAGGAACACCATCCAGCGCTCCAGCCGGTCCATCTCCCGCTGGATCGACACCATCATGGCGCGCTCGACACGTTCCTTGAGGCCGGTCACCGCCAGGTCGCTGGTCATGGCGCGGCCGGAGGAGCGGCGCCATTCGCGCATCGCGGCGCCGAAGACGGCGGCGATGGGGTGGGTCGGCGCCTCGCCCTCGGCGGTGAACAGGTCTTCCAGGCTGCCGCCGGACCAGAAGCGGTCCTCGAAGCCATCGGCGGCGCGGTTGACCTTGCGCAGCTGCGTCAGCTTCTCGAACACCACGGCCCAGACCCAGACGGAGGCGAGCAGCAGCGAGACCATCACGGCCTTCACCACCCAGTCGGCCTGCAGGAACAGCGCCCACAGCGAAAGGTCGTGCGCCATGGGGGCCAGGGCCTGCGTGGTGACATTGCCCAAGGGCGTAACTCCTCATCATCCCCGCCGCCGGGCAGCGGCCCGGTGGCGTCGCATCAGGTGGCCAGATCCCCCAGCGCCGCCCGCCACGGCTGCGGCAGGCGGGTGGGGCGCAGGCTGTCGGCGGCGACGCAGACCAGCCCGACCCGCATCCGCGCCAGCACCGCCTCCCCCCGCAGAACCGTCTGCGCCAGGTCCAGGGAAGCGGCGCGAAGGTCGCGCAGGCGAGTCGTGACCAGCAGCGCCTCATCGAGTCGCGCGGGCGCCACATACTCCACTTCGATGCGCCGCACCACGAGCATCGCGTTGTAACTTTCCATCATAAGCGAATGCGGCAAGCCCATGGCCCGCAAGGATTCGGTGCGCGCCCGTTCCGCCCATTTCAGGTAGTTGGCATGGTAGGCCACGCCGCCCGCATCGGTGTCGTCGAAGTACACCCGGATGGGGAAGCCATCTTGCGTCATCAGACCCTCAATCGCCGGGCGGGCGCTTCGCGCCCTTGGCTCGCCGCATAAGCGGCGGGCGCCGCTGGCGCCTCGGCCGCCTCAGGCGGCCGCAGGTCGTTCACATCATCTAGATGGTTCACTCTGATACTTCCGGCGCCGGCGGCAGGGCGGCCAGAAGGTCGAGCTGGGCCGAAAGCGTGGCGGGCGGCATCAGGCCGAGGTGGCGCCAGCCCGGCTCGCCCAGCATCCGGCCGCGCGGGGTGCGCAGCACGAGGCCTTCCTGGATCAGGAAGGGCTCCACCACCTCCTCCAGCGTGTCGCGGCTTTCGGCCAGCGCGGCGGCCAGCGTCTCGACCCCCACCGGGCCGCCATTGTGATGCTCCGCGATGCGGCGGAGGTAGCGGCGGTCCTGGGCGTCGAGGCCGAGCGCATCGACCTCCAGCCGCAGCAGGGCGTTGTCCACCATCGGGCGATCCGCGGCCCGGCCGGAGACCAGCGCGAAGTCCCGGATCCGGCGCAACAGGCGGCCGGCGACGCGGGGGGTGCCGCGGGAGCGCTTCGCGATCTCCAGCGCGCCATCCTCGGTCAGCGAAAAGCCGAGCTTCTCGGCGCCGCGGCGGACGATCAGCAGCAACTCGTCCACCTCGTAGAATTGCAGCCGCAGCGGGATGCCGAAGCGGTCGCGCAGCGGCTGGGTCAGCAGCCCGGCGCGGGTGGTGGCGCCGACCAGGGTGAAGGGCGGCAGGTCGATCCGCACCGTGCGCGCCGCCGGCCCCTCCCCGATGATGAGGTCGAGGCAGAAATCCTCCATCGCGGGGTAGAGGGTCTCCTCGATCGCCGGTTGCAGGCGGTGGATCTCGTCCACGAACAGCACGTCGCGCGGTTGCAGGTTGGTCAGGATCGCGGCGAGGTCCCCGGCCCGTTGCAGGATCGGCCCGGAGGTGGCGCGGAAACCGACGCCGAGCTCGCGGGAGACGATCTGCGCCAGCGTGGTCTTGCCGAGGCCGGGCGGGCCGAACAGCAGGACATGGTCCATCGCCTCCGCCCGCTGCCGGGCGGCGCCGATGAAGACCTGGAGGTTCTCGCGCAGCGGCCGCTGGCCGATGAACTCGGACAGGTTCTGGGGGCGCAGGCTGCCCTCCGCCGTGTCCTCCTCCTGCCGGCGGCCGGCGGTGAGGCGGTCGTCGCTCCCAGGCGCGCTCATCGGGGAGCCATATCCTTCAGCGCCTCGGTGATCAACGCGGTCAGCGTGGCGTCGTCACCCAGGCGGCGGGCGCCGCGGGCGACGGCCGCCGCCGCCTCCGGCCGCTTCCAGCCGAGGTTGACCAGGGCGGAGATGGCATCCGCCTGTGGGCCGGCGGGCTCCAGCGCCAGGCCGGGCCCGGCGGCGCCGACGCCATCGGCATCCGGCATGGCGCGGCCGACCGCCCATTTCTGCATCGCCGGCTCATCGACGATGCGGGTGGCGGTGGCGGCGCCGAGGCCCTTCACATCGGCCAGCCGCTTCCTCTCCTTCGCCGCGATCGCGCGGGCGAGTTCGCCGGGGGCGAGACCGGACAGCACCAGCAGGGCCTTCTGCGGGCCGACCGTCTTCACCTCGATCAGGGCGAGGAAGGCGTCACGCTCGGCGGCGTCGAAGAAGCCGAACAGGGTGATGGCGTCCTGGCTGACGCGGGTTTCCACCAGCAGCTTCTGCACACCCTCCCGCGCCGTCAGCCGGTCCAGCGTCTTGCGGGAGCAGTGCACCAGGTAGCCGACGCCGTTCACCTCGAGGACGCAGGCGCCTTCCTCGACCGATTCGACCAGGCCGCGCAAGGAACCGATCATGGAAGCGGGCCGAAAGCCCTCTCCCCCCCGAGGGGGGAGAGGGTTGGGTGAGGGGGGCATGGGAATGCCGATTCAACCCGCACCCCCTCACCCCGACTCTCTCCCCCAAGGGGGAGAGGGAGAACGGTCCGCCCGCTCATACTGCCGCCCTCGCCACCGCCGCGGAGAAGGCGTTGCGGGTGCTGCGGTGGTGGGCGTGGCAGATCGCGATGGCGAGCGCATCGGCCGCATCGGCGCGCTTGAAGGTGACGCCGGGCAGCAGGTGGCGGACCATGGCCTGCACCTGTTCCTTGGCGGCGTGGCCGTTGCCGACCACGGCGCGCTTCACCTCCATGGCGCCGTATTCGCGCACCACCAACCCGGCGAGGGCCGGCGCCAGCAGCACCACGCCGCGCGCCTGGCCGAGCTTCAGCGCGGATTCGGGGTTGCGGGCGACATAGGTGTGCTCCACCGCGGCCTCGTCCGGGGATTGTTCCGCGATGATCCGCGCCAGCCCCTGGTGGAGCACCAGCAGGCGGTGATGCAGGTCGTCGCCGGCATGGGTGGAGACCACGCCCTCCGCGCAGAAGCGCAGGCGGTAGCCGTCATGTTCCACCAGCCCCCAGCCGGTGTGCTGGAGGCCGGGGTCAAGGCCGAGGATGCGAATCGGGCGGGAGGCCATCCCGCTCTTCTAGCAGATGCGGCGCCGGCCTACCCCAGCACCGCCAGCCCATCCGCCGCCCGCACCCCCTGCCCCGCCGGAAGCACGAAAAGCGGGTTGATCTCGGCTTCCAGCAGTCGCTCGCCGAACGCCTCCCCCATGCTGGAGAAGGCGAGGATGGCGGCGACCAGGGCCGGCACATCGGCGGCGGGCGCGCCGCGGTAGCCGGCCAGGATGCGGGAGACCTTCAGGCCTGCGACCATGTCCAGCGCGTCCCGCCCGGTCAGCGGCAGCATGCGCAGCACGGTGTCGCCGAAGATCTCGGCCGCGGTGCCACCGGCGCCGAGCAAGACCGCACTCCCGAGATGCGGGTCGCGGACGAGGCCGAGGATCATCTCGATGCCGCCGGAGACCTGTTCCTGCACCAGCAGGCCCTCCGCCTCCGGCAGCTTCGCCAGCAGCCGGGCGCCGACCTCGGCGACCTGGTCGGGCGCCACGTTGAGCACCACGCCGCCGATGTCGGATTTATGGGCCAGGTCGCGCGCCAGCAGCTTCACAACCAGCCTGGCACCAAGCCCGGCGGCGGCGGCCTCAGCCTCGGCGGGGGTGCGGGCGGTGGCCTCGCGGGTGGCGGGAATGCCGAAATGGGCGAACAGCGCCTTGCTTTCGGACTCGTTCAGCCGGCCCGTGGGAAGCTCCGGCAGCGCAGCGGCCCGACTTTCCTTGGCGGGCGCGGGGGACGGGCGAGCCAGCGCGGCGAGGATGGCGGCGATTCCCTCCGGCGTCGTGCTGGCGGGCACGCCGCGCGCGTTCAACCCGGCGGCGATGTGCGGCGCGTGCGGGCTGACATAGGCGATGACCGGCTTGGCCGAGGTTCCGCGTGCCTCCAGGATCGAATCGGCGACGAGGTCCGGTTGCGCCAGGGCGGAACTGCCGACCACGACCACCAGGCTGTCATAGCCCGGGCTGTCCAGCAGCGCGCCGATGGCGCCCCGGAACAGGTCCGGGCGCAGCCCGGCCAGCGTCACGTCCACCGGGTTGCCGATGCCGGCCTCCCCGATCAGCGCCGCAATCCGCGCGGTGGCCTCGGCATCGGGCGGCGGCAGGGTGCCGCCGGCGAGACCGACCGCATCCGCCACCAACGCACCCGCGCCACCGGTCGAGGTCAGCACCGCAACGCGGAAGCCGGCGGCGCGGCGGCCCTGGGACAGCGCGGAGGGGACTTCCAGCAGATCGAAAAACCGCTCGGCGCGGAGCACGCCGAGGCTCTGGAAGAAGGCGTCGTACATCCGGTCCGCGCCGGCCATGGCGCCGGTGTGGGAGATGGCGGCGAGCGCCCCGGCCTCCGACCGCCCGACCTTGAAGGCGACCACGGGCTTGCCGGCGGCAGCGGCGCGGCGGGCGGCGCGGCGGAACGCCTCCGGGTTGCGCAGGCCCTCCAGGTACAGGGCGATGGCGGTGGTGGCGGGGTCGTCCACCAGCGCGTCGAGCATCTCGGCGACCTCGATATCGCCCTCGTTGCCGGTGGCGACCAGCTTGGCGAAGCCGATGCCGGCCGCCGCGCCGCGCGACAGCAGCGCGCCCAGGATGCCGCCGGATTGCGAGACGACGGAAAGCCCTCCCGGCGGAAGATTTGCGACTTCCAGCGCACCGGAGGCGCTAAGCACGATGTGGTCGGTCAGGTTGACCACGCCGATGGTGTTCGGGCCGAGCAGGCGCATGGCACCGGCGGCGCGCTTCAGGGCGGATTGCCTTGCGGCGCCGGCCTCGCCGGTCTCGCCATAGCCGCCGGCAAGGACGATCGCGGCCTGGCAGCCGCGCGCGGCCAGGTCGCGCACCGCGGCCTCCGCGCGTTCCGGCCCGACCAGCACGATGCCGACATCCGGCGCGCGGGGCAGGCTGGCGACATCGGGGTAGCAGCGCAGGCCGGCGATCTCGGCCACGCGCGGGTTCACCGGCCAGACGTCGCCGGCGAAGCCGTGCTTCAGCAGGTAGCCGACCGGGCGGCCGCCGGTCTTGGTGGCATCGGCGGAAGCGCCGACCACCGCGACGCTGCGCGGCCGCAGCAGCGTGCCGAGGGCGCTCATGATTTCGACTTCCCGAGGAAGGCGGCGACGGAGGCACGGTGTTCGGCGGTGGTGTAGCAGATGGCCTGCGACTGGCTGCCGATGGCGAGCACTTGCTCGAAGCTGCTCTCCAGGCTGCGATCCAGCGTCGCCTTGGCGAGCGACAGGGCGGCGGCGGAATGCGTGCCCATCTGCGCCGCCCAGTCCTGCGCGGCGGCCGCCAGTTCGGCGTCCGGCACCACGCGGTCGGCGAGGCCAATCGACAGCGCCTCCGCCGCGCCGACGCGACGCGCGCTGAAGACCAGTTCCTTCGCGCGCGCCAGGCCGACACGGCGCGGCAGGAAGTACATGCCGCCGCCATCCGGGATCAGGCCGCGAGCCAGGAAGCTCATGGTGAATTGGGCGCGCTCGCCACACAGGATGAAATCGCAGGCCAGCGCGACATCGGCACCGAGGCCGGCGGCAGCGCCGTTGACCGCGGCGATCACCGGCTTCGGCATGTGGTGCAGCAGCGTCACGGCGCGGTGCGTGCGGGACTGCCGCCGCCAGCCATTGATCGCCACATCCTCCGGCGGCGCGGCGAGCCGGCCCTGCATGCCGCGGACATCGCCGCCGGCGCAGAAGGCGGACCCGGCGCCGGTGACCACCAGCGCCTTGATGGCCGCATCCGCCGCCACCGCCTCCAGCGCCTCGATCATCTCGCCGCGCATGGCGTCGTCGATGGCGTTGCGCACCTCCGGCCGGTTCAGGGTGAGCGTGGCGATGCCGGATTGAACGGTCAGCAGGATGGCGTCGGACATGGGGGCGGTCCTTTACTGCACGCGCAGGTTGGCGCGCTCGACCACCCGGGCCCAACGCTCGCGGTCGGAGGCCAGCAGGCGGGTGAAATGCGCCGGCTCCGGGCTCGGCGCGATCTCGTCGACGCCGGAGGCGATCAGGCGGCGCTTCACATCCTCCTGGTTCATCGCGGCGACGGCGGCGGCGTGCAGCACCGCGATGCGGTCCGCAGGGGTGCCGGCGGGGGCCAGCAGGCCGTACCAGGTGGAGCTGTCCAGCTCGGGAAAGCCCTGTTCCACGCTGGTGGACAGGTTCGGCAGGGCGACGCTGCGCGACTGGCCGGCGATGGCGATGGCGCGGATCTTCTCCGCCTCGATATGCGGCTGCAGCGGGGCGGAGGCATTGGTCAGCAGGTCCAGCCGCCCGGCGATCAGGTCGTTCAAGGCCGGGGCGGTGCCGCGATAGTGGATCGGCTCCATCTCGATGCCCAGCACCACGCCGATCATCGCGCCCAGCGCATGGCCATTGGTGCCGACGCCCGGCGTGCCGAAGCGCAGCGGCTCCCGCCGCGCCTTGCCGAGGGCCTGGAGTTCGCGAAGGTTCGTCGCCTGCACGCTCGGATGCACGGTGATGACATTGGGCGAGGCGCCGAGCCAGCAGATGGCGGCGAAATCCTTGACGGGGTCGTAGGGCAGCCGCGTCTGCACGAGCGATGAGATGACGAAGCTGCCGGACCCGGCCAGCAGCATGGTGTGGCCATCCGGCTCGGCCTTGGCGACCATGTCATTGCCGAGAACGCCGCCGGCGCCGCCGCGATTCTCCACCACCACGGGCTGGCCGAGCCGCTGCGCCATGGCGTCGCCGAGCATGCGCCCGACCACGTCGTTGCTGCCGCCGGCGGTGAAGGGAATGACCATGCGCACCGGGCGCGTCGGGAAGCTTTGTGCGCCGGCGGTGCGGGGGATGAGGGCGGGAGCGGCCAGGGCCAGCAGGGCTGTGCGCCGGTTCATCATGCGAATTTCCTCCGTTTGGTGGCGGGCCTTCAGGCGGGTCCGCGCAGGGTGGTGTTTCGCCCGTCGCCACGGCGAAGGCCAGCCCGGGATGCTTGCCCTACCCCAAGTGTGGCTTATGCTCGCCCCATGCCGGACGCCCTGCCGCCGCTGATCGCGCTGCGTACCTTCGCCCTGGTGGCGGAGACCGGCAGCCTGACCGCGGCCGGCGCGCGGCTGAACCTGACCCAGCCCGCGGTCAGCCGGCGGATCCGGGAATTGGAGGCGGCGCTCGGCGTGACGCTGGTGCATCGCGGCGCCAATGCGCTGCGGCTGACCGATGACGGCCTGCGCTATGCCGCGGCGCTGCAACAAGCCTTCGGCGCCATCGCCGCCGCGACCCTGGCCCTGCAGGGCGCCGCCGCGCCGCCGCTGCGGGTGCGGGCCTACACCACCTGGGCAATGCGCTGGCTGATCCCGCGCCTGCCGCGCTTCCGGACGCGGCATCCGGGGGTCGAGGTCGAGGTGGTCACCTCCACCACGCCCGTGGTGGATTTCGCGCGGGAGGGGCTGGATGCGGCGATCCGCAGCGGCCCGGCCGGGGCGCCGCCGGCGCGCGGGGCGGTGCGGCTGCAACAAGTCGATGTCGCGCCCTATGCGGCCCCCGGCGCGGCGCGGCTGGGCCTCGGGCAGTTGACGCTGCTCGGCAGCCGGGTGCGGCCGCGCGACTGGGCCTGCTGGTTCGCCGCCGCCGGCTTGCCCATCCCGGCCGCACCGCCGCTGCTGTTCGAGAGCAGCTCGCTGGCGATCCAGGCGGCGCTGGAGGGTCTCGGCGCCGTCATCAGCCCGCCGGGCTTCGTCGAGGAGGATGTGCGGCGGCGGCGCCTCAGGCGGCTGTCGCCGGTGCTGGCGGCGACCGGCGACCACTACTGGTTGCTGCTGCCGCCCGGTGCGGCCCGGGACCGCGGCGACGCCTTCTGGGACTGGCTGTTGGATGAAGTCGCGGCGATGCCAATGGAAACCCCCTCGCCTCCGGCGCTGTCATCGGCCTAACCTCGGACTGTCATCGCACTGTCACGACAAGAGGCTAAACGCCCGGCATGCCAGATACACCCGCCTCGCCTGGCGAGATTCGCCTCCAGGGCATCGCCAAGTCCTTCGGCGCGACCCAGGCTTTGCAGCAGGTGACGCTGGCGGCCCGGCCCGGGACTTTCGTGGTGCTGCTGGGGCCGTCCGGCTGCGGCAAGTCCACCCTGCTGCGGGTGGTGGCGGGGCTGGAGGCGCCGACGGCGGGGCAGCTTTTCATCAATGGCCGCGAGGCCTCCGCCCTGCCGCCGGCCGCGCGCGGCATCGCCATGGTGTTCCAGTCCTACGCGCTGTTCCCGCACCTGTCGGTGGCGGAGAACATCGTCTTCGGCCTGCGCGCGCGCAGCGTCCCGAGCGCCGAACGCCAGGCCCGTTTGAAGCGGACTGCCGAGATGATGGGGCTGGCGTCGCTGCTCGACCGCCGGCCGAGCCAGCTTTCCGGCGGCCAGCAGCAGCGCGTGGCGCTGGCCCGCGCCGTGGTGGCGCAGGCGCCGATCTGCCTGATGGACGAACCGCTGTCGAACCTCGACGCCAAGCTGCGTGCCGAGATGCGGCGCGAGATCCGCGCGCTGCAACAGCGCCTCGGCATCACGATGGTCTACGTCACCCACGACCAGGCCGAGGCGATGAGCATGGCCGACCAGGTGGTGCTGATGCGCGACGGCCATGTCGAGCAGGATGCGACGCCGGCCGAACTCTACGCCCGCCCCGCCACCACCTTCGCCGCAAGCTTCATCGGCACCCCGCCGATGTCCCTGCTGCGGCTGGTGCCCGGCGCGCAGGGCGCGGAGGTGGCGGGCGCGCCGGGCGTGGCGGTGGCATCGCGGGACGCGGCCGGGGCCACGCTCGGCATCCGGCCGGAGGAAGTGGTGCCGACCGAGGGCGCCGGCCTGCCGGTGCGCGTGCTGGCGGCCGAGTTCCTCGGCGCGGAGACGGTGCTGGCCTGCGCCGTGGGGGACGGCGCGGAGGTGATGCAGGCGCGCATCCCCGGCCACCACGCCATGCCCGCCAACACCACGCTGCGGCTGCGCCTGCCGCCGGCGCTGCACCTGTTCGACACGGCGACCGGACGGCGGATGCCGGAACCGGTGCGCCAATCCGCCCTCGCCTGATCCTGGGAGACATCTTGCCATGACCATCACGCGACGCCTCGCCCTTGGCGGCCTTGCCGCCGCCCCGCTGCTCTCCGCACCCGCATTGCGGGCGCAGGCGCCGGTGGAGATCGTGTTCAACTACCCGATCGCGGTCGGTGGCCCGATCACCCGCATCATCGACGGCTATTGCGAGGATTTCGCCCGCGAGAACCCGGGCTTCCGGGTGAAGCCGATCTATGCGGGGTCCTACCAGGACACGCTGACGAAGACGCTGACGGCGATGCGTGGTGGCGATGCGCCGCAGATGGCGTGCCTGCTGGCCGTCGATATCTTCACGCTGATCGGCGAGGATGCGGTGCTGGCCTGGGACGACCTGCCGGGTGTCGATCGCGCCTGGCTCGACGGCTTCTATCCGAGCTTCCTGGAGAACAGCCGCACCGCGGGCAAGACCTGGGGCGTCCCGTTCCAGCGCTCGACCGTGGTGATGTACTGGAACAAGGAGGCGTTCCGGGAGGCCGGGCTCGACCCGGAGACGCCGCCGGCCGACTGGGCGCAGCAGGTGGACTTCGCGCAGAAGCTGACCAAGCGCCAGGGTGACGCCGCCAGCCAGTGGGGCATGCAGATCCCGTCCTCCGGCTTCCCCTACTGGCTGTTCCAGGGGCTGACGACGCAGAACGACGTGCGGCTGATGAACGCCGAGGGCACGCGCACCAACTTCGCCGACCCGAAGGTGGCGGAGGCGCTGCAATACTGGATGGACCTGGCGATGAAGCACCGCGTGCATCCGCCCGGCATCGTCGAGTGGGGCACCACGCCGCGCGACTTCTTCGAGCGCAAGGTGGCGATGATGTGGACCACCACCGGCAACCTGACCAATGTCCGCCGCAACGCCCCCTTCCCCTTCGGCGTCGGCATGCTGCCCGCCGGCAAGCGCCGCGGCAGCCCGACCGGCGGCGGCAATTTGTACCTGTTCAAATCGGCCAATGCGGCGCAGCGCGAAGGCGCGGTGAAGTTCGCGCGCTTCCTGACGACGCCGGAACGCGCCGCGCAATGGGGCATCGACACCGGCTATGTCGCCGTGACGCCCGCGGCCTTCGAGACGCCGGCGATGCGCGCCTATGTCGCGGAGTTCCCGCCCGCCGCCGTGGCGCGCGACCAGCTGCCGCACGCGGTGGCGGAGCTTTCGACGCAGGAGAACCAGCGCGTGACGAAGGCGCTGAACGACAACCTCCAGGCCGCGCTGACCGGCCGCAAGCAGGCAGGCCCCGCCATGGCCGATGCGCAGGCCGAGGCCGAGCGCATTCTTCGCAGCTACCGCTGAACCCGAAGGAGACATCGCCATGACACGCATCACACGTCGCGCCGCGCTGGTCGCCGGCGCCGGCCTGCTCGCGGCGCCGCGCATCGGCGCGGCGCAGAATGTGCGCGAGCTGACCTTCTACTTCCCGATCGCGGTGGGCGGGCCGATCCCGCGCATCATCGACGGCTACTGCGAGAGCTTCCAGCGCGAGAGCGGCATCAAGGTGAACCCGGTCTATGCCGGGTCCTATGGCGAGACGCTGACCAAGGCCGTCACCGCCATCCGCGGCGGCAGCGGCCCGCATTTCTCGGTCCTGCTGGCCGCCGAACTGCACAGCCTGCGGGACATGGACATCCTGGCCCCGGTCGAGGAGGTGGATGCAAGCGCCGGCGTGCAGGACTGGCTCGGCGGCTTCTTCCCCGCCTTCATGGCGAACAGCCGCGCCGAGCAGAAGACCTGGTCGGTGCCGTTCCAACGCTCCACCAGCGTGTATTTCTACAACAAGGACCTGTTCCAGGCGGCCGGGCTGAACCCGGAGGCGCCGCCGCGCACCTGGGCGCAGCTTGTCGAGGCCGGCCGCGCGCTGACGAAGGACGGGCGTTGGGGCGTCAAGCTGTCCAACAGCAGCGGCAACGGGCAGTGGACCTTTGGCGCGCTGGCGAACCAGGTCGGCCACAAGCTGATGAACGATGCGGGAACGGAGGTGTACTTCACGGATCCGCGCGCCGTGGAAGCCGCGAATTTCTGGCGCGACCTGGCCTTCACGCACCGCATCACGCCGCAGGGCCAGACGGATTGGGCGGTGCTGGCGCCGGACTTCCTGAACCAGACGGCGGCGATGATCTATTCGACCACCGGCAACCTGACCAACATGCGCACCAACGCGCGCTTCAACTTCGGCGTCGCCGGCCTGCCCGGCAAGGAAGGCCCGCGCACCGTGGTCGGCGGCGGCAACCTCTACATCTTCAAGAACGCCAGCCCGGCCGAACGCGCGGCGGCGCTGCGCTTCATCCGCCATGTGACGGCGCCGGAGATGGCGGCGGATTGGTGCATCCGCACCGGCTACCTGGCGGTGCGCGAGGATGCCTGGGCGACCGAGGCGCTGCGCAAGCATACCGAGCAGGTGCCGGCCGCGCTGGTCGCCAAGGACCAGATCCCGGTCGCGACCGGGGAGCTTTCGACCTATGAGAACCAGCGCGTCTACAAGGCGCTGAACGACAACCTCCAGGCATTGCTGGCCGGCTCCAAGACGGCGCAGCAGGCCATGGCGGACACGCAGGCCGAGGCGACCCGCGTGCTGCGACCGTTCCGGCGGGCCTGAGGCGGATGCCGTCCCGCACCACGCTGCACGCCTGGCTGCTGCTGAGCCCGGCGCTGGTGCTGCTGGTCGGCTTCACGCACTACCCGGCGATCGCCACCTTCTGGCATTCGCTGTTCACCACGCCGCGGGCCAACCGGCCCGCGCGCTTCATCGGCGTGGAGAACTACACGGCACTCGCCGATGACCCGGTGTTCTGGCAGGCGCTGTGGAACAATTTGATCTACGCCGGCGCCACGATTCCGCTGTCGATCGGCATCGCGCTGGCGATGGCGCTGTGGGTGAACGGCAAGATGCGGGGGCGCACCGCGCTGCGCATCGCCTTCTTCACGCCGACCGTGCTGCCGATGATCGCGGTGGCGAACCTCTGGCTGTTCTTCTACACGCCGGATTATGGGCTGCTCGACCAGGTCACGCGCTTCCTGTTCGGCTGGGGGCCGACCAACTGGATCGGGCAGCGGGAGACGGCGCTGGGCGCGATGATCGTGGTGGCGGTCTGGAAGGAGGCCGGCTTCTTCATGATCTTCTACCTCGCCGCGTTGCAGGCCATTCCGCCCAATTTGTACGAGGCTGCCGCCATCGAGGGTGCCTCCCGCGCCCGAGTGTTCTTCCGCGTCACGCTGCCGCTGCTCGGGCCGACCACGCTGTTCATCGCGGTGAACGCCGTGATCAACGGCTTCCGGCTGGTGGACCACATCATCGTCATGACGCGCGGCGGGCCGGACAACGCCACGGCGCTGCTGCTGACCTACATCTACGAGGTCGGCTTCCGCTTCTGGGATACGGCGACGGCCTCCGCGCTCACCGTCATCCTGCTGGTGATCCTGGCGGCGACGGCGGCGCTGCAGTTCATCTTCGCGGAGAAGCGGGTGCACTACCGATGAAGGCGACCCGCCTGCTGGAGACCGCCGCGGCCTGGCTGCTGGCGCTGGTCTGGGTCGCGCCGCTGCTCTACGCGATCTGGGCCGCGATCCACCCCACCGGCTATTCGACGCGGTTCGAGCTGTTCGCGCCGCTGACGCTGGAGAACTTCAGGGCCGCCTGGGATGCGGCGCCCTTCGCGCGCTACTTCCTCAATACCTTCGCGCTGGTGACGATGGTGCTGGTGGCGCAGTTCGTGCTGTGCACGCTGGCCGCCTTCGCCTTCGCGCGCGGCAGCTTTCCCGGCAGCGGCATCCTGTTCGCGCTGGTGCTGGTGCAGTTGATGATCATGCCGGACATCCTGCTGGTCGAGAACTACCGCAGCATGCGGACGCTAGGCCTGGTGGACACCATCCTGGCGATCGGCCTGCCCTACATGGCCAGCGCCTTCGGCATCTTCCTGCTGCGGCAGACCTTCAAGCAGGTGCCGAAGGAATTGGAGGAAGCCGCGCGGGTGGAGGGCTGCGGCACGCTTGGCATCCTGCTGCGGGTCTATGTGCCGCTGGCGAAGCCGACCTACCTGGCCTACGGGCTGACCAGCGTGTCCTACCACTGGAACAACTTCCTCTGGCCGCTGGTCATCACCAACAGCGTCGAGACGCGGCCGCTGACGGTGGGGCTTTCGGTCTTCGCCTCGACGGACCAGGGCATCGACTGGGCGATCATCAGCGCGGCGACGCTGATGACTTCGGCACCGCTATTGCTCGGCTTCCTGCTGTTTCAGCGTCAGTTCGTGCAGTCCTTCATGCGGGCGGGCATCAGGTGAATTGCGCCAGGTAGTCGTGGCCCATCCGCGCGTAGGTCAGCGGATGCGCGCGCGCCGGGTCCTGCTCGGCCTCCACCACCAGCCAGCCCTCGTAGTCCGGCAGGTGCCGCAGGACCGCGGGGTAGTCGACGCAGCCATCGCCGGGGACGGTGAAGACGCCTTCCAGCACGGAGTCCAGGAAGGACAGGTTCCTGCGCAGCACGTCCTGCATCACGGTGGCGCGGATGTCCTTGCAATGCACATGCACCACCCGCGCCGCATGGCGCTGCGCGGCGCGCACCGGGTCGCCGCCGGCGAAGGTCAGGTGGCCGGTGTCGAGCAGCAGGCCGACGTCGCGCGTGCCCTCCATCAGCCGGTCCACCTCCGACTCCGCCTCGATCACCGTGCCCATGTGGTGGTGGTAGGCCATGGCGAGGCCACGGTCGCGCAGGCGGCGCGCCATCTCGTCCAGGCGCGGCAGCAGCACATCCCACTGCGCGGCCGTCAGCACCGGGCGGTGGTGCAGCGGGGTCTGCTTTTCGCCGTGCACGCTGCCGGTGACCTCGCAATGCACCATCGCGGTGCAGCCCAGCGCCGAGAGCAATGCGATGTGCGGCTCGGCCTCGGCCATCTCGGCCTCCACGTCGCGCTCCAGCAGGCGCGAGCCGTACCAGCCGGAGACCAGCGCCAGGCCATGCTGGTCCAGAATCGGGCGCAACTGCGCGGCGATGCGGGGGAACTTGTTGCCGAGTTCGACACCGGCGAAGCCCGCCAGCTTCGCCTCCGCCAGGCAGGTCTCCAGCGGAGTCTCCGCGCCGAGTTCCGGCATGTCGTCATTCGTCCAGGTCAGCGGGTTGATCCCGAGCCGCACCTTCATCGTCACTGAACCCCCTGCTTGCGCCGCGCCGCCTCATAGCCCTGCCGCGCCGCCACCTGCGCCGGCCCACGCGGCGCCGCGCTGACCGGCACGTCCCACCAGGCGCCGCCTTCCGCCGTGCTGGCGGCCGGGTCGGTGTCGATCACCACGACGCTGGTGCGCTTGCTGGACAGCGCCTTCGGCAGTGCGATCTCCAGCCCGGCGATGCCATCGACCTTCACAGAATGCGCGCCCAGCGCCTTCGCATGCGCAGCGAAATCCACGCGCGGCGCGGCATCCGGCAGCAGGTTCAGGAACGGCTCGCCGCCCGAGGCGCGCTGCAGACGACTGATGCAGCCGAAGCCGCGATTGTCCAGCACCACGATGGTCAGCTTCGCGCCGAGCATGACGCTTGTCGCGATCTCGCTGTTCATCATCAGGTAGCTGCCATCGCCGACCAGCACCACCACCTCCCGCTTCGGCGCCGCCAGCTTCACGCCCAGCCCGCCGGCGATCTCGTAGCCCATGCAGGAGAAGCCGTATTCGACGTGGTAGGAGGCCGGATGCGTCGCCCGCCACAGCTTGTGCAACTCGCCCGGCAGGCCGCCGGCGGCGCAGACCATGATGCCGTCGTCCGGCATCGCGCGGTTCACCGCGCCCAGCACCTGCGCATCGGAGGGCAGCGCGGGATCGCGTGGCTTCGGCGCGGCGGTGATGCGCTCCACGCTGCGGTGCCAGCGGCCGGTCGCCGTCACGGCCTTTTCCTGCCAGGGCCGCGGCGCGTCCCAGCGACCAAGGCCAGCATCCAGCGCCGCCAATCCGCGCGCGGCATCCGCCACCAGTGGCAGCGCGCCGTGCTTGCCGGCATCGAAGCCCGCGACGTTCAGGCCGATCAGCCTCGCCGCCGGGAACAGCGCGCGCGATCCGGTGGTGAAGTCGGCGAGGCGGGTGCCGATGGCCAGCACCACATCCGCCTTCTCCGCCAGCGCATTGGCGGCGGTGCTGCCGGTGACGCCGATGGCGCCGGCATTGCGGGGATGATCCCAGGGCAGGCTGCCCTTGCCGGCCTGGGTTTCCGCCACCGGCACGCCGTGGCGATGCGCGAAATCGGCCAGCGCGGCCTCCGCGCCCGCATATTTCACGCCGCCGCCCGCCAGGATCAGCGGCCGCTTTGCCTCCCGCAGCAGGGCCACGGCCTCGCGCAGTTCGTGCTGGTCCGGTTCCGGCGCGCGGGGGCGGTGCAGGCGCTTGCGGAAGAACTCGGTGGGCCAGTCGAAGGCCTCGGTCTGGACGTCCTGCGGGAAGGCGATGGTGGCGGGGCCGCACTCCGCCGGGTCCGTCAGCACCCGCAGCGCTGCGGGCAGCGCCGCCAGAAGCTGCTCTGGCCGCATGATGCGGTCGAAGTAGCGGGAGACCGGGCGGAAGCAGTCATTGGCGGAGACGGTGCCGTCACTGAGGCTTTCCACCTGCTGCAGCACCGGGTCGGGGCCGCGGCCGGCGAAGACGTCGCCGGGCAGCAGCAGCACCGGCAGCCGGTTCACATGCGCCAGCGCCGCCGCCGTGACCATGTTGGTCGCGCCCGGCCCGATGGAG
Organism: Falsiroseomonas sp. E2-1-a20; assembly: GCF_051433195.1. Lineage (NCBI taxonomy): Bacteria > Pseudomonadati > Pseudomonadota > Alphaproteobacteria > Acetobacterales > Roseomonadaceae > Falsiroseomonas > Falsiroseomonas sp. E2-1-a20. Next base: position 410,743 of record NZ_JBHMFT010000001.1, on the reverse strand, counting down.
GTGGTGCAGGCCATCATCCGGCGCCGCGCCTGGGTGCGGGCATAGGCGATGGCGGCATGCGCCATGGCCTGTTCATTGTGCGCCCGGAAGGCCGGCAAGGCCTTGCCCATGGCGTGCAGCGCCGGGCCCAATCCCGCCACGTTGCCGTGGCCGAAAATCGCCCAGACCCCGCCGAACAGCGGCACGGTGCGGCCCTCCACCTCCGTCATCTGGGCGGCGAGGAAGCGCCAGGTGGCCTCGGCGGCAGTCAGGCGTATGGTGCCCATGATTTCGGTCCTGGACGTCCTCGGCGGTCTTCCGCCGGAACGACGGAAGGGCCAGTGTTACGGTTTGATGACAGGCCCCACAAGCGGCCACTCGGGAACAAGCATGCTGCATTTCGCACAGTTCGGCGCCGGCCGCATCGGCGCCATCCACGCGGCCAACCTGGCGGCCAGCGGGCGGGCCAGCCTGCGCCATGTGGTCGACGTCCACGCCCCGGCGGCGGAGGCCCTGGCGGCGCGGCATGGTGCCCGGGTCAGCGACACGGCCACGGCGCTGGCGGACCCCGAGGTCGGCGCGGTGATCATCGCCAGTTCGACCGACACCCATGCGGACCTCGTCATCGCCGCCGCCCGCGCCGGCAAGGCGATCTTCTGCGAGAAGCCGATCGACCTGTCGCTCGCGCGGGTCGATGCCTGCCTGGAGGCGGTGGCCAGGGCCGGCGTGCCGATGCTGGTCGGCTTCAACCGCCGCTTCGACCCGAACTTTGCCGAGTTGCACCGGCGAATCCAGGCCGGCGCCATCGGGGGGGTCGAGCAGGTGGTGATCACGAGCCGCGATCCCGGCCTACCGCCGCTCGCCTATATCAAGGTCTCCGGCGGGCTGTTCCGCGACATGACGATCCATGATTTCGACATGGCGCGCTGGATGCTTGGCGAGGAGCCGGTGGAGATCTTCGCCACCGGCGCCTGCCTGGTCGACCCGGCCATCGCCGAGGCCGGCGATATCGACAGCGCGATGATCGTGATGAAGACCGGCTCCGGCCGCATGGCGCATATCAACAACAGCCGCCGCGCCGCCTATGGCTACGACCAGCGGGTGGAGGTGCATGGCAGCGGCGGGCGGCTGATCGCCGGCAATCGAATCGGCACCACGGTCGAACAGGCGGATGCCACGGCCGTGACCCACGACAAGCCGCTGCACTTCTTCCTGGAACGCTATGCCGAGGCCTACCGGATCGAGCTTTCCGCGTTTCTCGACGCAATTCGGGACGGCACGCCGATGCCGGTGGGCGCGGAGGACGGGCGGCAGGCGCTGGTGCTGGCGGATGCCGCGCTGCGGTCGATGCAGGACGGCCGGCCGGTGCGGCTCGGATGAGGATTTCACTGGCCGGCCGCCGCATCCTGGTCACCGGCGGCACGCAGGGCATCGGAGAGGGCATCGCCCGAGCTGCCGCGAAGGCCGGCGCCGCGGCCATCTGCATCACCGGGCGCGACGCGACCCGTGGCGCGAAGGTGGCGGAGGCGCTGCGCGGCCTGGGCACGGCAGCACATTTCGTGCGGGCGGACCTGGCGGATGTCGCGGCCACGGCCCGCATTGTCGAACAGGCCGAAGCGGCCCTGGGGCTGATGGATGGGCTGGTGAATGCGGCAGGGCTGACCGACCGCGGCACCATCCTCGACACCGATGTGGCGCTGTGGGACCGGCTGTTCGCGGTGAACGCCCGCGCGCCGTTCCAGCTGACGCAGGACTTCGCCAGGCGCCTGGTGGCGGCGAAGCGGCCGGGTTCGGTGGTCAACATCATCACCATGTCAAGCCATGGCGGGCAGCCCTTCCTGACGGCCTATTCCGCCTCCAAGGGCGCGCTGGCGACGCTGACCAAGAACACCGCCCTCGGCCTGCGGGAGCACCGCATCCGGGTGAACGGCCTGAACATCGGCTGGGCCGACACGCCCGGCGAGCACGCCATCCAGGCGCGCGACGGTCGGCCGCCGGACTGGCTGGAGACGTCGGAACCGGCGCAGCCCTTCGGCCGGCTGATCCGGCCCTCGGACGTCGCGGGCCTCGCCACCTACCTGCTGTCGGACGCTGCGGAGATGATGACCGGCGCCCTGATCGACTTCGACCAGAACGTGATGGGAGCCTATACGTGACGAAATCCGAGTTGCAGCACCGCATGCAGGTTGCCGCCGCCATCGCGGAGGCCGCCGCCGCGCTGGCCTGGCAGATGCGCGCCAACGGCCTGGCGGAGACCACCTTCAAGGGCGCGCAGGATTTCCTCACCGAAGCCGATGGCGCGACGGAGACCTTCATCCGCGCCAGGCTGGCGCAGCACTTTCCGGATGATGCGATCATCGGCGAGGAACAGGGCGGCGTCGCGGTGGGCGACGGGCCGGTGTGGATCCTCGACCCGATCGACGGCACCTCCAACTTCTCCCGCGGCAGCGACCGGTGGTGCGTCTCCATCGGCATGGCACGGGGTGGCCGCGCCGTGCTGGGCGCCATCGCCCGCTATGCACCGGCCGAGGTCTTCGTCGGCGCCGAAGGTTGCGGCGCGACGCTGAACGGCCAGCCGATCCGCCCCGCCACCACCACGGACATGCGCCGCGCCATCATCGAGGTCGGCTGGTCCATGCGCCGGCCGCTGGCCGCCTTCCACGACCTGTCGCAGCGCGCCATGGCTGCGGGCGCCGGCCTGCGCGTCGGTGGCTCCGGCACGCTCGGCCTGGTGGAATCTGCGGTGGGGCGGCTCGATGGCTATATCGAGCGGCACATCAACTCCTGGGACGCCTGCGCTGCGGTCGCCATCGCGCGGGAGGCCGGCTGCTGGATCAACGGCTTCGACCAGGGCGACTGGATCGGGGAGGGCAATCCCATCGGCATCGGCGCGCCGGGCCTCGCAGCACAGCTTTCCGCGTTGATGGAGGCTTGAGGGCCGCCGTCGCAACAGCTTAACCTGACCGTCACAAACAAGATCGCGAACCGGCCCGATAAGGCCGGTCGCCACCCCGGAGGTCTCCGTCCATGCCCATTACGACCCGCCATCTGCTGGCGACCGGCCTTGCCGCCGCCTTCTCCACCCTGCTGCCTGCCGCCGCCAGTGCCCAAGGCAACCTGACCGTCTATTGCTCGGTGCAGGAGGAATGGTGCCGGCCGATGATGCAGGCCTTCGAGCGTGCCACCGGCGTGCGCGTCGCCATGACCCGCAAATCCTCCGGCGAGACCATGACGCAGATCCGCGCCGAGGCGGCGAACCCGCGCGGCGACGTGTGGTGGGGCGGCACCGGCGACCCGCACATGCAGGCGGCGGAGGAGAACCTGACCGCCGAATATCGCTCCCCCCGCATGTCGGAACTGCACCCCTGGGCGACGCGCCAGGCGGAACAGGCGCGGCACCGCACCATCGGCATCTATGCCGGCGCGCTCGGCTATTCCTACAACGCGCCGGAACTGGCGCGCCGCCGCATCGCCGCGCCGACCTGCTGGGCGGACCTGGCCCGCCCGGAATTCCGCGGCGAGATCCAGGTGGCGGACCCCAACACCAGCGGCACCGCCTACACCATGCTGGCGACGCTGCTGCAGGTGATGGGAGAGGAGCCGGCCTTCACCTTCCTCAAGGCGATGCATCGCAACGTGAACCAGTACACCCGCAGCGGCGCCGCCCCGGCGCGCGCGGCGGCAACCGGCGAGACGCTGGTCGGCATCACCTTCCTGCACGATGCGGTCAGCCAGAAGATCAACGGCGCGCCGGTCGAGATCGTCGCCCCCTGCGAAGGCACCGGCTACGAGATCGGCTCCATGTCCATCATCCGCGGCGCGCGGAACATGGAAAACGCGCAGCGCTTCTATGACTGGGCGCTGAGCGCGGAGGCGCAGGCCATCGCCGGCCAGGCCAATTCCTTCCAGCTTCCCTCCAACCGCAACGCGCCGATCCCGCCGCAGGCGCCGCGCTTCGAGAATATCCGCCTGATCGACTACGACTTTGCGAAATGGGGTTCGGCGGCGGAGCGCACGCGCGTGATCAGCCGCTGGGAACGCGAAGTTCGCGCCGGCGCGCGCTGATCCTTGTGGGATGGGGCCGGGGCTGACACCCGGCCCGGCCCGCGCATGACCATCCTGGATAGGCTCTGACGCCATGGGGGCTTCGACCCTGGCCCGGGCGGCGCTGGCCTGCGCCGCCTTCGGGCTTTTCATCGCCCCCTGGCATGGCCTGCAGGACGGGTTTTCCGAACTTCCCGCCTGGCCCGGCGGCACGGCGGCGCCGCTCGCGGTGCTGCTGGCGACGGGCGCGCGCTGGTGGCTGTGGCCAGTGGCGCTGCTGCTGGCGGTGGCAGCGCCCGGCGCGCTGCGCCGAAGCGCGTCCGGCGGGCTGCTGCTGGCGGTCGGTGCCGGGCTGGTGCTGGCCGTGCTCGGCACCGGCTACGCCATCGGGCTGAACGGACTGGAATGGTCCTGGCTGGCGCCGCTGCTGGGTGCGCCGCCGCCGCAACCCTCGTTGGGCTGGGGCGCGCTGCTGGTGCTGGGGGGCGGCATCGGGCTGGTTGCCGCGGGACTGGCCGCGCGTGGAAATTTCGGCGCGGATGCCTTCGTGGCCTTCCTGGTCTGCGGCTGCGGCTTCCTGCTGGTGCTGTTCGTGTTCCTGCCGCTGGTCACCATGCTGTCCGCCGCGCTGTACGAGGACGGCCGCTTCGCCCCCGCCGCCTTCGGTGCGCGACTGGCCGCCCCGGAGGCCTGGAGCCTCGCCTGCCTGTCCACCTCCCAGGGCTGCGGCGTGGTGTGGAACACGCTGCTGCTGGCGACGCTGACGGCGGTGATCTCCACCCTGCTCGGCCTCGCCTTCGCGCTGCTGGCGGTGCGCGGCGGGGTGCGGCGCGGGCCGCTCGGCTCCGGCGCCTTCCGCGCCATGACCATCCTGCCGCTGATCACGCCGCCATTCGTGGTGTCGCTGGCGCTGATCGTGCTGTTCGGCCGCACCGGCATCGTCACCGGCCTGATGTGGGACTGGTTCGACATCCCGCGCTCGCGCTGGATCTACGGCCTGCCCGGCGTGCTGCTGGCGCAGATCCTGGCGCAGGCGCCGATCGCCTTCCTGCTGCTGGACGGCGCGCTGCGCGCCATCGCGCCGAGCCTGGAGGAAGCCGCCTCCACCATGGGCGCGAAGCGGCGGGTGGTGTTCCGCACGGTCACCTGGCCGCTGCTGAAGCCGGCGCTGGCGGCGGCCTTCCTGCTCGGGTTTGTCGAAAGCCTGGCGGATTTCGGCAACCCGCTGGTGCTCGGCGGCGATTTCGACGTCCTGTCGACGCGCATCTTCTTCGCCATCGCCGGCGCGCGGCATGATCCGGGGCGGGCTGCGGCGCTGGCGCTGCTGCTGCTGGCGATCACCCTTGGCGTCTTCGCGCTGCAGGCGCTGTGGCTCGGCAAACGTCGCTACACCACGGTGACGGGCAAGGGCGACAGCGGGCTGCCGGCGCCGCTGCCGAAGGGGCTGAAGCTGGCGTGTTCCGTGGTGGTGTGGCCGTGGATGATCTTCACCGCCGCCGTCTACGGCATCATCCTGGTCGGCGGCTTCGTGCACGACATCGGCCGCGGCGATCTGTCCTTCACCTGGCGACACCTCGGCACCGGCTTCGAGATCGGCTGGTTCGACGGGCCCGCCTTCATCGGCAGCGCCTGGGACAGCCTGTTCACCACCATCCAGGTCGCGGCCATCGCCGCGCCGCTGACGGCGGGGCTCGGCATCCTGCTCGCCTGGCTGATCGCGCGGCAGGTGTTCCCCGGCCGGCGCGGGCTGGAGTTCATGACCATGCTGTCCTTCGCCATTCCCGGCACCGTGGTCGGCGTGTCCTACATCATGGCCTTCAACGTGCCGCCGGTCGAACTCACCGGCACGGCGCTGATCCTCATCCTCTGCTTCGTCTTCCGCAACCTGCCGGTCGGCGTGCGCGGCGGCATCGCGGCGCTGGCGCAGATCGACAAGTCGCTGGACGAGGCTTCCGCCACCATGGGCGGCGGCGCCTTCGACACGCTGCGCCGCGTGGTGCTGCCGCTGCTGCGGCCGGCCATCGTCACCGCACTGGCCTATTCCTTCGTCACCGCGATGACGGCGGTCTCGGCCGTGATCTTCCTGGTCTCGGCGCGGCACAACCTCGCCACCGTCTACATCGTCGGGCGCGTGGAGGCCGGGGAGATGGCGCTGGCCATCGCCTATTCCACGGTGCTGATCCTCATCATGCTGGTGATGGTGCTGGGCATCGAGAAACTCGTCGGGCGGGTTCAGACCGGGCGGCGCGCCGTCGCCGTGGTGGCGCCACCCATCCGCGCCGGAGCCTGAGCCGATGTCCGACATCTCCATCAACTTCGATCGGGTGACCAAGGCCTTCGGCCTGGTGCGCGCGGTGGATGAGGTTTCGTTCCAACTGCCGCGCGGCGCGCTGGTGACGCTGCTGGGGCCTTCGGGCTGCGGCAAGACGACGACGCTGCGCCTGGTCGCGGGGCTGGAGCTGCCGACCGGCGGGCGGATCGAGATCGAGGGGCGCGACGTCACCGGCCTTGCCGCCGCGGAACGACGCATCGCGATGGTGTTCCAGTCCTACGCGCTGTTCCCGCACATGAACGTGCTGGAGAACGTGTCCTACGGCCTGCTCGTCAACGGCGCCCGCAAGCCCTCCGCCGAGGCGGAGGCGAATGCGATGCTGACGACGCTGGGGCTGGAGGGGCTGGGCCAGCGCCTGCCCTCCGAGCTTTCGGGCGGCCAGCAGCAGCGCGTCGCGGTGGCACGCGCGCTGGTGCTGCGGCCGAAGGTGCTGCTGTTCGACGAGCCGTTGTCCAACCTCGATGCGCGGCTGCGGCGGCGGGTGCGGGAGGATATCCGCGACCTGCAACGCAAGCTCGGCCTCTCGGTCGTCTATGTGACGCATGACCAGCAGGAGGCGCTGGCCGTCTCCGACCTGGTCTGCGTCATGCGCGCCGGGCGCATCGCGCAGATGGGCACGCCGACCGAGCTGTACGACGACCCGGCGGACGCCTTCATCGCCGACTTCATGGGCGAGGCGAATGTGGTGGCCGGGGAGGTGCTGGGGCCGGGGCGCATCGCGCTCGGTGGCGTCGCGCTGGACGTGGCGATGCGGGCGCATCCGGCCGGGCCGGCGCAGATCGCGGTGCGGCCGGAATCCATCCTGCCGCAGCCGGAGGGCACGCCCGGCCTGCCGGGCCGCATCCAGCGCGCCGCCTTCCTCGGCCAGACGCGGGAGTATGAGGTGGAGACGGCGGCGGGCATGCTGTTCGTGGTGACGCCGGCGGCCAGCCCCGCCTTCGGCATCGGCGATGCGGTGTCCTGCGCCATGGGCCGGGTGATACCGCTGCGCGACGTGAAAGGATGATGGCGATGCACATCGACTACTACCTGTCCCTCGGCAGCCCCTGGACTCATCTGGGCGCGGCGCGGATTGAGGCGCTGGCGGCCCGGCACGGGGCCACCATCCGCCCGATCCCCTGCGATTTCGGCGGGGCCGTATTTCCCGCCTCCGGCGGGCTTCCGCTGCACAAGCGCAGCCCGCAACGCCAAGCCTACCGCATGCAGGAATTGCGGCGGTGGCGGGAGGCGCTGGGCATCCCGATCCACCTGCAGCCGAAGCACTTTCCCTGCGACGAGGCGTTCTCGGCCGCCTGCGTCATCGCGGTGCGCGAAACCCAGGGCGACGCCCCGGCCCTGCGCCTGGCGCACCGCATCCTGAAGGCGCTGTGGGAGGAGGAGGCGAACCCGGCGGATCGCGCCACGCTGGAGCGCCTGGTCGGCGAGGCCGGGCTCGACGCCGCCGCCGTCACGGCGCTGGCGGAGGACCCGCGCTGGGCCGCGATGCGGCAGGCGGACAGCGAGGCCGCGCTGGCCCGCGGCGTCTTCGGCGCGCCGACCTACGTGATCGGCGAGGACATCTTCTGGGGCCAGGACCGGCTGGAGTTCGTGGCCGGGCGGCTGGCTCAGGCGGCGTAGCGGGTCAGCGCCAGGTCGGCGGCGTCGATCTCCGGCGCCTTGCCGCTGATGAGGTCCGCCAGCACGCGGCCGGAGCCACAGGCCATGGTCCAGCCCAGCGTGCCGTGGCCGGTGTTGAGGAACAGGTTCGGGTAGCGTGTCGGCCCCACCACCGGCGTGCCATCCGGCGTCATCGGGCGCAGGCCGGTCCAGAAGCTGGCGGTGGCGGGGTCGCCGCCGCGCGGGAACAGGTCGGACACCGAGTGTTCCAGCGTGCGCCGGCGCGGGCCGCGCAGGGTGGTGGAGAAGCCGGCGATCTCCGCCGTGCCGCCGACCCGGATGCGGTCGCCGAGCCGGGTGATGGCGACCTTGAAGGTCTCGTCCATCACGGTGGAGACCGGCGCGGCTTCCGGGTCCGTCACCTTCAGCGTCAGCGAATAGCCTTTTACGGGATATACTGGGACGTTCACGCCCAAGGGACGCAGCAGCTTCGGCGCATAGCTGCCGAGTGCCACCACGTAGCGGTCCGCCGTGATGCGGCCCTGGTCGGTGGCGATGCCCGTGACCTGGCCGCCCTCGGCCTCGATCGCCTGGATGGTCATGCCGTGGCGGAAAGTGACGCCGGCGGCCGCGGCCAGGGCGGCCAGGCGCTGGGTGAACAGGAAGGCGTCGCCGGTCTCGTCGCCGGGCAGGCGCAGGCCGCCGACATACTTGCCGGGCACCAGGGCCAGGGCCGGCTCGGCCACGGCGCAGCCGGCGGCGTCCAGAACCTCGTGCGGCACGCCGGTTTCGCGCAGAACGGCGGTATCGGCGCCCACGGCGTCGAGCTGCTTCTGGGTGCGGAACAGCTGCAAGGTGCCCTGCGTGCGCTGGTCGTACTGGATGCCGGTGGCGCCGCGCAGGTCGCGCAGCGCATCCCGGGAGTATTCGGCCAGGCGCACCATGCGGGACTTGTTGATGTTGTACGCGGCCTCGGTGCAGTTCGCGAGCAGGCGGGCCATCCAGCCATACAGGCGGGTGTCCATCAGTGGCCAGACCACCAGCGGGCGGTGGTGCATCATCAGCCACTTCAGCGCCTTCACCGGGATGCCCGGCCCGGCCCAGGGCGCGGAATACCCCGGCGAGACCTGGCCGGCATTGGCGAAGCTGGTCTCCATGCCGGCGGCGGGCTGGCGGTCGAGGACCGTCACCTCATGCCCGGCCTGGGCCAGGTACCAGGCGCTGGCGACGCCCACCACGCCGCTGCCGAGCACGACCACCCGCATCATCATCCCCCATGCGCACCGAAGCGGCAGGATAGCCGGTGGAAGCGGCGAATTTCCTGCCCGATTCACGCAGGATCGGTCGCGGTGGGCCAGTAAATGCACTAATCTTCAGCTGATTCGCAGAAAGTTGCGCATGGACGAGACGGACCGCGCCATCATCCGCCACCTGCGCGCCGATGGCCGCATGCCGAATGCGGCGCTGGCCGAGGCGGTGGGGCTTTCGCCCTCCGCCTGCCTGCGCCGGCTGCGGTTGCTGGAAAGCCGCGGCACCATCCGCGGCTACACCGTGCTGGTGGAGGAGACGGCGCAGCAGGGCGTGGTGGTAGTGATCGTGCAGATCACCCTGGAACGCCAGACGGACGACCATCTGCGCAGATTCGAGGACGCCGTGCGCCGCTGCCCGGAAGTGCGGGAGTGCTACCTGATGACCGGCATCGCCGACTACCTGCTGCGGGTGGAGGCGCGCGACGCGGCGGATTACGAGCGCCTGCACAAGGAGGCGCTGTCCCGCATGCCGGGGGTGGCGCGCATCCAGTCCAGCTTCGCCATCCGCACGGTGATCCGCGGCGGTTAGACGCCGAAGGTGACGCGACCCTCGGCGTCGATCGACCAGGCCGGGTTCCAGGCGATGTCCCAGGCGTGGTCATAGGGGTCACCGCCTCCACCTCCTCGGCGAGCCGACATCGTGGCCGAGGGCCACGGCCCCAGGGGAAGCCGGGGCGTCGCGCCGCTGCATGTCCTCCTGCATCGGGCGGCGGAGCCAGGTGCCCGGCATCAGACCGTTCATCTGGTAGAAGACGATCTCCGAAGTCACGAAGACCGGCGCCCATCCGAGGCCCCCGGCACAGATGCGGCGGGAGGCGGCGAGGTCGGCGACGCCGTGGGTGACGACCGAAATCTGTTGGGGCATGGGGCGCCTCCTCCGGCTGAGTGGCCGAGAATGGACCAGCCTGCGCTACGTTCCATCACCAGGGCTGATGTTCGGCATCGCCCCCGGCGCATGGCGCATTGCAACCAGGACCCCCACCTTACGCCTCAACGCAGCGGCGCCATCCGTGCCGCGCCCAGCCTTGAGGATGCCTCGATGACCGCAACACCCGACCTTTTCGGCCCCGTCCAGCTTGGTGACATCGCCCTTGCCAACCGCATCGTCATGGCGCCGATGACCCGCAGCCGCGCGCCGGGCAACCTGCCCAACGCGCTGATGGCGGAATACTACGCGCAGCGCGCCTCCGCCGGCCTGATCATCACGGAGGGCACCGCCCCCGCCGCCAATGGCCGCGGCTACATCGACATTCCCGGCATCTACAGCGAAGCCCAGGTGGCCGGCTGGCGCGCCGTGGCCGATGCCGTGCATGCCAAGGGCGGCAGGATCTTTGCCCAGGTGATGCATGTCGGCCGCATCTCGCTGCCGGAATTCCAGGACGGTGCGGAGCCGGTGGCACCCTCCGCCGTGACGCCGCCCGGGCAGATGTACACGCCCTCCGGCATGAAGCCGCTCGGCCAGCCGCGCGCGCTGGAGGAGGCGGAGATCGAGGCGCTGGTCGAGGCCTATGGCCAGGCTGCTCGCAACGCCATCGCGGCCGGTCTGGACGGGGTCGAGATCCACGCCGCCAACGGCTACCTGCCTGGGCAGTTCCTGGCGCCGAACAGCAACCAGCGCATCGATCGCTGGGGTGGGTCGGCCGAGAACCGCGCGCGCTTCCTGTTGGCGATCACGGATGCCGCCGCCAAGGCGATCGGGCCGGCGCGGGTCGGCGTGCGGCTGAGCCCCGGCAACCCGTTCAACGACATCGCCGATCCGGATGTGGAGGGCACCTACACGCCGGTGATCCACGGGCTGTCCGGCAAGGGGCTGGCCTACCTGCACTTCCTGGATGCCAAGCCGGCCTTCGACGTGATCGGCCTGGCGCGGCAGCATTTCGACGGCAAGATCATCCTGAATGCCGGTTATGACCGGGCGCGGGCGCAGGCGGACCTGGCGAGCGGGCGCGGCGACCTGGTGGCCTTTGGGTCGAAGTACATCTCGAACCCGGACCTGGTGGAGCGGCTGCGCCGGGATGCGCCGTTGGCCGCGCCGGACCAGGCGACGTTCTACGGCGGCGACGCGCGCGGCTACACGGATTATCCGGCGCTGGCGGCGTAGCGCGGGGCAGGCCCCCTCACCCAACCCTCTCTCCCAAACGGGGGGAGAGGGCTTTTTCACCAGCCGATGGCGCGGGGCAGCCAAGTGGCCAGCCCCGGCGCGAAATAGACGATGGCCACGGCCGCGAACTGCATGGCGACGAAGGGGATCACGCCGCGGTAGATGTGCCCGGTGGTGATCTCCGGCGGCGCCACGCTGCGCAGGAAGAACAAGGCCCAGCCGAAGGGCGGCGTCAGGAAGCTGGTCTGCAGCATCACGCAGATCAGCGTCGCCAGCCACACCGGGTCCACCCCCGCCTGCGCGAAGATCGGCAGGAACAGCGGCACGGCGATGTAGCTGATCTCGATCCATTCCAGGAAGAAGCCCAGCACGAAGACCAGAAGCAGCATGAACCAGATGTCGGCGCCGACGCCGCCCGGCAGGAAGGCGAACAGATCCTCCACCAGTTGTTCGCCGCGCAGGCCACGGAAGGCCAATGCGAAGACCTGGGCGCAGATCAGGATGAACATCATCATGGCGGTGATGCGTGCGGTGGAGCGCAGCGTCTCCACCACCAGCCCCCAGCTCAGCCGTCGCCCCAGCGCGCAGACGATCAGGGCGCCGAGCGCACCCATCGCCGCGGCTTCCGTGGGTGCGGCGACGCCGGCGACGATGGAGCCGAGCACGGCGAAGACCAGGCCGAGCGGCGGGGCGATGACCCGCACCAGCTTCACCAGCAACTGCCGCACGGAGGTCAAGGCGCGTTCCTCCGCCGGCACCGCAGGGACCATGTGCGGGCGGACCATGCCGAGCACCAGGATGTAGGTGCAGTAGATGCCGGCCAGCATCATGCCGGGGAACACCGCGGCGGCGAACAGCGTGCCGACCGAAAGGTTCATGATATCCGACAGCAGGATCAGGATCAGGCTCGGCGGGATGATCTGGCCCAGCGTGCCGGAGGCGCAGATGACGCCGCAGGACAGGCCGGGGTCGTAGCCGCGCCGCAACAGCGCCGGCAGCGTCAGCAGCCCGAGCGTGACCACGGTGGCGCCGACGATGCCCGTGGTCGCCCCCATCAGCACGCCGACGAAGACGATGCCGAGGCCGAGGCCGCCGCGCAGCGCGCCGGACAGGCGGCCCACCACCTCCATCAGGTCCTCGGCCAGGCGGGATTTTTCCAGCGCCACGCCCATGAAGACGAACAGCGGGATCGCCAGCAGCGAATAGCTGGTGACGACGCCGTAGATGCGCGCCGGCAGCAGGTTGAACAGCATCGGCCCGAAGCCGAGCCAGCCGAAGGCGAAGCCGGAGACGGCAAGCGTCAGCGCGACCGGCATGCCGAGCATGAGCAGCCCGAAGAACGCCACCAGCATGAGGATGGCGTAGATTTCCGAAAGTGGCATCAGGTCCTCAGCGCAGCCGCGCGAGCGCGCGCAGCGTCTCCGCGGTGAATTGCAGCAGCAGCAGGGCGAAGCCGGCCGGGATGAAGGCCTTCAGGACATAGCGGTCGGGAATGCCGCCCGGATTGGCGGAGCCCTCGTCCTGGCCCCAGGATTGCAGCACGTAGCGCCAGGACAGCTGGATCACCAGCACCGAGACGGTGATGCCGGCGACGCCGGCCAGCACATCCACCAGCGCCTTGTTGCGCTCGGAAAAGCCGGCATACAGCACGTCGACCCGCACATGCTCCCCGTGCCGCAGCGCATAGGCAGCACCGATGAGGGCGATGGGCGACATCAGGTGCCACTCCAGCTCCTGCGCCCAGACGCTGCCGAGCGAGAAGCCGTAGCGCAGCAGCACGTTGCTCGCCATCACCAGCACCAGGGCGGCGACGGCGAGCGCGGAAAGCTGGCCGATGCGATCGACGATCGTGTCGATCGTATCGGCCGTGCGGGCGAGGCGCGTCATCCGGCCGGGCGGATCTTCGTGTGGTAGGGCACTTCGCTGTAGGCCGACCAGGCGTCGAACTTCTGCTTGTAGGCCATGTAGCTGTCATGCACGCGCTTCGTCGTCGCGTCGCGCGCCACGGCCTCGGCCAGCACGGCGTCGGTTTCCGTGCGCAGGCGGGCGACGACGGAATCCGGCAACTGCCGCGCGTCGACGCCCTGGTTCTTGACCAGATCCTCCATCGCCTCGGCGTTGTTCTTCTGGCACCAGGCTTCGGAGATGACGTTGCAGGCGGCGACGGCGTTCTCGACGATCGCCTTCAAATCGGCCGGCAGGCGGGCCCAGGCGGCCTTGTTGATGATGAGCTCCGAGGCCGTCGCCGTCTCGTGCCAGCCGGTGGTGTAGTAGTGCTTGGCGACGCGCTGAAGGCCGAGCTGGCGGTCGAGGTAGGGGCCCACGAATTCCGCCGCATCGATCACGCCGCGCTCCAACGCCGGGAAGATCTCGCCGCCCGGCAGCAGCCGCACATCGACGCCGAGGCGCTGGTAGACGCGCCCGGCAAGGCCCGGGATGCGCATCTTCAGGCCCCGAAAATCCTCGACGGTCTCGATCGGCTTGCGGAACCAGCCGGTCATCTGCACGCCGGTGTTGCCGCACAGGAAGGGCACCAGGTTGAAGCGATCATAGACCTCGCGCCACAGGTCCAGGCCGCCGCCATCGTACATCCAGCCGTTCAGGCCCTGGTAGTTCAGGCCGAAGGGCACCGCGGTGAAATACTGCGCGGCGAAGGTCTTGCCGGTCCAGAAATAGGCGTTGGCATAGTTCATCTCGACGATGCCGGAGGAGACGGCATCGAAGCCCTCGCCGGCCGGAATCAGCTCTCCGGCGCCGAAGAACTGGATGCGGATGCGGTTGTTCGACATCTTCTGGATGCGGTCGATCAGGTCCTTCGCGGACCCCGGGCCGGTGGAATAGAAGGCGGCCTGGGGGCCGTAGAAGCTGGTCATGCGCCAGTTGAAGGTGGTCTGCGCCGTGGCGACGGCGGGCGCGGCCAGCGCGCCGGCGGTGCCGGCGGCGGCACTGGTGAGGATGTTGCGACGCTGCATCCAAGTCTCCCGGTTTCGTGGCGACGCCTCTGCGCGCCGCTGTTCACGGCGGAGGTGAGCAATTCGCGTGCCAGCAACGAAGACCACCCTGCGCCGCTGTCGGGGGATGGATCTGCGCCATTTCGTGCCCGACCTGCTCCGGGATAAGGCAGCGGGGCGGATTGGCGCGCGCGCCAAGCCGGCCTAGCCTCCGGCCGAACAGCAGTGAGCGCATGGCATGACCGATACCGCCGAGCCCTATGACCTGATCCTGCGCGGCGCCGTGGTGCTGTCCGACCGCGTGCTGGCCGATGGCCATGTCGCCATCCGCGGCGAACGCATCGCCGCCATCGGCGAAGGCGTGCCGCCGCCGTCGCGGGCCGTGGCGGACCATCGCGGCAAGCTGATCCTGCCGGGCCTGGTCGATGGCCACATGCACACCTCGAGCAGCACCGGCTGGCCGGGGATCGAGGGGGCGACGATGACGGCCGCGGCCGGCGGCGTCACCACCGTCTGCGACATGCCCTACGACGTGCCGAACCCGGTGACCTCGGCGGCAATCTTCGCCGACAAGGTGGGCTGGGTCGGGCGGCTCGCGCATGTCGACATGGCATTGTATGCCACGATCCGGAAGGATGCGCCGACCGAGGATGTGGCGGCGCTGGCCGAGGCCGGGGCTTCGTCCTTCAAGGTCTCGACCTATGAATACGATGCGCACCGCTTCCCGCGCATCGACCACCCGACCATGCTGGCCGCCTTCGCGGAGATGGCGAAGACCAACCTGATGGTCGCGGTGCACAACGAAGACCAGGAACTGGTCGTCAAGCTTTCGGAGGCCGCCAAGGCCGCCGGCAACACCAGCCCGATCTGGCACTGCCGTACGCGGCCGCCGCTGGCCGAGAGCATGGCGGACCTCGAGATCTTCGAGATGGCGCTCGAGACCGGGGCGCATGTCCACATCGCGCATTCCTCCATCGCGCGCGGCTTCGAACTGGCGAAGCTGTATCGCGGCATGGGGGCCCGGACCTCGGGCGAGGCCTGCATCCAGTATCTGTGCATGACGGAGGACGACATCGTCCGGCTGCAGGGCTTCGGGAAGTGCAACCCGCCCTTCCGCAGCGCGGCGGAGGTGGAGCGCATGTGGGGCGCGATGGCGGCAGGCACCGTCGCCTATGTCTCGACCGACCACGCGCCCTGGCCGAAGGCGAAGAAAGAATACAATGGCGATATCTTCGCCATCGGCGCCGGGCTGACCGGCATGCAGTCCTTCGCGCCGCTGATGTACACGCTGCTGGTGGAACGCGGCCTGCCCCCCACCGCCATGGCCCGCATGTGCTCGGAGGAGCCGGCGCGCTTCCACGGGCTCGACCCGAAGAAGGGCGGCATCCGCATCGGCGCCGACGCGGATTTCTGCATCCTGGAGACCGGCGACTTCGTCTTCGACGAGCGCATCATCCGCGACCGGGAGGATGCCCGCTGGTCGCCCTATCACGGCCGCGCCATGAAGGCCCGCGTCGCCGCGACCATCCTGCGCGGGTCCGAGATCTGGAACGGCTCGGAGGTGAAGGCGAAGCCCGGCACCGGGCAGTTCGTGCCGCGCCAGCACACGCGCAGCGCCCTCGACGGATGAGCGGCGGCGACCACTCCCTCCGGCACCTGGCGGTCGAGCTCACGCTGGCGGTGGCGGAGCATATCGCGGATGCGACTCTCGCGGCCGGCCGCCATGCGGGGCTGCTGCCGCTGACCGTGGTGGTGCTGGATGGCGGGGGTCACGTGGTGGTGCAGAAGCGGGAGGATGGCTCCGGCATCCTTCGCGCCGGGATCGCGCACGGCAAGGCCTACGGGGCGCTTGGCATGGGGATCGGCAGCCGGGTGATCCGCGACCGGCTGCGGGACCGCCCGGCGTTTCAATCCGCGATCGCCGCGGCCAGCGACGGGCGTTTCATTCCGGTGCCGGGCGGGGTACTGATCTGCCGTGCCGATTGTGCCGTGATCGGCGCCGTGGGCGTCAGCGGCGATGCCTCGGACAGGGATGAATACGCGGCCATCGCCGGGGTGCGGGCCGCGGGATTGCTGCCCCACCCCGAAACCCCCGCGGAGAATTGGCGCGATGCCGGACTTTGATCTTTCGCGACGCGCCTTGCTGGCGGCCGGTGGCGCGATGCTCGCCGCCCCTGCCGTGGCGCAGGGCTACCCGGACCGGCCGATCCGGCTGGTGATTCCCTTTCCGGCCGGCGGGCCCACGGACGTCTATGCGCGCTTCTACGCGGAGCGGATGACGCGGGAGTTGGGGCAATCCGTGGTGACGGAGAATCGCGGCGGCGCCGGCGGTGCGATCGGCGCGCTGGAAGTGGCGCGCGCCCGGCCGGATGGGCACACGCTGCTGTTCGGCACGGCGTCGACCCACGCGCTGTACAATTTGGTGACGCGGCAGCCGCAGTATGATGCGGCGAAGGACTTCCTGGCGGTGGCGACGCTGGGCGGCGGGCCGCTGTGCTGGCTCGCCAACCCCTCGCAGCCGGCGACGCTGGCGGATTTCCTGGCGGCGGCGCGTGGCGCGAACCCGCCGCTGGCCTATGGCTCGCCCGGCACCGGCACGCTGATGCACCTGGCGACCGAGATCCTGAAGCGGGAGGCGGGCGTGTCCCTCAGCCACATCCCCTATCGCGGGGCGGCGCCGGCCATGAACGACCTGGTGGCGGGCACGCTGGCGCTGGCGGTGAACACGCTGGGTGCCGGGCTGCCGCTGCACCAGGGCGGGCGGGCGCGGATGCTGGCGGTGGCGTCTGCCGCCCGCGCGCCGCAGGCGCCCGACGTGCCGACGGCGGCGGAGGCGCTCGGCCGGCCGGGCTTCACCGCGGTGCTGTGGCACGCGGTCTTCGCCCCGCCCGGCCTGCCGGCGCCGGTGCTGGCGCGGCTGTCGCAGGCGACGAATGCGGCACTGGCGGATGCGACCTTCCGCACCGCGCTGAATGCGGCCGGAATCGAGCCTACGGCACCAGGCACGCCCGAGTCGGCGGCCACCTACATCGCCGCGGAACAGGCGCGCTACCGGCCGATCGTCGAGGCGATCCGGCCGGAGCTGGATGCCTGACGTTGCGCCCGGTGGTCGTGGCGCCGTGATCCGGCTAAATGCCGGGGCCTGAAAGCACGTTCAGGGTCCCGGCATGAAGCAACCCCACTCGCGCCGGCCGCAGGGCCAGCGCTGGATCAAGCGGCCACCCCGGCCATCCCGCGGTCAAGCGCCGGCCCCACCGCCACGGGTCGGGCCGGGCTGGCAGCATGCGCTCATGGCGACCGGCACCGGGCTTGCCACCGGCATCGTCGGCGTGGTGCTGGCGCAGGTGGCCGGCGCAGGGCCCGGCGTGCCGGGCTTCGCCGCGGGGCTCGGCTTCTGCCTCGGCTTCATCCTGCTGTGGCGCGGCTTCGGCGGCACGCGGCAAGACATCAGGAACCTGTTCAAATGAGCCGAACCCTCCTCATTGCCGGCGCCCAGATGGGCCCGACGCAGCGCGCCGACAGCCGCGCGCAGACCGTGGCGCGGCTGGTGGCGCTGCTGGAACAGGCCGCCGCGCGCGGCGCGAAGCTGGTGGTGTTTCCGGAACTCGCCTTTACCACCTTCTTCCCGCGCTGGCCGATGGAGCGCGATGCGCCGGAACTGCTCGGCAGCTTCGAGCAAGCGATGCCGAACCCCCAGGTGCAGCCGTTGTTCGACCGGGCCCGCGCGCTCGGGGTGGGATTCTATATCGGCTATGCGGAGCTGACGCCGGACGGGCAGCGCTTCAACAGCGCCGTCACGGTGGGGCCGGATGGCCGCATCCTGTTCAAATACCGCAAGATCCACCTGCCCGGCTCGGACCACGTGAAGGAGGGGCAGGCATACCAGCAGCTCGAGAAGATGTATTTCGAGTATGGCGACATGGGCTTTCCCGTGGCGCGCGGGCCGGGGGAATGGGGCCGGCCGGTGCTCGGCATGCTGGTCTGCAACGACCGCCGCTGGCCGGAGGGCTGGCGCTGCCTCGGCCTGCAGGGGGTGGAGCTGGTGATGGTCGGCTACAACTCCGCCGCCTACGACCCGAATGGCGGCGAGGGTGAGAGCGCGGAAATGCGGACCTTCCACTCGATCCTGGCGGCGCAGTCCAACGCCTACATGAACGCCACCTGGGCGATCGCGGTGGCGAAGGCGGGCGTGGAGGGCGGCGCCGGGCTGATCGGCGGGTCCTGCATCGTCGACCCGAACGGCGTGGTGGTGGCGCAGGCCAAGACCACGGCGGATGAGGTGATTGTGGCCGAGGTGGATTTCGACGCCTGCCGGCAGGGCAAGGAGAAGATGTTCAACTTCGCCGCACATCGGCGACCGCAATGGTATGGTCGAATCGTCGAGCAGGTGGGCGCTGAGGTTATTCCATGAAGCTGGTTGTGCTCTCGGTCGTAGCGGTTCTCTCTCTGCCACATTCGGCAGGATCCACACTTCTATTTTGCCAAGAGCCGAGACCTCCCTACTGCCAGGAAGGCTATGGCCAGTTCGACGACACCTACGAGTTCGAGCGATGCCGCCACGAAATGGAGAGCTTCCGAGACCAGACGCGGCAGTACATCGCGTGCCTTGACGAGGAGCAGGAGGAGGCAATCCGACGGCTCAATCGCGCTATCGACTCCTTCAACAGAAGAGCCCGCTCATGACACGCCGCCTCACCGTCGCCGCCGCCCAGATGGGGCCGATCCAGAAGGCGGAGGGCCGCGATGTCGCCGTTGACCGCATGGTGCGCCTGATGGAGACGGCGCATCGCCGCGGGGCGGAGGTGGTGGTCTACCCGGAACTCGCGCTGACCACCTTCTTCCCGCGCTGGTACCACGAGGACCTGGCCGAGGCGGACCACTGGTACGAGCATGCCCTGCCCTCCAACGAAACCGCCCCGCTGTTCGACGCGGCGCGGCGCATGGGGATGGCGTTCCACCTCGGCTACGCCGAGATGACGCCGGACGGGCACCGCTACAACACCGCCGTCTTCGTGCATCCCTCCGGCGAGATCGTGCTGAAGTATCGGAAAGTGCATCTGCCCGGGCATGTCGAGTACGACCCGGTGCGCCGCGTCCAGCACCTGGAGAAGCGCTATTTCGAGCCGGGTGACCTCGGCTTCCCGGTTGTGCGCGCGCCGATCGGCGGCGCCGGGCCGGTCAATGTCGGCATGATGATCTGCAACGACCGCCGCTGGCCGGAAGCCTGGCGGGTGCTCGGGCTGCAGCAGGTGGAACTGGTCATGCTCGGCTACAACACGCCGAGCCTGAACATGGAGAACCGGGGCTTCGAGGCGCATCACCTGCGGGTCGCGCACAGCCACCTGTCGATCCAGGCCGGCTGTTACCAGAACGCCACCTTCGGCGTCGGCGTCGCCAAGGCGGGGACGGAGGACGGGCACGAGTTGTTCGGCCATTCCATCATCTGCAACCCGCAGGGCGAGATCATGGCCCAGGCGACCTCCTGGGACGACGAGGTGATCGTGGCCGACTGCGACCTCGGCATGTGCGAGCTCGGCCGCAACACGATCTTCAACTTCGCCCGCCACCGGCGCCCGGAACACTACACGCGCATCACGGCGCAGACCGGCAGCGAGCCGCCGGCGGTCTGGACACCCAAGGGCGCCTGAGTACCCCGTCTGGCGGTTCACGCTGCATCGCGGTAATCTCCGCACCCGTTCGCAAGGTTGCCCCCCGCATGAGTGAAGCCTCCGCCTACCCGGTCCTGTACCGCGTCGTCGCGACGACGGAACTGCGCGATGGACCCGGCGAGGACCAGAAGGCCATCCGCACCCTGCCGATCGACCAGGTCCTGGTGCTGGTGGGGGAGGCCGCGGATGGCTGGGTGCCGGTGGAGGCGCCGTCCGGCCAGAAGGGCTTCGCGCCCTCCGCCATGCTGCGCCGCCAGGTGGCGGGCGCCAAGGCGCCGAGCCATGTCACCGAGACCTTCCCCTGGCGCAACGTGGACCGCGTGAACCGCGAGCCGAAGATGCTGCACCCGGCCTTCCGCGAGCGCGCGCTGCGCACCGTGGCGCGGCTGAACGAGGAAGGCATTCCCTTCGGCATCTATGAGGGCATGCGCGGCCCCTGGCGCCAGAATCACCTGTATGGCTCCGGCCGCAGCCGCCCCGGCCGCATCCTGACCCCGGTCCGCGCCTTCGAGAGCCTGCACCAGTACGGCCTGGCGGCGGATTTCGTGCTGGCGCTGGAGGGCCGCTGGTCCTGGGATGCGGAGGAAGGCCAGGCGCATATGTGGGACCGGCTGCACCAGGTCGGCGCCGCCGAGGGCCTGGTCTCCAAGCCCGGCGAGACGCCGCACCTGCAACTGGCCGATGCCGACCTGGCCGAGCTGAACGCTGGCCGTCTGCCCCCTGGCGGCGACCGGGCCTGGACCACCGCCTTCACCTGGATGGTGGAAAGCTGGGACGGCAAGCCGGCCGGCCCCAAGCTGAAGTAACCCAGGCTGAAGTAGGGTCGGCTACTCCGCAGCCTGGGCCAGGGCCGGCCGGGCTGCGATCACCGCCTGCAACGCCAGCGCCGCCGCGGCCTGGCAGGGCTCGATGACCGGCACGCCGCAGGCCGCCTCCACCGCCGCGCGGTGCGATGCCATGCCGGCGCAGCCCAGGATCACCGCCTCCGCCCCCTGCCCGACCATGGCCTGCGCTGCCGAGATCAGCGCGGCGCGTGGCGCGGCGGGGTCGGTCAGCACCTCCATCGGCAGGTTCAGGGGGATGTGGCCCGCAAGCCGCCTCTCCACCCCCATCGCCTGCAGGGCGCGGCGCTGGCGCGGCAGGGACGGGTCGCCGAAAGCGATCAGCCCGAAGCGGTCCGCCCGCGCCAGGGCGGCGGCCACGGCGCTGCGCAACGGGCCGAACACGGGCGCGCGGGTGACCGTCCGGATCGCATCGACCCCCGGGTCGGAGACGCAGGCGATGACGTAGGCGGAGGCGGCCTCGCGCTCCACCAGGCGGCACAACGGCTCCGCCACGCCGAACCAGTCCCGCCAGGTGACGACGGCGGGCGGGCCGCCTGCCATCTGCATCACCTCGATGCGCGGCAGCCCGGGGGCGCGGAAGCCGGCCAGGGCCGCGTCGATTCCGCTGGTGCAGCTGGCGCTGCTGTTGGGGTTGACCACCAGGATCCGGTCCACCATCGCCACCTCCCTCATCCCGCCGCGCAGAACCCTCGCGCCGCCATCCGCGTTGGGGCAGGATCGGCGGGCGGGCGGTGCCGGGCAAGCCCTGATCCAAGCCTTGATCGCCCTCCCCTGGCAGGACATATTGCACCGCACAACGGCGGGACCGGCGGAGGGGCACACACCTCCGGCCGGTGACATGCCGGAAGGAACGCCACATGACGCGCTGGGAGCCCGATCGCTCGGCACCCGCCCCGCAGGCCACGCCGCCGACCTCCGCCTGGACGTCGATCTGGCGCGGTGCGCGCAACCGCTGCCCGGTCTGCGGCGAGGGCAAGGTCTTCCAGGGCTACCTGCGGATCGTGGATGCCTGCGAGTCCTGTGGCACGCCGCTCGGCCGGCTGCGGGCGGATGATGCGCCGCCCTACTTCGTCATCTTCATCGCCGGCCACCTGCTGATCCCGCCGGTGCTGTGGATCGAACGGGCGTACATGCCGCCGATCTGGCTGCACATGGTGGTCTGGCTTCCTGCGTTCACCATCGCCTGCATCCTGCTGTTGCGGCCGGTGAAGGGCGCGACGGTGGGCTGGATGGTGCGCCTCGGCTTCGATGGCAGCGAGCACGACATCCCCGAGGCGCCGCCCAGACCCGAAGCCAGGCCGCGGGCGCCGGATGCCTGACAGCGCGGCGCCCAAGGCGGAGCGGGACCTGGTGCGCGTCGAGCTGCCGGACGGCCACGCGCTGCTGCCCAGCCCCTATGCCGAGGCCGATCGCCGCCAGGCGGTGGAGGACCTGCTCGCCGGCAACCGTTTCCGGCCGGCGGGGCTCGGCCCGGGGCCTTTCGGCCTCGCCATCGCGGTGCGCGACGGCCGGCTGATGCTGGAGATCCGCGACGCCGATGACGCGCCGCTGCATGCGCTGGTCCTGGCGCTGGGCCCGTTCCGGCGGCTCATCAAGGACTACCACATGGTGGTCGAGAGCCATGAGAAGGCGGTGGCGGAAGGCGGGTCCGAGGCGCGCATCCAGGCAATCGACATGGGCCGCCGCGGCCTGCACAACGAAGGGGCGGAATTGCTGGCGGCGCGCCTCGCCGGCAAGGTCGAGATCAACTTCGAAACCGCGCGCCGGCTCTTCACCCTGGTCTGCGCGCTGCACCAGCGGATCTGACCGCCGGCAGCTCAGCACATGCTGCAGGTCAGCAACGGCTGATTGTGGTACTCGCACATCGCGACGCCGCCATTGTTGGCCAACGGCTTGTTGTTCTTGGGCAGGGTGTTCATGGAGGGGCTGAGGTCGACCTTCTTGTCGCCCAGCTTCCGGTTCATGTCGCGCAGATAGGCCACGATATCCGTGGGCTCCCACCCCTTCCGCTTGGACAGGAAGTCGGTCGCCTGGAAGCCGCTGGTGTGCTGGTCCGAGCCGCCGGCCCGCAGCGCGCGGATCACCGTCGTGGAGCAGTTCTTCTTGATGACGTGGTAGGAGGCGGACTCGTAGGCGTAGCCGGCCCACCAGAGCTGCATCGCCTTCGTATCCAGGACGCCATCGGCGATCCGGACCACCAGGTCGGCGCCGCGGCCCTCGTCGATCACGTCGTGCTGGTAGCTTGGGTTGCAGCGATGCTTCACCTTGTACACGTTCGTCGTGCCGATGACCTTGCCGAGGAACGCCGCCATGCGTGGATGGGTGTCCTGGTCCACCATGTATTGCCGCCCATCCTGCTCCGGCCACCAGGAGACATAGGCGCCGCCCTCGATCCAGAGCGAGGAGTGCCCCCAGGCGACACCAGTGCCGCCGCGGCTGTGGTTCCAGTTGTAGACCCAGACGCTGGCCATGTTCCTGTCCCTGGATTCGTATACGTAACGAACCCGGACTTTGCGACGGAAGCGGCCGCGGGGCAAGACCGCAATGCGTCTGGCGGCAGCGGTTTCGCCTCGCTACATGGCGGGCTTGGCAGGGCGGGAGCGAGGGCTTGAAGATCGACGGCATCCCCTATCGCAGCGTCTGGGTCGAGCCCTCGGATGGCTGGTCCATCCGCATCTTCGACCAGACGAAGCTGCCCTGGTCGCTGGACATCCTGCGGCTGACGGAGGTTTCGCAGGTGGCGGAGGCGATCCGGTCCATGCAGGTGCGCGGCGCGCCGCTGATCGGCGCGGTCGCGGCCTACGGCGTGGCGCTGGCGCTGCGGCAGGATGCCTCGACGGAGAACCTGGACCGGGTGGTGGCGGCACTCGGCGAGACACGCCCCACCGCCATCAACCTGCGCTGGGCGCTGGCCCGGATGCGGGCGGCGCTGCACAACCTGCCGCCGGCGCAGCGTGTCGCCAGCGCCTATGCCGAGGCGGCCGCGATCTGCGACGACGACGTGGAAACCTGCCGCCGCATCGGCGAGCACGGCCTGCCGCTGATCGAGGCCGCCGCGCGCGGTAAATCCCGCGTCAACGTGCTGACGCATTGCAATGCCGGCTGGATCGCGACGGTGGATTGGGGCACGGCGCTGGCGCCGATCTACATGGCGCATGATGCCGGCCTGCCGGTGCATGTCTGGGTGGATGAGACCCGCCCCCGCAACCAGGGCGCGGCGCTGACGGCGTGGGAACTCGGCAGGCATGGCGTCGCGCATACCGTCATCGCGGACAATGCCGGCGGCCACCTGATGCAGCATGGCGAGGTCGACCTGGTGATCGTCGGCACCGACCGCGTGACCCGCAACGGCGACGTCGCCAACAAGATCGGCACCTACCTGAAGGCGCTGGCCGCGCGGGACAACGGCGTGCCGTTCTGGGTGGCGCTGCCGCATTCGACGCTGGACATGTCGGTGGCCGATGGCGTGGCGGAGATTCCGATCGAGGAGCGCAGCGCGGCGGAGGTCACCGACCTGACGGGCCGCACCGCGGATGGCCGGATCGAGACGATTCGCGTGGCCGCGGAGGGCAGTCCGGCGGCCAACCCGGCCTTCGACGTGACTCCGGCGCGGCTGGTGACCGGCCTGATCACGGAGCGCGGCCGCTGCGAGGCCAGCGAGGCCGGGCTGAGGGGGCTTTACCCGGACAAGGCCTGAACCGGTTCTACCGCTGGCGCAGCCCGGCCTCCGGCACCCGCGTGCCGGGTTCCAGCAGCCAGAGCCCGACCACCAGCGACAGGCCGCCGAAGCCGGCGAGACCGGCGGCGCCCAGCAGCGGCACGCGGCCAGGCAGCGTCGCATCGCCCATCACCAGGGCGACCGTCAGGATGATGGCGAGAAGTCCAAGACCGACCAGCAGAAGCGCGAAACGGGGCATGGGACTGATCCGGAAGCTGCGATGTTGCATACGGTATCTACGCAGAGGCCTTGGCCGGGACGCGACCATGAAGCGGCAGGATTTGGGCAAAGGCCCACCAAACATGACAAATCCTTCATGACTGCATCGCAGTGCGGCAATCCACCCCCGGCGGCGGTTGCGCGGGGTGGACGGCAGTGGGATCGTCGGAGCGGGAGACATCGATAAACCGGGAGACTTCACCATGCGCCGCCTGCTCGCCGCATGCCTGTTCGGCATGGCCTTCACCACCACCGCCCCGACCCAGGCCAGCGCCCAGGCGCCGGGCCCGCTGCGCTGCGCGGTGGACGGCACCTTCGCGCCGCACGCCTTCCCGACCCTCCAGGGCGGCGTGCAGGGCTTCAACATCGACCTGTTCCGCGAGGCGGCGAAGCGCATGGGGCGCGAGCTGACCATCGACAGCGCCAGCTTCTCCGGCCTGATCCCGGCGATGAATGCCGGGCGTTATGATTTTCTCTGCGCGCCGACCACGGCGACGGCGGAACGCGCCGCGAACATGCTGTTCACCGAGGGCTACCTCTACACCGCCTTCCAGTTCGGCATTCGCCGCGGCAGCGCGCCCATCGCCTCCACCGCCGACCTCCGCGGCAAGGCGATCAGCGTGAACAAGGGCAGCGCCTACGATGCCTGGGCGCAGGCCAATGCCGCGGCCATGGGCTTCACGGTGCAGACCTACGACACGCAGACGGATGCGGTGCAGGCGGTGGTGTCCGGCCGCGCCTATGCCAATCTCGGCGGCAACACCGTGGTGCGCTACGCCGCGACCCGCACGCCGCAATTCGTGCCCGACCTGGTGCTGACCAACACCCGCGCGCATTGGTCCGCGCCGCTGCCGATGGGTGCCACAGCGCTGCGCGTCGAGTTGGAAAACGCGCTGGAGTGCATGAAGAAGGACGGCACCGTCGCGCGGCTGTCGCAGCAGTGGTTCGGCACGGCTCCGGCGGCGGATGACGCCGAGAACACCGTGTTCCCCGGCACCGGCGTCCCCGGCCTGCCGGGCTACGACGCGACGCCGCGGGAGCCGCGTTGCTGATCGCCTCATGACGGGCTGGGAGGCCTTCGCCTTCAACTTCCTCAACCCCGAGGTCGCGGCGCGCTATGCGCCGATGATCCTGCAGGGGTTGGGGATCACCATCCTGCTGGCGCTGCTGGTCATCGCGGCCGGGTTGCTGCTCGGCCTGGCGCTGGCGGTGGTGCGGGCCTTCGGCGTCCGGCCGCTGAACTGGGCCATCATCTTCGTGGTGGACCTGTTCCGCGCCCTGCCGCCGCTGGTCATCATCGTGCTGATCTATTTCGGCCTGCCCGCCGCCGGACTTTCAATGTCCGGCTTCTGGGCCACCTGGCTGTCGCTGACCCTGGTGCTGATGGCTTTCGCCGAGGAAATCTTCTGGGCCGGCATTTCCGCCGTCCCTGTCGGCCAGTGGGAAGCGGGGCGCGCGGTCGGCCTGCATTTCCTGCCGACCCTCCGGCTCATCGTGCTGCCGCAGGCGGTGCGGATCGCGATTCCGCCGCTGGTCAACCGCACCATCGCCATCACCAAGGGCACGGCGCTCGGCAGCGTCGTCGCCGTGTCCGAGATCCTCGGCGCGGCGCAGTCCGGCATGGCGTTCTCGGGCAACACGACGCCGCTGACGCTGGGGGCGGCCGCCTACCTGGTGCTGTTCCTGCCGGTGGTGGTGGCGGGGCGCTGGGTCGAGACGAAGTTCGCGTGGAAGCGATGAGCGACTTCGTCCAGGCCTTCCTCAACGCCGAGATCGCCGTCGCGTCATCGCACCTGCTGTGGATCGGGCTGGTGCAGACCATGCTGCTGGCGCTGATGACGGTGCCGCTCGGGATGCTGGCCGGCCTGGTCCTGGCCGTCTTGGGCACGCGGAAATCGCGCTGGGTGCGCTGGCCGCTGATCGGCTTCATCGACTTCTTCCGCGCCGTGCCGCCGCTGGTGTTGCTGATCTTCCTGTATGCCGCGCTGCCCTTCGGCGGCATCGACCTCGGCGCCTGGGGGGCCGTCGCGCTCGGCTTCCTGTTGAACACCGGCGCCTACTACGCCGAGATCCTGCGCGCGGGCATCGAATCGGTGCCGCGCGGGCAGCCGGAAGCGGCGCGGGCGCTCGGGCTGCGGCGCTGGCAGGTGTGGATCTTCGTGGTGCTGCCGCAGGCGGTGCGGAACGTGCTGCCGGATTTGATCAGCAACACGCTGGAGGTGGTGAAGCTGACCTCCATCGCCAGCGTCGTCGCCGTGCCGGAACTGCTGTTCCAGGCCCGCCAGGCGCAGAGCATCACCTACAACGCGACGCCGATCCTGGTCGCCGCCGTCATCTATTTCCTGCTGCTGTGGCCCTGCGTCCGGCTGCTGTCGCGGCTGGAGAACCGGCAACTGGCGCGGCGGTAGCGCGGCACTCCCCCCTCACCCAACCCCCTCCCCCCGTTGGGGAGAGGGCCTTGCGGGATCAGGGCTGGGCGGCGCGCCACACGGCCCAGGCGGAGGTCTCGGGCAGCGCGCGGGGCGCGTCGGCCGGGCCGGTCAGGCGCAGGCCGAGGTCGGGCGCCTCCGGCACCGCCGGGCGGGCCAGAACCAGCAGGTCCAGCGTTGCGCGGCCCAGGTCGATCTCGCCGGCGAAGGTGGCGGCAGTGCCACCCTCGGCCGCCAGGCGCGCCGTTTCCAGCCGCAGCCGCCCCGACGCCAGCGAGGCCTCGACCTCCAGCCGGTCGAAGGCGGTGGCGCCGTTCAGCAGGGCCTCCTGGATTGCGGCCTCGGCGCCCAGTGCGTCCGGCAAGGCGCTGGCGGTTGCGGCGGCGGCGAGGTTGAAGCCGGCCAGCACACCATCGCGCAGGTCCAGTTGCGCCCGCCCGGACAGCGAGCCGACCAGGGCCGCCGCGGAATGGCCCACGGCCTCCAGCGCGAAGCCCAGGCTGCCGCGGGCGGCGGCGATGTCGACCGGCACGTTGAACAGCTTTTCACCGATCGTGGCATCCGCAAGCCGCCCGGCCAGCGACAGGCGTGGCGGCAAGCCGACCGGCGCTTCCGCGGTGACGGTCGCCTCGAACTGCCCGCCCGCCAGCCGGCCGCGCAGGTTTTCCAGCCGCAGGCGGCCCTCCGCCAGGCGCAGCGTGGCGCTCGCCTGTTCGGCGATGATGCCGGCGACTGGGATGCGGGCGGCCTCCAGCGCCACCTCGGCGTCGAGGTCGGCCAGGTTGCGCAGGCCGATCGGGTCCGTGCTGCGCCAGCCGGGAAACGGCAGCGGCAGGCTTTCCGCCACGACGCGGCCTGTCAGGCGAGGCCGCCCGCCATTGGTGGCGAGCGCCAGCGCACCCCGGGCCCGCAGCGCGGCGGCGACGAGTTCGAAGCTTTCGGCGGCGATGCCCTGCGGGCCGGCGGTGATGCTGGCGATCAGGGAAAAGGATCCCTCCCCCAGCCAGGTGCCGACA
Organism: Falsiroseomonas sp. E2-1-a20; assembly: GCF_051433195.1. Taxonomy (NCBI): domain Bacteria; kingdom Pseudomonadati; phylum Pseudomonadota; class Alphaproteobacteria; order Acetobacterales; family Roseomonadaceae; genus Falsiroseomonas; species Falsiroseomonas sp. E2-1-a20. Next base: position 382,534 of record NZ_JBHMFT010000001.1, on the reverse strand, counting down.
TCGCGGCTGAAGGCTTCGGACACCAGCCGCGGCGCACCGGGGTGGCGCAGCGTCAGGCTGGCGGTGCCACGCCGCTGCGGCGCATCGGCCGTGCCGGAGGCCTCCAGCCGCAGCTCCCCCATCTCGGCACTGCCGCGCAGCGCCAGCGCCTCCATCGGCCCGCCGCCGGACAGGCGCAGCACCACGGGCAGGCCGGCCAGCGGGGTGCCGCCGGGCCAGATGCCGGGGAACAGGGCGGCGAGGCCGCGGGCGGAGGAGCCGGTGGCCTCCAGGTTCAGGTCCTGCAACCGCAGCGCCGGCGCCAGGGCCAGCACGCCGGACACGGCCAGGTCGACCTCCGCCACGCGCCCCGCCAGGCGCCGCAGGGTCAGCCGCCCGCCTTCCAGCGCGGCATCCAGCGAGGCGCGCTCCATCACCGCGTCGCGCAGCAGAACGCTGTCCGCCGCCAGCCGCAGGTTGAGGTCGACGGCCCCCAGGCCGCGGCGGGCCCGCTGCGGGTCGAAGCCCTGCGGCAGCCAGCGAACCAGGTCGAGCTGGTTGATGCTGAGGCCGAGGCCGAGCGCCGGCCGCGCCCCATGCCGTAGCACGCCGGCGCCGGAGATCTGGATTTCGCCCAGCGTCGCGGCGAATTCCGGCATGGCGGCCTGGGCATCCTCCAGCACCAGGCGCATGCGACCCTCGCCCTGGCGCAGCAGCGTCGGGTCCAGCTCCTCCACCGGCAGGCCGAGTGCGGCGAGGGTGGTGCGCAGGTCAGGTCCCGCGAAGCGGGCCGACAGCTCCAACCGGCCGCCTGCCGTGGCACCGGACAGCTCCAGCTGCGTCTCGCCCGGCAGCAGGAGGGAGACGTCGGACAGCGTCAGCCGGCCTTCCTCGAGGAAGGCGGCGCCGCGCAGCCGGCGCAGCAGAATACCGCGGAAGCTGCTCGCCTCGGCCGACAGGTCGATGGAAATCGGCCAGGGGCGCTGGCCGCCGGCCCGCAGTGCCGCGGCCCAGCCATCCAGGTCCAGCCGGCTGGCGACCAGGGCGATGTCCAGCCGCGGCGCCGGCAGCAGGCGCAGGGCCAATGCGCCCCGCGCCGGGCTGCCGGCGATCTCGATGGCGAGTTCGTCGGCGGCGATCAGTTCGGCCGAGGCGCTGAGCCGGCCGGCGGCACGGAAGGCGCCGGGCGGGCTGGGCAGCAGGGCGGCGAGGTCGGGCCCGCTGGCCTCGACCAGCCCCTCGAATCCGGTGCCGGGGATGAGCACGCCGCGGACATTGCCGAGGATCTCGGGCAGCACCACCGCCATCTCGAAGGTGGCGATGCCGTCCCAGCCAGGGCGGCCGAGGGCGGCGGTGAAGCGGGTGGCGCGGCCGTTCCAGGTGAAGGCGCCGGCGATGTCCAGAACCTGGGCATAGCCGCCGGAACTGAGGCGCGCGGTGACGCCCTGCAGCACCGCCTCCCCGATGCGGACGCGGCCGTCCTCCAGGTTGGCGTCGAGCTGGGTGATCCAGGAGGGCGGGCGCAGGTTCAGCAGCGGGCCGGGCGGCCAGGGCAGCGTCAGGTCGGCGCCGACCAGCGCGATCTCCCGCGGTGAAAGCCGGCCGCCGACCAGCGCGCCGAGGTCGAGGCGGACACGGAGCAGGCGGGCGGTGAAGGCGTATTCCTCGCCTGGCAGGCCGACCGCGACGCCACCGACGCGGACCACCGGCTGTGGCAGAAGTTGCAGCTCCACGGGACCATCCAGCGTCACCGGACGGCCGAGTTGTTCGCTCGCGAGCTCGGCCATGCGGCCGCGCCAGGGCTCCCAATCGACGAAGCGGGGACCGATCCAGAGGCCAGCGACCAGCGCCAGCAGCAGCAGGGCGAGGGCCGCGAGAAGGCGCTTCATGTGGGCGCGGTTTCGGTCAGGTCAGCGATGTGCCCCCTCACCCAACCCGCTCCCCCATGAAGGATGGGGGAGAGGGCTTTCGCGGCGAAGTGGTCGGGAACGGCCTTCCTCATGCAGCGGGGGGGCTGCCCCAGCCGCCGCCGCCGGGGGTTTCGAGCGCCAGGACGTCGCCGGGCCGCAGGGCCGCGCGGTCGCAGCCGGCCATCGGGTCGATGCGGCCATCCGCGCGTTCCACCCATTGCCGGCCCGGCGCGCCGGGCAGCCCGCCATGCAGCCCATGCGGCGGGACGGTGCGGCGGGAGGCGACGATAACGGCTTCCATCGGCGCCAGGAAGCGGATGCGCCGCCGGCTGCCATCGCCGCCCGGCCACTGCCCGGCGCCACCGGAGCCGCGGCGGATGGCGAACTCCTCGAGCCGCACGGGGTAGCGGAGTTCCAGCACTTCGGGGTCCGTCATGCGCGTGTTGGTCATATGCGTCTGCACGGCGGAAGTTCCCGCGAATCCGGGACCGGCGCCGGTGCCGCCGCAGACCGTCTCGTAGTATTGGTAAACCGCATCGCCGAACAGCAGGTTGTTCATGGTCGCCTGGGCGGAGGCACAGGCATCGAGCGCCGCCAGCAGGGCGTTGCAGGTCATCTGGCTGACTTCGGTGTTGCCGGCGACGACGGCCGCGCCGGGCCGCGGGCTGAGGAAGGTGCCGTCCGGCACGATGATCTCGAGCGGGACCAGGCAGCCATCGTTGAGCGGGATCTCCTCCCCCACCAGGGATCGGAAGCAGTACAGCACGACGGCGCGACACACCGCGGCCGGCGCGTTGAAATTGTCCGGGCGCTGTGGGCCGGTGCCGGTGAAGTCGATGGTGGCGGATCGCGCCGCCTGGTTCACGCGGATGGCGACCTTGAGCGGCGTGCCGTCGTCGATCGTGGTCTCGAAGGCGCCGTCGGCGAGGCGGGCGAGCACGCGGCGAACCGCCTCCTCGGCGTTGTTCATGACGTGGCGCATGTAGGCACGCACGGTGTCGAGGCCGAAATCCGCCACGGCGCGCTGCAGTTCCTGCACGCCCTTCTCATTCGCCGCGACCTGGGCGGTGATGTCGGCGACGTTCACATCCGGGCTGCGCGCCGGGTACTTCGCGCCCGCCAGAAGCGCGCGGAACTCGGCTTCCCGCATGCGGCCCTCGGCGACCAGCAGGAAATCGTCGATGACGACGCCTTCCTCCTCCAGCGTCGCGGAGCCCGGCGGGGTGGAGCCGGGGGTGAGGCCGCCGATATCGGCGTGGTGGCCGCGGGAGCCGACGAAGAACAGGATCTCCCGCCCCGCCACGTCGAAGACCGGGGTGATGACGGTGATGTCCGGCAGGTGGGTGCCGCCGTTGAACGGGTTGTTCAGCGCCACCACGTCGCCCGGCCGCAGCGTGGCGCCGCGGGAGCGGATGACGGTGCGCACGCTTTCGCCCATGGCGCCGAGATGCACCGGCACATGCGGCGCGTTGGCCACCAGGCGCCCGGTCTCGTCGAAGATGGCGCAGGAGAAATCCAGGCGTTCCTTGATGTTCACCGACAGCGAGGTGTTCTGCAGCACGGCCCCTGTCTGCTCGGCGATCGACATGAACAGGTTGTTGAACAGCTCCAGCATCACCGGATCGACGCGCGTGGCATCCGCGACGCGGGCGGCTTCCCGCTGCGTGGTGCGGCGCAGGATCATGTGGTTGCGCGCGGTGACCTCCGCGGTCCAGCCGGGTTCGATGACGGTGGTGGCGATCGCCTCGCGGATCAGCGCCGGACCCGGGATGCGGTCGCCGGCGCGCAGCGCCTCGCGGTCCAGCACCGGCGTCGGGTGTTCGGCGCCGGCGGTGAAGACCGGCACGGTGGCGAGGCTCAGCGCGGCTTCGCCCTCCGGCCGTGCGGGCAGCGTCGCCTCCTCGACCTGTTCGCCGGGCGCGGTGACCTCGACGACGCAGGCTTCCACCACGACCTGGCGCTCCGGCGTGGCGAAGCCGAAGCGGCGGCGGTGGGCGTCCGTGAAGGCCGCCAGCACCTCGGCGTGGCTGCCGAAGGGCACCGGCAGGAAGCTGTCGGTGCCGGCGTAGCGCAGGTGCAACCGGCGCGCGGCACGCAGCGCGCCTGCGGCGGCACCCTGGCGCACCAGCTCGGCCCGGCCGGCCTCGTCCAGCGCATCGAGGCGTCCGGCGAGGTCGGGCATGGAGGCTTCCGTCAGCGGCGCCTCGACCGCGGCCTCGCGGATCGCGCTCTGGTCGGCGAGGCCCATGCCGTACGCCGACAGCACGCCAGCGAAGGGGTGGATGAACACCGTCTCCATGCCGAGTTCATCCGCCACCAGGCAGGCATGCTGGCCGCCGGCGCCGCCGAAGCACTGCAAGGCGTAGCGGGTGACGTCGTGGCCCTTCTGGATCGAGACCTGCTTGATGGCATTTGCCATGTTGGCCACGGCGACGCGCAGGAAGCCCTCCGCCACCGCGCGCGGGTCCTGGGGCTGGCCGGTGGCGGCGGCGATCTCCTCCGCGAGCTGCGCGAACTTCTCGCCGACGATCTCGGCATCGAGCGGCTGGTCGCCATCGGGCCCGAAGATGGTGGGGAACTGCGCCGGCTGGATCTTGCCGACCATGACATTCGCATCCGTCACGGTCAGCGGCCCGCCGCGGCGGTAGCAGGCCGGGCCGGGGACCGCGCCGGCGGATTCGGGGCCGACGCGGAAGCGGGCGCCGTCGAACTTCAGGATGGAACCGCCGCCGGCGGCCACGGTGTTGATCGCCATCATCGGCGCGCGCATCCGCACGCCGGCCACCTGGGTTTCGAAGGCGCGCTCATACTCGCCGGCATACAGCGCCACGTCGGTGCTGGTGCCGCCCATGTCGAAGCCGATGATCCTGCCGAGTCCCGCCATCGCCGCGGTCCGCGCGGCGCCGACGATGCCACCGGCGGGGCCGGACAGGATGGCGTCCTTGCCCTGGAAGGACCGTGCCTCTGCCAGGCCGCCGGAGGACTGCATGAAGTACAGCTTCACACCAGGCAATTCGCCGGCCACCTGCTCGACGTAGCGGCGCAGGATCGGCGAGAGATAGGCGTCCACCACCGCGGTATCCGTCCGCGGCACGATGCGCGGCAGCGGGGAGGCCTCGTGGCTCAGGCTGACCTGGGTGAAGCCGGCCTCCCGCGCCAGCTCGCCGAGGCGAAGCTCATGCGCCGGATGCGCCCAGGCGTGCATGAAGGAGACGGCGACGGCGCGGATACCCTGGGCATGCGCGGCGGCCAGCGCCGCGCGCGCGGCAGCCTCGTCCAGTGGCTCGATCTCGGTGCCGTCCACCGCCATGCGGCCGCCGATCTCGGCCACCACCTCCTGCAGCAGTTCGGGCAGCTTGACGTTGAGGTCGAACAGGCGGGGCCGCGCCTGGTTGCCGATGCGGGTCATGTCCGCGAAGCCGCGGTTGACCAGCAGCAGCACGCGCTCGCCCTTGCGCTCCAGCAGCGCGTTGGTGGCGACCGTGGTGCCCATCTTCACGGCGTCGATGGTGCCGGGGGGGATCGGCGCGCCGGGCGCCAGTCCGAGGCAGGCGCGGATGCCGGCGACGGCGGCGTCGCGGTAGCGGCCGGGATTCTCGGACAGCAGCTTGCTGGTGGCGAGGCGCCCCTGCGGATCGCGCGCCACGATATCGGTGAAGGTGCCGCCGCGATCGATCCAGAACTGCCAGCCGCTCATTGCCCTGCCCCTCGGTTCCGTCGCTGATCACATTGTGGCCGGGCCGATGCAAGGCCGCGCGGCACGATGGCGTTTCATTGACAATTTATCGGCATTTCGTCAATATGAATTGGCATCGACGCAGGGGCGCCCCATGCCAGCCAAAGCGAGCGCGACACCGGTGGTGTCCTCCGCCCACCTCGCCGCCGGCGCCTCCCCGGGGCTGTCGGAGGTGGAGTACGGGCTGATCCTGGCGGGTCACGGCTTCCATCGCTGGATGGTGCGATGCATGGCGGCCGCCGGGCGGCCCGGCATGTCGGCCACCGAGATCCTCATCCTGCATACGGTGCGCCATCGGGACCGGCCGAAGCGGCTGGCGGATATCCTGCTGGTGCTGGACATCGAGGACACGCACATCGCCAGCTACGCCATCCGCAAGCTGGAGGAGGCCGGGCTGGTCTCGACCGGCCGGGCCGGCAAGGAAAAGCTGGTGGCGGCAACGGAAGCGGGCGCCGCGCTGTGCGCCGCCTATGCCGAGGTGCGGGAGGGCCTGCTGGCGCGGCCGCTGCGCGCGGCGGGGCCGGCGGAGCCGCAGCTTTCCCAGGTGGCGGAGTTGCTGCGCGGGCTGTCCGGCTTCTACGACCAGGCGGCGCGGGCGGCGGCGACCTTGTAGCGTCCGGTGGAAGGCGGCCCTGTAGGCGTGCCGCGGGCCATGCTAGGACCGGGGTGAAACGCGCGAGGCCGGCTTGAGCATCTGGGGCAAACTTCTGGGCGGGGTTGCAGGCTTCGTCACCGGCGGGCCGCTCGGCGCCGTGGTCGGCGCGGCGATGGGCCATGCGGCGGACCAGGGACCCGGGGGCGGCATGGGCGGGCGCATCGGGCCGGGTGCCGCCGACATGGCGGCGCTGCTGGGCAACAAGGAAACGCTGTTCGCGATTTCCGTCATCGTGCTGTCGGCCAAGCTGGCCAAGGCGGATGGGCCGGTGCAGCGGGCCGAGATCGACGCCTTCAAGGCGATGTTCCGCATCCCGCCGCAGAACCTGCGCGAAGTGGCGCAGATGTTCGACGAGGCACGGCGCGACACCGGCGGGTGGGAGCCCTTCGCGGATCGGCTCGGCGAGGCCTTCGCCGACAACCGCGCGATGCTGGAGGATGTGCTGGCCGCGCTGTTCTTCATCGCCCGCGCCGATGGCCCGCTGACCAAAGGCGAATTGCGGATGCTGCAGGGCGTGCATCAGCGATTCGCCCTCGACAACGCGGCCTGGGATCGCGCCAAGGGCGGCCAGACCGGTGCGGCGCAGCGCCAGGTGGAGGAGATCGACGCCTACGCCGTGCTCGGCCTGCCGGCGTCGGCGACGGATGAGGAGGTGCGGCTCGCCTGGCGCAAGCTGATGCGGGAGAACCACCCGGACGGGCTGGCGGCGCGCGGCGTGCCGGCGGAGTTCGTCGACCGGGCGACGCGCAAGGTGGCCGACATCAACGCGGCCTGGGACCGCATCAAGCGGCAGCGCGGATTGTGAAGGCGCGCCAGCGGTCCCAGCCAGAGGCGCGCCACGCCGGGCATTCGCGCCGCACCGGGCCGCAGCGCGGATCGTAGGCGTTGCGCATCCACGACCTGCCGAGCCCGAACCACGACGAACGGCCGCAGCCGGTGGACATGCTGGTGCTGCACTACACCGGCATGCGCAGCGGCGCCGAGGCGATCGCGCGGCTGCGCGACCCGGCCTCCCGCGTCTCCTCGCACTACGTGGTGGAGGAGGATGGCGCGGTGTTCCGCCTGGTGGCGGAGGATCGGCGCGCTTGGCATGCCGGGGTTTCCCACTGGCGCGGCGCCTCGCTGCTGAATGGACGCAGCATCGGCATCGAGATCGTCAACCCGGGCCACGAATTCGGCTATCGTCCCTTTCCTGCGCTGCAGATGGCGGCGGTGTGCGACCTGTGCCTCGGGATCATCGCCCGCCATGGCATCGCGGCGCGTGACGTGGTGGCGCATTCCGACATCGCGCCGGACCGCAAGGAAGACCCGGGCGAGTTGTTCGACTGGCAGGGGCTTGCGGATAACGGCGTGGGTCTGTGGCCGCATGGCGCGGCCGAGCCGGATGCGGCGGCGCTGACCCTGCTCGGCCGCATCGGCTACCGCAAGGATCTCCCCCTGCCCGTGCTGCTGCGCGCCTTCCAGCGGCATTGGCGGCCGGAATCCGTGGACGGACAAGCCGATGCCGGCACGCTCGCGCGGCTGGCAGCGGTGGCGGCCGCCGTCGGGTGAACCGGGTGGCCGCGGTGCTGGCGGCGAGTCCCGGCCATGGGGATGCGCTGCAGGCCCTGGCGCTGGCGGGACCGCGCGGCGCCTGGATCGGCGCCGGCTTCGTGCGCAACGCGGTGTGGGATGCGCTGTCGGGCGTGGCGCCCGATGTGACGGCGCTGGCCGATCTCGACGTGGTGCATCTGGATGAAGCGAGCCCTGATCCGGTGTTCGAGGCCACGTTGCGTGCGGTGCGGCCCACGCTGCCGTGGTCCGTCACCAACCAGGCGCGCATGTCCGCCCGGCACGGCCATGCCCCCTACCCCGACCTCGGCGCGGCGCTGGCACGGTGGCCGGAGACGGCGACGGCCGTGGCGGCGCGGCTTCGTGCCGGCCGACTCGAGATCCTGGCGCCGCATGGCGTGGCGGACCTGCTCGGCTTCGTGCTGCGCACGCCGCACGGCGGCGACCGTGCCGCGATGCTGGCGCGCATTGCCGCGAAGGGCTGGCGAACGCGCTGGCCAAGATTACGGCTGTCCGGCGATTGACCGCGCGGCCCGGACGGCCGATGTGGGGCGCGGTGCCGGGTGGCTGGGCGACCGCTGGTGCCGCAAGGTGCTGGAGGAAAGTCCGGGCTCCACGGGAATACGGTGCCGGCTAACGGCCGGCGGGGGTCAAACCCCAGGGAAAGTGCCACAGAAAGCAAACCGCCTCGGCGTGTCGCCCGCAAGGGAGGCACCTCGCGGCAAGGGTGAAAGGGTGCGGTAAGAGCGCACCGCGCGCCCGGCAACGGGGGCGGCACGGCAAACCCCACCGGGAGCAAGGCCGAATAGGGGCTGCCAGCTTGATCCGGACGTGTTCCGGATGGACGCAGGGGCATTTCCGCCCCGCAGCCCGGGTTGGCCGCGTGAAGCCTGCGGCGACGCAGGCTCCAGAGGAATGGTCGCCCACCATCTTCGGATGGGGACAGAACCCGGCTTACAGGCCACCCGGCACCACTCGTTTCGTCGGCGATGCAGGCATCGATCGCGTTGCCAAAAGAACAAATCAAGAATTACGAGCACAACGCGGGAGTCCTGTCGGATTTCTTCATGTGAAGATCAGGCTAGCGCGTTAATTGCCTGGAAATGCTTGCTTTTGCGCCGAACGCGCCGCGTCGGCACCCCGAAATTAGCTTGCTCGCCCCCGAAATCCCAGGTATTCCCATCTTATCCCACCTGAGGCCCGGCTTGGGGGCATTCTGGGGCTTCAGGACGGGGTGGTCGGGCGGGCTGGCGAGGTCGGGGGGCCTTGCCGGCCCGCTGAAACAAGGGGGCGCGACCTGGTGTCGCGAGGGGAGCAGCAGCATAGCGCGATGACCCAATTCGTGGGCACGCATTTCGGGAAGCTGGACCGCAAGGGCCGCATTTCCGTGCCCGCGCAGTTCCGCGCCGAGCTGGAGGCCGCTGCGACCAGCCATCTCGTCTTCCGCACCTCCCACCAGCATCCCTGCATCGAGGCGCGGTCGCGCCCGGTGTTCCAGCACATTATCGAAGCCATCCAGAATCTGCCGCATTTTTCGGAGGAGCGTGAAGTGCTGGAAGCCACGCTCATCGCCGGCAGCGACATGCTCCGCATCGACGGCGACGGGCGGCTGATCCTGCCGCCGGACATGATCGCGGAGGTCGAGCTGGGCGACCAGGTGGCCTTCCTAGGCAAGGGCGACCGCTTCGAGATCTGGAACGAGGCCGCCGCACGCGCCCACGTCGCCGAGGCCAAGCAGAAGATGCGCGAAAAGCGCCTGACCGTTGCTGCATCGGTACTCCCCACGACTCCGCGAGGCGTGTCATGACGGGCCACATTCCCGTGATGCTGGAGGAAGTGCTGGCAACTCTGCGGCCCCGCGACGGCGCCATCTACCTGGACGCGACCTTCGGGGGTGGCGGCTACGCCGATGCGATTCTCTCCGCCGCCGCCTGTACCCTCTGGGCGCTGGACCGTGACCCGGATGCGATCGCGCGTGGCGCGGCGCTGGCCGCGAAGCACCCGGGCCGGCTGCACCTGCTGCATGCGCGATTCGGGGACATGCTGGACAGCCTGGCGGCGCGCGGCGTTACGGCGCTGGATGGCGTGGTCATGGACCTCGGCGTGTCGTCCTTCCAGATCGACGAGTCGGAGCGTGGATTCTCCTTCCGCCACGATGGTCCGCTCGACATGCGGATGGATCGCGCCGGACCCTCGGCGGCGGATCTCGTGAACACCCTGCCGGAACGCGAACTGACCTCCATCCTGTCCGACCTGGGGGAGGAGCGGCATGCGCGCCGCGTCGCGCGCGCCATCCTGCGCGAGCGTGCCGAGGCGCCGATCACGACCACGGCGCGGCTGGCGGACATCGTGCGCGGGTCGGTGCCGCGCGACCCCTCCGGCCTCGATGGCGCGACGCGGTCCTTCCAGGCGCTGCGCATCGCGGTGAACGACGAACTGGGCGAGATCGAGCGCGGGCTTGCCGCGGCGCAATCGCTGCTGGCGCCGGGTGGGCGGCTGGTGGTGGTGTCCTTCCATTCGCTGGAGGACCGCATCGTCAAGCGCGCCATGGTCGGCGCCGCGGGCCGCGCCGGCACCGCCTCCCGCCACGACCCGGCGGCGCTGATGCCGGCGCCGGCGCCGGAGTTCGATCTGCTGACCTTCCGTGCCCTGCGGCCCAGCGCCGCGGAGGCCGCCAGCAATCCACGTTCCCGGTCCGCGCGCCTGCGCGGCCTGGAGCGCCGCGCGACGTCGAGACAGGGAATGCCGACATGATCCGGCCCTTCACCATCCTCTGCTTCTGCGCCTTCGCCGGGGCGGGCGCCTGGCTGTACCAGGTGAAGCACCAGGTCGCGACGCAGGATCGCGAACTGCGCGGCATCTGGCGGGAGATCGAGCAGGCGCGCGACCGCACCTCCATCCTGCGCGCCGAATGGGCGCTGCTGAACGAGCCGGACCGGCTGCGCCAGGTCGTGCAGCGGCACCTGCCGCTGGAGCCGATGCAGCCGCAGCAATTCACCCGCCTGCCGGAGATGGAGCGTCGCCTGCCGGCCGCAATCGCCTTCGCCGGCGCGCCGAACCTGTTCGTGCCGGAGACGCCTGCCGGCGCCCCCATCATGATGGCCTCGACGCAGGCACCGCAGGCACCGGCACCTCAGGTCGCGACGCCGGAGCCCGTGCGCGCCGCGGCACCTGCCGCGCGTCGCCCGGCGCCCGCCGCGCCGGTGCAGGCGGTGGCCGAGGCCCCGCGCACCGACAGCCTGCGGGCGGCCGAAGCGCCGGCGCCGCAGGTGCTGGCCGCCGCCGTCGCCGTGCAGCGCGCGACCCGCGCGGCGCAGCCAGCCCCGGCGCCACGCGCCGCCGCCCCGGTGCGGGAGGTGCCGTCGCGCGAGGTGCCGGCGCGCCAGGCCCCGACGCGGGAGGTCCAGCCGGCCGTGCATGTCACGCCGGTTCGCCCCGCCGCGCCGCCGATCCGCACCACCCAGGCGGCACCGACCGCGCCGACCTATGTCTCCGCCCTTGGCGGCGCGTCGTCCCTCGGGCTGGGCCGGCCGATGATGGCGCCGCCGGTGCCGTTCTCCTCCGCCGCCGCCGCGACGCTCGACAGCGGCCTCGCCCCGCCGCGCGGCCGGTAGGCCCGGCATGCCGTCCTTCCCGCCTCCCCCGGATGCCCCGCCTGCCGGGCGCATGATCGGCCACACGGCCGCCGCGCCGGGCGCGCTGGTTCGCGTCAGCCAGCCGGAGCTGGTGCGCCGCGCCGCGCTGGAACGCACGCGGTCCCGCCTGCTGCTGGCCGCCGGCGGCTTCGCCGTGCTGTTCGGCGCGGTGGCGGCGCGGCTGGCCGATGCGACGCTGATCTCGCCGGCAGCACCGGTGCGGCTGGCGGCGATGGTGCGGCAGAACACGCCGCCGGCGGAACACCTGCCCGGCCGCGGCGCCATCACCGACCGCAATGGCGAATTGCTGGCCGTGACGCTGCCGATCACGGCGCTGTACGCCAACCCGCGCGAGATCCAGGACCCGGCCGGCGCGGCACGGCGGCTGGTGTCCGTGCTGCCGCAGCTGAACCTGGAGGCGGTGACGGCGCGGCTGACCGGGGAGCGACAATTCGCCTACATTGCCCGCGCGCTGACGCCGCGCGAACAGCAGGCGGTGAATTCGCTCGGCATTCCCGGCCTGTATTTCGAGCAGGCCGAGCGTCGCATCTATCCGCAGGGCCGTGCCGCCGCGCATATCCTCGGCGGCGTCGATGTCGATGGCAACGGCACCGCGGGCGTCGAGCGTTTCCACGACGAGCGCCTGCGCACCCGGCGCGGCGAGGATCTGCGGCTGTCGCTCGATGTCCGCGTGCAGCTGGCGCTGCGCGACGCGGTGCAGCAGCAGATCACGGATTTCAACGGTATCGGCGGCGCCGGCATCATGATGGATGTCCAGACCGGCGAGATCGTCGGCATGGTGTCCCTGCCCGACTTCGACCTCGCCGAGCCGGCGCGCGTCGAGGCGGTGGCGCCGGGCGCGGACGAGCAGGGCAACAACCCGCGCTTCAACCGCGCGACGGTGGGCGTTTACGAGCCGGGTTCCACCTTCAAGCTGCTGACCGCGGCGATGGCGCTGGACCTCGGCACGGTGAATGTCTGGGGCGGCTACGATGCGTCGCGACCGATTCGCGTCGGGCGCTTTACCATCAACGACTATCGCGGCAAGAACCGCTGGCTGGCGCTGCCGGAGATCCTCGCCTACTCCTCCAACCTCGCCTCCGCGCACATGGCCGCGGCGGTGGGGCCGGTGCGGCACCGGGAATTCATGGTGCGGATGGGCATGGGCTCCCGCCTTGCGCTGGAACTGCCGGAGACCGCGGTGCCGCTGATTCCGCGGCCGCAGCACTGGCGCGACATCAACACGCTGACCATCGGCTTCGGCCACGGCATTTCCGTCACGCCGCTGCACGTCATCACCGGCGTCTCCGCCCTCGTCAATGGCGGGATCCTGCGACCGCCGACGCTGATGGCGCGGCCGCATGGCGAGGTGGTGGACGGCACGCGGGTGATCAGCGAGCGGACCTCGGACACCATGCGGCGGCTGATGCGGCTGGTGGTGACGGACGGCTCCGGCCGCAGCGGCGACGTGCCGGGCTATTTCCTCGGTGGCAAGACCGGCACGGCGCAGAAGATCGGGCCGACCGGACGCTACCTCGAGAACAAGCGCATCGCCGCCTTCGTCGGCGCCTTCCCGATGCAGGCGCCGCGCTACGCGCTGTACGTGATGGTGGACGAGCCGAAGCCGAACGCCCGCAGCCACGGCTTCGCCACGGCGGGCTGGGTCGCGGCCCCGGCGGCGGGCGCCGTGCTGCGCCGTGTCGCGCCGATCCTCGGCATGGCGCCGGAGACGGATCGCGCGGCGGAGATCCAGGCGGCGCTTGCCATGCCGATGCAGCCGGGCCGCCCGCGCGCGCCTGGCAGTGCGCCGGCGCGTGCCGAGCCGGCGCGGAGCGCACCGCCGCGCGTGGGCGCGGTGCCGCCCCCGGTCTCGCAGGATCGCGCGCAGGCGCCGCGCCGCAACGCCTCGGAGCCCGCGCTGTTGCGGGAGGTGAGCATTGCGCCGCGATGAAGCCCCCACGCTGCGCCGCCTGGACGAAGCACTGCGGGCGATCCCGGAGCTTTGCGTCCCGGACGGCGCGCTGCCGCCGCTCGGTGGACTGACGGCCGATAGCCGCAAGGTCGCGCCGGGCGATCTGTTCGCGGCCCTGCCCGGCGGCCAGGCGGATGGACGCCGCTTCATCGGCGAGGCGGTGGCGCGCGGGGCCGCGGCGGTGCTGGCGCCCGCAGGAACCGCATGGCCGGAAGGCATCGAGGCACGACCACTGCTGCGCGCCGCCGACCCGCGGCGCGTCCTCGCGCTGGTCGCGGCGGCCTTCCACGGGCGGCAGCCGGAGATGGTCGTCGCCGTCACCGGCACCAACGGCAAGACCAGCAGCGTGGATTTCCTGCGGCAGATCTGGACGCTGAACGGGCAGCGCGCGGCCTCCCTGGGCACGCTGGGGCTGGTGGCGGAGGGCTTTCCGCCGGGACCGTCGCTGACCACGCCGGACCCGGTGGCGCTGCATGCGGGGCTTTCGGCGCTGGCGCAGGCGGGCGTGGGCGCGGTGGCGCTGGAGGCGTCCTCGCACGGGCTGGAACAGCGGCGGCTCGATGGCGTGCGGCTGGCGGCGGCGGGGTTCAGCAACCTGACGCGGGACCACCTGGACTACCACGGCGACATGGCATCCTACCGCGCTGCCAAGCTGCGGCTGTTCGACACGCTGCTGCCGGCGGGCGCCTGCGCGGTCGCCAATGCCGAGATGGATGCGGCGACGCTCGATTCGCTGCGCGGAATTGCCGGCGCGCGCGGCCTGCGGCTGCTGACGGTGGGCGAGGCCGGCGCGGCGCTGCGCCTGCTGGCGCATGAGGCGCGTCCGGATGGGCAGGAGGTGACGCTGGAAGGCTTCGGCCTGCGCGAGCGGCTGCACCTGGCGCTGCCGGGCCGGTTCCAGCTGGATAATGTGATGATGGCGGCGGCGCTGGCCATCGGCACCGGATTGGCGCCCTCGCGGGTGTTGGCGCTGCTGCCGCGCCTGCAGGGCGTGCGCGGGCGGATGGAACTGGCGGCGCGGCTGCCGGGTGGTGCGGCGGTCTATGTCGACTACGCGCATACGCCCGATGCGCTGGACCGCCTGCTGCGGGCGCTGCGCGCGCATGTCGCGCCGGGTGCACGGCTGCATGTGCTGTTCGGCGCCGGTGGCGACCGTGACCCGGGCAAGCGGCCGCTGATGGGCGCGGCCTGCGCGGTGCAGGCGGATATCTGCTGGGTGACGGATGACAATCCGCGCAGCGAGGACCCGGCCGCGATCCGTGCCGCCGTGCTGGCTGCCTGCCCTGGCGGCATCGATGCCGGGGATCGCGCCGCGGCCATCGCTCGCGCCGTCGCAGCGCTGCGGCCGGGCGACGTGCTGGCGGTGGCGGGCAAGGGGCATGAGAGCGGCCAGACCATCGGCGGCGCAACCCTGCCCTTCGACGACGTGGCCGTGGTGCGCGCGGCGGCGGGCCTGGCATGAGCACGCTATGGACCAGCGCCGAGCTGCGGGGTGCCACCGGCGGGACCCTTGCGGCGGAGGTCGCCGTCACCGGCGTGTCCATCGACAGCCGCTCCGTCGCACCGGGTGACCTGTTCGTGGCGCTGCGTGACGTGCGGGATGGCCACGCCTTCGTCGCGGATGCGCTGGCCCGCGGCGCGGCGGCGGCGATGGTGGATGGCGGGATGCAGGCGGATGCGCGGTTGCTGCGTGTCGGCGACACGTTGTCCGGCCTGCGGGCGCTGGGGGACGCGGCGCGCGGACGCAGCCAAGCGCGGGTGGTCGGCGTGACCGGCAGCGTCGGCAAGACGACGACGAAGGAGATGCTGCGCGCCCTGCTCTCGGTCCTGGGTCCGACGCATGCGGCGGTGGCGAGCTACAACAACCATTGGGGCGTGCCGCTGACCCTGGCACGGATGCCGCGCGACAGTGCCTATGCCGTGATCGAGATCGGCATGAACCACCCGGGCGAGATCGCGCCGCTGGCCCGCCTCGCGCGGCCGCATGTCGCGGTCATCACGGCGGTGGAGGCGGCGCATATCGGCCATATGGGCAGCCTGGAGGCGATCGCGCGGGAGAAGGCGGCGATCCTGCAGGGGCTGGAGCCGGGCGGCGTCGCGGTGCTGCCGGCCGCCTCCCCCTTCCTGCCGTTGCTGCGGGCCGCGGCCGGCGATGCGCGTATCGTCACCTTCGGCGAAGGCGGTGACGTGCGCGCCACGCGGATCGCAGCCGATGCCGAGGGCAGCGACATCGAGGCAGAGGTTGCCGGCGCGCGCGTGACCTTCCGGCTGGGAACGCCGGGCCTGCACATGGCGGGCAACGCGCTGGCGGCGCTCGCGGCCGTCGCGGCGCTCGGCGGTGACGTGGCGAAGGTCGCGGGCGTGCTGCCGGACTTCCGGGCGTTGGCCGGGCGGGGCGACCGCCGTTCTATCGCGACGCCGGATGGCGGTCGCGCCGTGCTGCTGGACGAGGCCTACAATGGCCAGCCGCCCTCCATGCGCGCGGCGCTGGCGCTGCTGCGGCTGCTGCCGGCACGGCGCCGCGTCGCGGTGCTGGGGCAGATGGGCGAACTCGGCGATTTCGCGCGGGATGAGCATGCCGGGCTGGCGCCGCATATCACGGGGGCGGCCGACCTGGTCTTCGCCTGCGGTCCGCTGATGCGCCATGCGCTGGACGCGCTGCCGGCCGCACAGATCGGTGGTTGGGCCGAAACCTCCGCCGAACTCGCGCCCCTCGTTGCCGCCGCGCTGCGCGATGGCGATGCCGTTCTCGTCAAGGGCAGTCTGGCAACCGGGATGAAGACCGTGGTGCAGGCTTTGACCGCAAGCCTCCACGAAAGCTCCGCTGCATGATCTTCCACCTGCTCGCCCCGCTGGCCGACAGCTTCTCGCCCTTTAACGTGGTGCGCTACGTCACCTTCCGTGCCGGCGCCGCCTGCATCACCTCGCTGGTCATCGCGCTGTTCTTCGGCCCGATGCTGATCCGCTGGCTGCGCGCGAAGCAGAATGGCGGCCAGCCGATCCGCGAGGACGGGCCGGCGAGCCACCTGCTGACCAAGAAGGGCACGCCCACCATGGGCGGCATGCTGATCCTGCTGGCCCTGACGGGATCGACGCTGCTTTGGGCGGACCTGCGCAACGGCTTCGTGTGGTGCGTGCTGCTGGTGACGCTGGGCTATGGCGCGCTGGGCTTTGCCGATGACTGGCTGAAGGTCACGAAGCGCAACACCAAGGGCGTGTCCGGCCGGCAGAAGCTGGTGACGCAGGCGGCGATCGGCCTGGCCGCGGCGGTGTGGCTGTACTTCCTGATGCCGGAGCCGCTGGCCGACAAGCTGGCGATGCCGTTCTTCAAGGAGGCGCTGATCCCGCTTGGCATCGCCTTCCCGCTGCTGGCCATGCTGGTGATGATGGGCTCCTCCAACGCGGTGAACCTGACCGACGGTCTGGACGGCCTCGCCATCGTGCCGGTGATGATCGCAGCCGGCGTCTTCGCGCTGATCGCCTACCTGGTCGGCAACCGCATCTTCGCGGACCACCTGCAACTGCATGCCGTGGCCGGTTCGGGCGAGTTGGCGGTGTTCTGCTCCGCGCTGATCGGCGCGAGCCTCGGCTTCCTGTGGTTCAACGCGCCGCCGGCGGCGGTGTTCATGGGCGACACCGGGTCGCTGGCGCTGGGTGGCGCGCTGGGCGCGGTGGCGGTGGCGACGAAGCACGAGGTGGTGCTGGCCATCGTCGGCGGCCTTTTCGTGGTGGAGACGCTGTCCGTCATCATCCAGGTGTTCTGGTTCAAGCGCACCGGCCAGCGCGTCTTCCTGATGGCGCCGCTGCACCACCATTTCGAGAAGAAGGGCTGGGCGGAAGCCACCATCGTCATCCGATTCTGGATCATCGCCATGATCCTGGGGCTGGTCGGGCTTTCGACCTTGAAGCTGCGATGAAGCCCTTCGCGGGGGAGCGCATCGCGGTCGTGGGGCTCGGCCGGGCCGGCCTGCCGGCGGCCGCGCGGCTGGCCGGTTGGGGTGCCGAGGTCACCTGCTGGGACGATGGCGCACCGGCGCGTGCGGCGGCGGAGGCGGCGGGGTTCGCGGTGCGCGATCTGTCCGCCGGGCGGTTCGACTTCGACGCGCTGCTGCTGTCGCCGGGCATCCCGCACCTGCTGCCGCAGCCGCATCCGGCCGCGGTGGCGGCGCGGGCGGCGGGCGTGCCGATCCTGTGCGACGTCGAGTATCTGTTTCGTGCCGTCCGAGCATCGGGCAGCGCGGCGCGTTTCGTTGGGATCACCGGAACCAACGGGAAGTCAACGACCACGGCCCTGCTGCACCACATCCTGAGCGGTTCCGGCCGCGTATCGGAGGTGGGTGGAAACCTTGGTCCGCCGGCGCTTGGACTGAAGATGTTGGGGTCGGACGGCGTCTATACCCTGGAAATGTCATCCTATAGCTTGGAGCGAATCGCGAAAGTCGGCTTCAACGGGGCGGTGATGTTGAACCTCAGCCCTGATCATCTCGACCGTCATGGAAGCATGGCCGGCTTTGCCGCTGCGAAGGCGAACATCTTCGCGCGGCAGGTCCGCGGTGACTTTGCCGTGGTCGGCCAGGACGATGCCTGGACCGCCGGAATGGCGCGCGGGACTGCGGCGCGGCTCGTGCCGATCTCGGGCGAACGGGCGGTCGAGGGCGGCGTCTGGGCGACGGGTCGCAGCCTGCGGGATGCGGTGGCTGAGATCGTCGACCTGGACGAGGCCCCTGCCCTGCCCGGCAGCCACAACGCGCAGAACGCGGCCGCGGCCGCAGCCGCGGCGCTGGCGCTCGGCGTGTCGCGGACGGACATCGCGCAGGGGTTGCGCAGCTTCGGCGGGCTGCCGCACCGGCAGGAGCTGGTCGGGCAGGTCGGCGGCGTGCGCTTCATCAACGACAGCAAGGCGACCAACGCGGACAGCGCGGCGCGTGCGCTGGCCTCCTATGAGCGTGTCGTCTGGATCGCCGGGGGCACCGGCAAGGAGGGCGGCATCGAGAGCCTGGTGCCGCTGTTCCCGCGCATCGCCCGCGCCGTCCTGATCGGCCGCGATGCGCTGGCCTTCGCCGCGACGCTGGCCGCGCATGGCGTGCCGCATGAGGTCGCGGGCACGCTGGAGGATGCGGTACCGGCCGCCGCCGCCGCGGCGAGGATGGGCGGCGCGCCGGTGGTGCTGCTGTCGCCGGCCGCGGCGTCCTGGGACCAGTTCACCGGCTTCGATGCGCGCGGCGACCGGTTCCGGGCGCTGGTGCAGGCGATGGCCTCCGCGGATGTGGGGAGGGCGGCATGATCCAGGTCTCGCGCGCGGACAACTCCACGGTCGGGCGCTGGTGGTGGACGGTGGACCGCTGGACGCTGGCGGCGCTGCTGACGCTGATCGGCTTCGGCTACGTGATGATGCTGGCAGCGAGCCCCGCGGTGGCGGAGCGGATCGGTGCCGCGTCCCGCAACATGTTCTTCCTGCGGCAGGTCGTCTATCTCGGGCTGGCGGCGGCGGTGCTGGTCGCCGTCTCGATGCTGACGGTGAAGCAGGTGCGGCTGCTGGCCTGGGCCGGGCTGGCGGGTGCGATGCTGATGGTGGCGGCGACGCTGGTGGTGGGCACCGAGATCAAGGGCGCACGGCGCTGGATCTCGCTGCCGGGCTTCGGCTCGCTGCAACCCTCGGAATTCCTGAAGCCCTGCTTCGCCGTCGTCGCCGCCTGGCTGATCGCGGAGGGCAAGCTGGCGCGCCGGCATGGCGCGACGGTGCTGTCGGTGCTGATCTTCGGCGTGATCGGCGTGATGCTGAAAAGCCAGCCGGACATCGGCATGATGCTGGTGGTGGCGGCGGTGTTCTTCGCGCAGTTCTTCGTGGCCGGGCTGAACCTGCTGGCCGTGGGCTTCGTCGGGCTGCTCGGCATCGCCGGCGCCGTCGGCGCGTATTTCCTGTTCCCGCATGTGCAGGCGCGCGTGGCGCGCTTCACCGGCGAGCAGTCGGAGAACTTCCAGATCGAGGTGGCGCTGGAGGCCTTCGGCAATGGCGGGCTGCTCGGGCGCGGTCCCGGCGAGGGGCGGTTGAAGAACATGCTGCCGGACGCGCATGCGGACTTCGTCTTCGCCGTGGCCGGGGAGGAGTTTGGCCTGGTGATGTGCCTGATCATCCTGGCGCTGTTCGCCTTCGTCGTGGTGCGCGGCCTGGTGCGGCTGCTGGGCGAGGGCGATTTGTTCGTGGTGCTGGCCTCCGCCGGCCTGCTGACGCAGTTCGGGCTGCAGGCCTTCATCAACATGGGCTCCACCCTGCACCTGATCCCGACAAAGGGCATGACGCTGCCCTTCGTGTCCTATGGCGGGTCCTCCGTCCTCGCCATCGCGCTCGGGATGGGGATGCTGCTGGCGCTGACGCGCCGCCGCCTGTCCCGTGCCGAGGATGAGCGATGAGAGGGCCAAGCGTGCGCCCCATCGTCATCGCCGCCGGCGGCACCGGCGGGCATCTGTTCCCCGCCGAGGCCCTGGCGGCGGAACTCGTGGCGCGTGGCGAACGGATCGCGCTGATGACGGATGCGCGCAGCGCCGCCTACGAAAGCCCCGCCTTCGGCAATGCGGAACGCTTTGTGCTGAAGGGCTCCGGCCTCGCCGGCCGCGGCGTGCAGGGTGCGGTGCGCGGTGCGCTGGCGCTGGCGGCCGGCACCATCGAGGCACGCGGCATCCTGGCGCGGCTGGATGCTTCGGCGGTGGTCGGCTTCGGCGGCTACCCCTCCGTCCCGCCGCTGATCGCGGCGCGTCTGCTGCCGCGGGCGACGCGGCCGGCGACGGCGCTGCATGAACAGAACGGCGTGCTCGGCCGCGCCAACCGGCTGCTGGCGCCGGGCGCGGACCTGCTGGCGCTGTCGGCGGATGATACGACGCGGGTGCCGACCTCGGCCCATGTCGAGGTGGTGGGCAACCCGGTGCGTCCGGCGCTGGCGGCGCTCGCGGGCCAGGGCTTCGCGGCGCCGGGCGAGGATGGCGCGATCCGGCTGCTGGTGCTGGGCGGCAGCCTTGGAGCGCGCATCTTCGCCGATGTGGTGCCGGGCGCCGTGGCGCTGCTGCCGGAACGGCTGCGCCAGCGCCTGGTGGTGACGCAGCAGACGCGGGCGGAGGATCTGCCGCGGGTCGAGACGGCGTATCGGGAAGCGGGCGTTCCGGCGGACCTTTCTCCCTTCTTTGGCGATATTGCGGTGCGGCTGGCGATGGCGCATCTCGTGGTCGCGCGCGCCGGCGCCTCGACCGTGGCGGAACTCGCCTGTGCCGGGCGGCCTTCCCTGCTGGTGCCGCTGCCGCACGCGATCGACGACCACCAGACGGCGAATGGCCGTTCGCTGGAACGTGCCGGGGCCGCCTGGATCATGCCGCAGCCGGGCTTCACGCCAGAGTTGCTCGCACGGCAGATGACGGCGATGTTCTCGACGCCAGCGGTGTTGGCGAAGGCGGCCGCCGCGGCGGCAAGCCTGGCGCGCCCGGATGCGGCACGGCGCCTGGCCGATCTGGTGCAGGGGCTGGTCCGTCGGCCTGCACCGCAGGATTTTTCGCGCACGATCGCGCAGTCGGAGTCCCGTTGATGCGCGCGCTGCCCCTTTCCATCGGGCCCATCCACTTCGTTGGCATCGCCCGACGCGCGGTTGCGCGTCCCTTCTTCCTGGATTGCCGCTGATGCGCGCGCTGCCCCTTTCCATCGGGCCCATCCACTTCGTTGGCATCGGCGGCATCGGCATGTCGGGCATTGCGGAGGTGCTGCACAACCTCGGCTATGCGGTGCAGGGCAGCGACCTGTCGGAAAGCACCAATGTGCTGCGGCTGCGTGCAAGCGGCATTCCGGTGTCGATCGGGCACGACGCGGCGAATCTCGGCACGGCGCAGGTGGTGGTGGTCTCCACCGCCGTGAAGCGCGACAATCCGGAGGTGCAGGCGGCGCGGGCGCGGCTGGTGCCGGTGGTGCGGCGGGCGGAGATGCTGGCCGAGCTCATGCGGCTGAAGTGGGCAGTCGCCATCGGCGGTACCCATGGCAAGACGACGACGACGAGCCTGGTCGCCTGCGTGCTGGAAGCGGCGAAGCTCGACCCCACCGTGATCAACGGCGGCATCATCAACGCCTACGGCACCAATGCGCGCCTGGGCTCCGGCGACTGGATGGTGGTGGAGGCGGATGAAAGCGACGGATCCTTCCTGAAGCTGCCCGCCGTCTGCGCCGTGGTGACCAACATGGATCCGGAACACCTGGACCATTGGGGCACCGAGGAGGCGATGAAGGAGGGCTACGCCCAGTTCGTCGGCAATATCCCGTTCTATGGCTTCGCGGTGCTGTGCGCGGACCATGCGGAAGTGCAGGCGATGATCCCGCGCCTGTCGGATCGCCGCATCATCACCTACGGCTTCTCGCCGCAGGCGGATGTGCGGGCGGAGAAGCTGATCACGGATCGCACCGGGGCGACCTTCGAGGTCGCGGTGCGCGACCGTGCCACCGGCCGCAGCCGGCTGCTGAAGCCGATGCGCCTGCCGATGCTGGGCAGCCACAACGTGCAGAACTCGCTGGCCGCCATCGCCATCGGGCTGGAAATGGACATCCCCGAGGCGACCATCCGCACCGCACTGATGGGCTTCAAGGGCGTCAAGCGGCGCTTCACCCGCACAGGGGAGGCCGGCGGCATCACCGTCATCGACGACTACGGCCATCATCCGGTGGAAATCGCGGCGGTGCTGAAGGCGGCGCGGCAGGCCGGGGCGCGGGACGTGGTGGCCGTGGTGCAGCCGCACCGCTACTCCCGCCTCGCCTCGCTGTTCGAGGACTTTTGTACGTGCATGAACGATGCCGGGACCGTCATCGTCGCGGATGTGTATGCAGCGGGTGAGCAGCCGATGCCGGGCGTTGATCGCGACGCGCTGGTCGAGGGGCTGCGCGCGCGCGGGCATCGCAGCGTGGTGCCGCTGCCGGGGCCGGACAGCCTGGCGGAGATGGTGAACGCCATCGCGAAATCCGGCGACTACGTGATCTGCCTCGGTGCCGGGACCATCACCACCTGGGCGCATGCGCTGCCGGAGCAGCTTCTGGCGCTGCAGTCGCGGACGCGGCCGCGCCTGGTCGGCACCACGTGACGGCGCGCCGCGCCATGGCCCCGCACGCGACCCTGCCGCCGCTGCGCGGACGCGTGCAGCGGGATGCACCGCTGGCACCTTTCACCTGGTTCCGCGTCGGCGGGCCGGCGGAGTGGCTGGTGCGGCCGGCCGATGTCGCCGACCTGCTGCTGCTGCTGCGCGACCTGCCCGATGCCGTGCCGCTGACGGTGATCGGTGCCGCGTCGAACCTGATCATCCGCGATGGCGGCGTGCGCGGCGTGGTGTTGCGCCTGGCGGGGCGCGGCTTCGGCGAAGTTGGCGTGGAGGCCGACGGTATCGTGGCGGGCGCGGCGGCGCTGGATGCGGTGGTGGCGGAACATGCGGCGGCGGCGGGGCTGGGCGGCCTGGAGTTTCTCTCGGGCATCCCCGGCAGCATCGGT
Source organism: Falsiroseomonas sp. E2-1-a20 (assembly GCF_051433195.1). NCBI lineage: Bacteria > Pseudomonadati > Pseudomonadota > Alphaproteobacteria > Acetobacterales > Roseomonadaceae > Falsiroseomonas > Falsiroseomonas sp. E2-1-a20. Next base: position 359,593 of record NZ_JBHMFT010000001.1, on the reverse strand, counting down.
GGCGCGGTGGCGATGAACGCCGGTGCCTATGGGCGCGAGGTGCGTGACGCGCTCGATTGGGCGGAGGTCGCGACGCCGGCGGGCCTTCTTCGTCTGTCGGCCGAGGCGCTGCGTTTCGCCTACCGCCACGCGACGCTGCCGGCGCGCGGCGTGGTCGTGCGGGCGCGTTTCCGGGCGACCTCGGGCGACGCAGGTGCGATCGCGGCGCGGATGGCGGAGATAAGGGTGGCGCGGGAGGCGACGCAGCCGGTGCGGGCGCGGACCGGCGGTTCCACCTTCAAGAATCCGCCGGGCCAGAAGGCCTGGGCGCTGGTCGATGCCGCGGGTTGCCGCGGGCTGGTTCGCGGTGGCGCGCAGGTGTCCGAGTTGCACGCGAACTTCCTGCTCAACACGGGCGGCGCGACGGCGGCGGAGCTCGAAGCGCTGGGCGAGGAAGTGCGGGCGCGCGTGCAGGCCCATTCCGGCATCACGCTGGAGTGGGAAATCAAGCGGATCGGCGAGGTCTCGGCATGAGCATGCGCGTGGCGGTGCTGTTCGGCGGCGTCTCGGCGGAGCGCGAGGTCAGCCTCGCGACCGGCGGGCAGGTGATGGCGGCGCTGCGCGCGGCGGGCTTCGAGGTGGCGCCCATCGAAGTCGGCGCCGACCTCGGCGCGGTGATCGGCGCGCTGCAGGCCGCCGGGCCGGATGTGGTGTTCAACGCGCTGCATGGCCGCTACGGGGAGGATGGCTGCATCCAGGGCGTGCTGGACTGGATGGGCCTGCCCTACACGCATTCCGGCGTGCGCGCCTCGGCGGTCGCCATGGACAAGTCGGCGGCCAAGGCGGTGTTCCTCGCGGCCGGGCTGCCTGTCGCCGAAAGCCGGCTGGTGACGCCGGAGGAGCTGGAGGCGGCGGACCCGCTGCCGCTGCCCTATGTCGTGAAGCCGGTGAACGAAGGCTCCTCCGTCGGCGTCGAGATTTTCCGGGACGGCGACAACCGGCGGGCCAATGTGGCGCGGGCTTGGAAGTTCGACCGGCGGATCATGGCGGAGGCCTTCATCCCGGGACGCGAGCTGACCGTCGCCGTGATGGGCGACCGCGCGCTGGAGGTGACGGAGATCGACACCGGCCACGTGTTCTACGACTACGAGGCGAAGTACGCTGATGGCGGCAGCCGCCATACGCTTCCCGCCCCCGTGCATCCCGAGACGCGGGCGAAGGCGATGGAGATCGCGCTGCGGGCGCACCAGGCGCTGGGCTGCCGCGGCGTGTCCCGCGCCGATTTGCGCTACGACGACACGGCGGGCGAGCCGGGGCGGCTGTTCCTGCTGGAGGTCAACACCCAGCCGGGCATGACGCGGACCTCCTTGGTGCCGGAACAGGCGGCGCATGTCGGCATCGGGTTCCCCGAGCTGTGTGCCTGGATGGTGCGGGAGGCCCGGCATGGCGCGTAGCCCCGTCAGCAGCGCGCGTCGCGCCCCGGTGGCGCGACGGGATCCGGACCGGCCCAGTTCGCTGCGCCTGTGGATCAAGCGGCGGCGCGGGCTGTTGCGGCCGGCGGCGCTGTGGGCCATCGGCTTCGGGCTGCTCGGCGTGGCCGGCTACGCGGTCTATGCGGCGGACCCGGCCGGGCGCGTGCGGGCGGTGGTGGAGAATGCGGCGGAACTCGGCCTGGCCGCGGGGCTGGAGGTGACGGAAGTGCTGGTGGAGGGGCGCGAGAATGCGCCGCTCGATCTCATCCGCTCGGCCATCGGCGTGGAACGCGGCGACCCGATGCTCGGCTTCTCGCCGGGGGAGGCGCGGGAGCGCTTGCAGAGCATCGCCTGGATCGCCTCCGCGCATGTGGAACGCCGCCTGCCCGGCACCATCCTGGTGCGGCTGGAGGAACGCGCGCCCTTTGCGATCTGGCAGCACCAGGGCCGGTTCGCGGTGATCGACCGCAACGGGCTGGTGGTGGAGACGGAAACGCTGGACGCCTTCGGCCCGCTGCCGCTGGTGGTCGGCGCCGGGGCGGAAAAGCATGCGGCGGCGCTCTACGACCTGCTGCAGGCGCATCGCAACATCCTGGCGCGCACCCAGGCGCTGGTGCGCATCGGCGAACGGCGCTGGAACCTGCGGCTGCACAGCGGCACGGATGTGCTGCTGCCGGAGGGCCACGAGGCGCCGGCGCTGAACCGGCTGGCGGAACTGCATGCGCGCAACGCGCTGCTGGACCGTCCGCTGGTCGCCGTCGACATGCGGCTGCCGGACAGGCTGGTGGTGCGGCAGCAGCCGGTGGCGGAACAGCCGGCGCCGCCCGCACGACGCAACGCCACCCGGAGCACGCGCGGATGAACGCAAATCAGGTCCTCCGCGCATGAATGCGCTGTCGCGCCTCCCCATCGGCGTCGAGCCGCCCTCCGAGCGTCGGCGGCGCGGTGCGCGCAGCGGCACCTTCGGTGTGCTCGACATCGGCACCACCAAGGTGGTCTGCCTGATCGCGCGCATCGAGGGCGATGGCGACCCGCGGGTGCTCGGCTTCGGCTGGCAACGCGGCCGTGGCGTGAAGGGCGGCTCCATCGTGGACCTGGAGGAGGCGGAGCGCGCGATCCGCGCCGCCGTCGGACAGGCGGAGGAGATGTCCGACACGCAGTTGACCGGCGCCATCGTCAACCTGTCCTGCGGCCAGCCGACGTCGCGGCTGATGAACCTGCAATGGCCGATCAGCGGGCGCGCCGTGACGGAAGCCGATCTGCGCGCGATCCTGTCCGAGGGTCGCCGCCGCGGGGCGGAGGATGGGCGGGAGACGGTGCATGGCTCGCCGGTGTCCTTCACCGTCGATGCGACGCCGGGCGTCGAGGACCCGCGCGGCATGGTCTGCGACCAGCTCGGCGCGCGGGTGCACCTGGTGGATGCCTCGCAGGCGGCGCTGCGCAACCTTGGCGCCTGCCTGGCGCGCTGCGACCTGGAGGTGGAGGAGCTGGTCTCCTCCCCGCTCGCCGCCGGCCTCGCCACGCTGGTGGAGGACGAGAAGCGCATCGGCGCCACCGTCATCGACATGGGCGGCGGCACCACCTCCATCGCGGTGTTCAGCGAAGGGCAGTTGATCCACACCGCGCAGATCCCGGTCGGCGGCTGGCAGGTGACGAACGACCTGGCGCGCGTGCTGTCGACGCCGATCAATCACGCCGAGCGGCTGAAGACGCTGCATGGCGGCGCCATGGCGGCGGCGGATGACGAGCGGGAGATGCTGCCGGTGCCGCTGGTCGGCGAGGATGAGGACCACATCGCGCGCGTGCCGCGCACCATGCTGGTGAACATCATCCGGCCGCGGCTGGAGGAGACCTTCGAATTCGTGCGCGAGCGGCTGGAGCAGGCCGGCGTCGCGCGCGAGGCCGGGTCCCGCGTCGTGCTGACGGGTGGCGCGAGCCAGCTGATCGGCGCGCGGGAACTGGCGGCCCGCGTGCTGGACCGGCAGGTGCGCATCGGCCGTCCGCGCGGCGTGCGTGGCCTGCCGGAGACCGCCGGCGGCCCGCCCTTCGCGGCGGCCATCGGGCTGCTGGCCTGGGGCGCCGGCGAGGGCCGGCCCCTGATCGACATCGCCCCTGGCGCCGACCGGTCGCGTGGCCGCGTGCGTCGCCTGATCGACTGGCTACGGGTGCGCGTCTGACCGACGCGCAACTGACTTACGGTGCGCGTCTGACCGACGTGCAACCCGATACCGATTTTCAACTTCCCTTGGCTGAGCTTCCAGGAAAGGCCCCGTTCATGACCCTCAACCTGACGATCCCGAACCAGCAGCACACCGACTTCACGCCGCGCATCACCGTCATTGGTGTTGGCGGCGGCGGCACCAATGCCGTGAACAACATGGTCACGATGGGGCTGGAGGGCGTCGAGTTCCTGGTCGCCAACACCGATGCGCAGTCGCTCCAGCACAGCAAGGCGGATCGCCGCGTGCAGCTCGGCTCCTACCTGACGCAGGGGCTTGGCGCGGGCGCGAAGCCGGAGATCGGGCGCGGCGCGGCGGAGGAAGCGGAGACCGAATTGGCGCGCCACCTGGAAGGCAGCCACATGGTGTTCGTGACAGCAGGCATGGGTGGCGGCACCGGCACCGGCGCGGCGCCGGTGATCGCGCGCATGGCCCGCGAGCGTGGCATCCTGACGGTCGGCGTGGTGACGAAGCCCTTCGACTTCGAGGGGCCGAAGCGCCGCAAGGCCGCCGATGCGGGCATCGAGGAATTGCAGCAGTTCGTCGATACGCTGATCGTCATCCCGAACCAGAACCTGTTCAGGCTGGCGAATGAGCGCACGACCTTCGCGGAGGCGTTCCGCATGGCCGACAACGTGCTGTACATGGGCGTGCGCGGCGTGACCGACCTGATGGTCAACCCCGGCCTGGTGAACCTCGACTTCGCCGACATCCGCACCGTGATGGCGGAGATGGGCAAGGCGATGATGGGCACCGGCGAGGCCGAGGGCGAAGGCCGCGCTGTGAAGGCTTCCGAGGAGGCGATCAGCAACCCGCTGCTGGAAGATACCTCGATGCACGGGGCGCGCGGCGTGCTGATCAACATCACCGGCGGCCTGGATATGACCTTGTTCGAGGTGGACGAGGCGGCCAACCGCATCCGCAAGGAAGTGGACGAGGACGCGAACGTGATCTTCGGCTCCTCCGTCGACGAATCGATGAACGGCCGCCTGCGGGTCTCCGTGGTGGCCACGGGTATCGACGCGCGCGACACGCGGGAGGCGGAGCGGCCGAAGCTGGTGGCGATGGGCGGCGGCGGGTCGGTGCAGGCGGTGGCCAGCGCGCCGGTGCCGCATGGGGGCAACCAGGGCCCGGGCGCGCCGCAGGGCCAGCCGATGCCGCCCTCCATGCGCGGCCCGGCCGGCTTCACGCCGCGGGTGGCATCCGGTGGTTCGCAGCCGGCGCAGATGCGCCCGGCGCAGACCTATGCCGCGCCGCAGCCCGCGCCGATGCAGGCCGCCAACGTCCAGGCGGTGCAGGCCCCGCCCGCCGAGGCCCCGGTCAGCATGCAGCAGCCTGCCGAGGCCTCGCTCCGCGCCCCGGCCGGAACCCGCCAGGCGGCGCCGCTGCCGCCGGTGCAGTCCGGCGGCTTCAAGAACCTGTTCCTCCAGGCGACGGGGCTGCGGCGCCGCGACGTGGACGCCCCGGCGCCCCAGGCTGCCCAGCCGGTGCGGCAGGAACCGCAGGCCGCGCCCCGCCCGGTGGCCGCACCGACGCAGCAGGACGAGATGGGCCTCGACATCCCGACCTTCCTGCGCCGGCAGAGCAACTGAGGCGGCCTCTCCGGAAATAGGGCGAAATTGCGGCGTTGCTGCGCCGCAAAAATCGTTTAATTCCAGTGGTTTCTGACGTAATACGGAGAAACAACGCTTGAATGGTGTTTCCCGGGTGGTGGTGGCATCAACCACTCGGGACGCCGGGTCTGGCGTCCCCCCTCAAGCCTTCCCATCCGGGCAGGCGGCGGGTTTCTAGGACACGTTCCTGAGGTTCGGCCGCCTAGTGCGGCCGCGGCGCAGGGCGGGGTCAGGGGCGCGAGCAAGCTATGGACGGTTTCCTTCCTGTCGATCTGAGGCGGCGCAAGACGCTGAAGACCGTGATCGGCTGCGTCGGCGTCGGCCTGCACAGCGGCCGCCGCGTCTCGCTGACCCTGCGCCCGGCCCCCGCCGGCACCGGCATCCTGTTCCGCCGCAGCGACCTCGGCATCGATATTCCCGCCCGCTTCGACCGCGTGGTCGATACCCGCCTCTGCACCGCCCTGGTGGCCGAAGGGGCGCCGCAGGCGCGCATCGGCACGGTGGAGCATGTGATGGCGGCCCTCGCCGGCACCGGCGTCACCGACGCGATCGTCGAGCTGGATGGGCCGGAGGTGCCGATCCTGGACGGCTCCGCCGCGCCCTTCGTCTTCCTGATCGACTGCGCCGGCACCGTCGGCCTGGACGTGGCCGCCCCGGTGATCGAGGTCCTGGCCCGCGTGCGGGTGGAGGAAGGCGACGCCTTCGCCGAATTGCAGCCGGCCTCCCTGCCCGGCTTCGAGGCGTCGCTGGCGATCGATTTCCCGTCCACCGCCATCGGCCAGCAATCGGTCAACCTGCGCCTCAGCCCGGCCAGCTTCCGGGCGGAACTCGCTGATTCGCGCACCTTCACCCTGGCCGAGGACATCGCGCGGCTGCGGGCCGCCGGCCTGGCGCAGGGCGGCAGCCTGGACAACGCCATCGTGGTGGACGGCCCGCTGGTGCTGAACCCCGGCGGGCTGCGCCGGCCGGATGAGTTCGTGCGGCACAAGATGCTGGACGTGGTGGGCGACCTGGCCCTGGCCGGCGCGGCGCTGTCTGCCCGGTTCGTCGGCAACCGCTCCGGCCACGCGCTGAACAACAAGGTGCTGCGCGCCCTGTTCGCGGACCACCGCGCCTGGCGCCTGGTGGATGGCGAGGTGCCGATGGACGGCGTCGCCACCCGCCTGCCGGCCGCCGCCGCGCCGGCGATGGCCTGAACGCCGTCCCGGCGATGGCCTAAACGCTCCGCCGGGTTCCGCTGCCCGGTGAAGTGACAGCTTGGCGCCGATGGCCTAGGACTCGCGGAGACACACGGCGGCGACCCGCGCCTTGCCGTGACCATGCCGCGGCATGGTATAGGGAAGCCCCATGCCGGACCGGTGCGCGATGCTTCGACGCCTTCTGCCCTTGATCCTCATCCTGCCCATCGCCGCCTGCACGGCGTGGGACGGGCGCGACAACACGCTCGGCGTGCGCCCGGGCGCCACTGGCCAGGACACCTCGCCCGAGGCGCTGTACGCGCGCGGAATGGAGGCGCTGGAGGCGCAGCGCTATGCCGCCGCGGTGACGGCCTTCGATACGGTGGAGCGCGAGCACCCCTATTCCGCCTTCGCCACCAACGCCAAGCTGATGTCCGCCTATTCCGAATACATGCGGAACCGGTACACGGAAGCACTCGGCGCGCTGGACCGCTTCATCCAGCTGCACCCGGCGCATCGCGACATCGCCTATGCCTATTACCTGCGCGCGCTGTCCTACTACGAGCAGATCAACGACACGCAGCGCGACCAGCGCACCACCGAACAGGCGATGGCGGCGTTGCAGGACGTGGCGAACCGCTTCCCGAACACGCCCTATGCGCGCGATGCCCGGCTGAAGATGGATCTCGCACGCGACCACCTGGCGGGGCGGGAGATGACGATCGGGCGCTTCTACCAGACGCGGCGCCTGCACACCGCGGCGATCGGCCGGTTCCGCCGGGTGATCGACGAATACCAGACCACCAACCACGTCCCCGAAGCCCTGCACCGGCTGACCGAGCTGTACCTGACGCTCGGCCTGGTGGAGGAGGCGCGGCGCACCGCCGCCGTGCTCGGCCACAACTACCCGGGCAGCCCCTGGTACCAGGACAGCTACGCGCTGCTGGTCGAAGGCGCGGAAGGCTCCGAGCCGAACCGGCCTGGCCTGGTCCGGCGCGTCGTGGGCTCCATCTTCTGAGCGACAGGGGCTGGTTGGCGCCATGCTGACCTCGCTCGCCATCCGCGACGTCGTGCTGATCGAGCGCCTGGACCTGGGCTTCGGCCCGGGCCTCACGGTGCTGACCGGCGAGACGGGCGCGGGCAAATCCATCCTGCTGGACAGCCTGGGGCTCGCGCTCGGCGCGCGCGCGGAAAGCGGGCTGGTGCGGTCCGGGCAATCCCAGGCCAGCGTGGCCGCGGCCTTCGCGCCGGTGGACGCACATCCGGCGCGGGCGCTGCTGGCCGAACAGGGGATCGAGGCGGAGGACGAGATCGTGCTGCGGCGCATCGTCACCGCCGATGGAAGATCCCGCGCCTTCGTCAACGACCAGCCGGTGGGCCTCGCCCTGATGCGCCGGCTGGGCGCGCTGCTGGTCGAGGTCCAGGGGCAGCACGACCAGGTGGGGCTGACCGATCCGGCGAACCATGCCGGGCTGCTCGATGCCTCGGGCGGGCTGGACACGCTGCGCAATGCCTCCGCGTTGGCGCATCGCGCCTGGCGGGAGGCGGAGCGCGCGCTGGCGGAGGCGCGCGAGCGCATCGCGGCGGCGCAGCGGGACGAGGAATTCTTGCGCCACGCGGTGGCGGAGCTGGAGACGCTCGCCCCGGCCGAGGGCGAGGAGGACGACCTGGCGGCGGAGCGCCAGCGCCTGCAACAGGGCGAGCGGCGCGGCGAGGCGATCTCGGAGGCGCTGTCCAGCCTGCAGCCGCGAGACCGGCGCAGCGCCCATCCCGGCAACGCGCTGCGCGGCGCGGCGCGGGCGCTGGAGCGGCTGCCGGCCCCGAACACCGATGCGGAACCGGCGCTGGAGGCCATCGGCCGGGCGCTGGATGCGCTGGCGGAGGCCGAGACGGCGCTGGAGCGCCTGGTGCAGGAGGCAGCGCCCGATCCGCGTCGGCTGGAGCATGTCGAGGAACGGCTGTTCGGCCTGCGCGCGGCGGCGCGGAAGCACATGGTGCCGGTGGTGGAACTGCCGAGCCTGCTGGCGCAGTTGAAGGACCGGCTGGCGGCGCTGGATGCCGGGACGGGCCAGGTGGCGGCGGCGGAAAAGCGGCTGGCAGAGACCCGCGCGGCCTACCTGGCCGCATCGGGCCGGCTGACGGAGGCGCGGCGGGAGGCGGCGCAGAAGCTGGAGAAATCGCTGGCGCGCGAATTGCCGCCGCTGAAGCTGGACCGGGCGCGGCTGGTGGTGGAGGTGGCAGCGAAGCCGGAAGTGGCCTGGGGGCCGGAGGGGGTGGACCGGGTGACCTTCCTGGTCTCCACCAACCCGGGCCAGGCGCCGGGCGCGCTGGACAAGGTGGCCTCGGGCGGCGAATTGTCGCGGCTGATGCTGGCGCTGAAGGTGGTGCTGGCGCGCGGCTCCCCGGTGCCGACGCTGGTCTTCGACGAGGTGGATAGCGGCGTCGGCGGCGCCACGGCGGCGGCGGTCGGCGAACGGCTGCTGCGGGTGGCGGACCGGTTGCAGGTGCTGGTGGTGACGCATTCGCCACAGGTGGCGGCGCGCGGCAGCCGCCATTTGTCCGTCGCCAAGCAGGTGAAGGCCGGGCGGGCGGAGACGCGCGTGACGCCGCTGGACGCGCCCCAGCGGCGTGAGGAGATCGCGCGGATGCTGGCCGGGGAGCATGTGACGGAGGCGGCGCGGATGGCGGCGGACAGCCTGCTGGCGGGCGGGCTACTTTAATCGCGACCTGGTAAACCTGCCGGAGCTCTGAAATGATCGCATTCCGGATGCTTCACAGCAAAGTTGGCCGGATCAAGGTTGAACTGGATAAACCTGAGCGTATGCAGCAAGACTATCTTTGTATCTATCGAATTGAGGGACCGCTTACGCGAAAGCGAGGGCGGGTTTTGGGGATTGACGGCTTTCAGGTCCTCCAGATGGCCATGGAGCGCATTGCTGCGGATCTTCGGGCCAGTGCGGAATTCGAGGCTGGTGCACTAAGTTGGCTGGACATGGATGAGCCGGGCTTCCCGCTCCCGGCCGGAGTTGCAGACTTAGGATGGCTTTCCTCGGACTCCGGTCGTGGTACGCCAAGTGAATAGGCTTGTGAACGTTCCTGCCCGGCGAGACCTGTTGGCGGGGGGGCTGCTGTGATCCGCGCGGCGACCGCGGCGGATGCCAAGGCGGTGGCAGGTCTGATCGTCGCGATCAATGCGCTGGGCGAGGACATGCACGATCCGCCGATGACGGAGGAGATCGTGCGGCGCGACCTGCTCGGGGCGCAGCCGAAGGCGATGCTGTTTGTCGCCGAGTGGCAAGGCGAAGTGGCCGGCTTCGCCACCGCGGGCACGATCTACGACGCGGTGCGCGCCGCTTGGGCACTGATGCTGCTCGACCTGTATGTGAAGCCGGACGCGCGTCGGCGCGGGCTGGCGCGCGGGCTGATGGCGCGGCTGGCGGTGGAAGCGCAGCGGGTCGGCGCGCGCTGCCTCTGGTGGGGCGTCGATGAGGGCGACGACGAGGCGCTGCTGTTCTACCGCGCCATCGGCGCGCGCAGCGAGGGGATGTTCAGCGGCGAGATCATCGAGGGTGCGGCGCTGGACCGCCTGGCGGCCACATGACCATGCCGCGGCAGCGACCGGTCGAGACGCTGGAGGAGGCGGAGGCCGCCGAGGAACTCGCCGCGCTGGCGGCCGAGATCGCGCATCACGACGCGGCCTATCACGCGAAGGACGCGCCGGAGATCAGCGACGCGGCCTATGACGCGCTGGTCCGCCGCAACCGCGCCATCGAGGCACGGTTTCCCGAACTGGTGCGCGATGACAGTCCGAGCCGGAAAGTGGGGGCGGAAGCCGCGGAGGGCTTCGCCAAGCTGCGGCATGGCGTGCCGATGCTGTCGCTCGACAATGCCTTCGCCGATGCCGACTTCCTGGAATTCACCGCCTCCGTCCGGCGCTTCCTGCGGCTGGAGGCGGAGGAAAAGTTGGTCTTCGTCGGGGAGCCGAAGATCGACGGGCTGTCGATCAACCTGCTGTACGAGAACGGCGCCTTCACCCGCGGCGCGACGCGCGGCGACGGGGCGGAGGGCGAGGATGTCACCCGCAACCTGCTGACCCTGTCCGACCTGCCGCGCAAGCTGCGCGCCCCCTTCCCCGCCCGCATCGAGATCCGCGGCGAGGTCTTCATGGAGAAGGCCGATTTTCTGCGGTTTCGCGACCAGCAGGCCCAGGCGCTGGCGGAACGGGAGACAAGGCGGGAACGCGGCCAAAAACTCGGCCCGGCCATCGTCGTGCCGGTCAATCCGCGCAATGCGGCGGCGGGGTCGCTGCGGCAGTTGGATCTCACCATCACGGCGCAGCGGCCCCTGAAGCTGTTCGCCTATGCGATGGGCGAGGCGAGCGAGGCGCCGGCCGAGACGCATTCGGGCTGGCTCGACCGGCTGCGCTTCTGGGGTTTTCGCGTGAACCCGGCCTCCGAGATCCTGCCGGACGAGGATGCGGCGCTGGGATTCCAGAAGCGGATGGCGGAAGGGCGCGCGGCGCTCAGCTACGATATCGACGGCGTCGTCTACAAGCTGGACCGGCTGGACTGGCAGCGGCGCCTCGGCTTCGTCGGGCGCGCGCCGCGCTGGGCCGTCGCCTGGAAGTTCCCGGCGGAGCAGGCAACGACGGTGCTGCTGGATATCGAGATCCAGGTCGGCCGCACCGGGGCGCTGACGCCGCGGGCAGTGATGCAGCCGGTCAGCGTCGGCGGCGTCATGGTCAGCCACGCGACGCTGCACAACGAGGACGAGATCGCGCGGAAGGATGTGCGGATCGGCGATACGGTGGTGCTGCAGCGCGCAGGCGATGTGATCCCGCAGATCGTCTCCGTGGTGCTGGAGAAGCGGCCAGCCCGGGCAGAACCCTACGCCTTCCCGGACCGCTGCCCGGCCTGCGGCAGCCACGCCATCCGCCCGAACGGAGAGGTGGTGAAGCGCTGCACCGGCGGCCTGATCTGCCCGGCGCAGACGGTGGAACGGCTGATCCACTTCGCCCGCCGCAACGCCATGGATATCGAGGGCCTGGGCGAGGAGAACGTGCAGGCGCTGTTCGACGGCGGCCTGGTGAAGACGCCCGCCGACATCTTCCGCCTCAAGGACCAGGCCGAAATCATCCGCGGCTGGGAAGGCTGGGGCGCCAAGTCCGGCAAGCGGCTGTCCAACCTGCTGGCGGCGATCGAGGCGCGGCGGCGCGTGCCGCTGGAGCGCTTCATCTTCGCGCTCGGCATCCGGCGGATCGGCGAGGCGAACGCCAAGCTGCTGGCGCGGCACTACCATTCCTTCGCCGAGTGGCGGGAGAAGATGCAGGCGGCGACGGTGGTGGGGTCCGAGGCGCGGGAGGAGCTGGGCTCGATCCAGGGCATCGGCCCGGCCATCGCCACCGAGCTGGCCGAGTTCTTCGCCGAGGCCGGCAACCGCGCCGCGCTGGATGACCTGGCGCGCGAGGTGACGCCTGAGGATGCGGCGCAAATCGCCGCCGCCGACAGCGCCTTCGCCCAGAAGTCCATCGTCTTCACCGGAACGCTCGGGACCATGTCCCGCGACGAGGCGGAGGCGCAGGCGGAACGGCTGGGTGCGAAGGTGACGAAAAGCGTCTCGAAGAAGACGGACTTCGTGGTGGTCGGCACCGAGGCCGGCAGCAAGGCGAAGAAGGCGGCGGAGCTTGGGCTGCGGGTGCTGACCGAGGCCGAGTGGCGGGAGATGGCGGGGCTGGGCTGAGCATCAGCGCCGCTGATCGGGCGCATCACCGCAATTCGTTTCCGGCCGCAGGGCGCGCGGCGCAGGCTGCCACCATGCCGATCGACCCGCAGCTTTTCGCAGCCTTCCTGATCGCCGCCTGGGTGCTGATCCTGACGCCGGGGCCGGACATGCTGTTCGTGGTCGGGCAGACGCTGGCGGGCGGTGCGCGGCGGGGCTGGGCGGCGATGCTTGGGATCCTCAGCGGAGCGATGGTGCATGTGGCGCTGGCGGCCTCCGGCGCCGCGGCGCTGATCGCGGCGTCACCGATGCTGTTCGACGCGTTGCGGCTGGCGGGGGCGACCTACCTGATCTGGCTCGGCGCGGGTGCGCTTCGAGCGGCCTGGCGGGGCGGCGGAGGGCTGGTGCCGGCGGCGCCGGCGCGGCGGGCTTTCCGGGATGGGTTCCTGACCAACCTGACCAACCCCAAGGTCATCCTGTTCTTCCTGGCCTTCCTGCCGCAATTCGTTGATCCGGCGCGGGGCGCGGTGTGGCTGCAGATGGCGATTCTGGGGCCGCTGGTGCCGCTGATGTCCCTGCCCGCCTATGGCTTGCTGATCGCCGGCGCCGGGCGCGCGGCGGCGCGGCTTTCGGCGCATGCACGGTGGCTGGAGGCGGTGGCGGGCACGCTGTTCCTCGGCCTGGGGCTGCGGCTGCTGGCGGGCGGCCGGCCGGGCTGAGCCGCTTGCGCGCACCCGCGCGTACCGCGTAACAGCCTGCGCCATGTCCGCATTCTTCGTCGCCGCGCTGCTGCTTTCGGTGGCCGCCTACCTGCACACCCGCTCCACCACGCCGGAGATGCGGCCGGAGCATGAATCGATCGACCTGCTGTGGCGGGCGCTCGCCTTCGCCGCGCTGCTGGCCTGGGCCGCGCTGATCCTGCGCGGCTTCGCCACCCGCCATTGGGCGGACGGCACCTCGGCGCTGCTGGGGTCTTTCGCGGTCAACTGGTGGTTCGGCCATCGCGGGCCGCGGCCGACCTGGCCGGCCCTGTCCATGCTGTTCGCCGCGGTCGGGCTGCCGCTGGCGGTGTATTCCTTCCTCTACGAGTGAGGCGCCAGGTCGAGGCGCCAGGATTCCGGGTCCTGCTCCGAGACCGGGAAGCGGGCGCGCACCAGCGGGTCATGGCCGGGGATGATCAGGCTTTCGTCGCCGCCCGCCAGCTTCCGGGCGCGGCGCCAGCCCTGCACCATGGCGCCGAGGTCGTAGACGATGGGGAACGGGTTCTCCCGGGCCATGTTGGCGTAGAAGTGGCTGGCATCGCCGGCGATCACCAGCGGGCCGCGCGCGGTCGCCACGCGCACCATCTGCAACCCGTCCGAATGGCCGCCGATGCCGTGCACCGTGACGCCGGGCGTCACCTCGCCCTCGCCGTTGTGGAACACCACGCGGTCGGAATACAGCGCGCGGACCAGGCGGACCACGTCCTCCACCTCGAAGACGTGGCGCAGGCAGGGGCTGCACATGTGGCGGCCGGTGGCGAAGGCGATCTCGCGGTCCTGGATGTGGAAGCGGGCGTTGGGGAACAGGTCGAGGTTGCCGGCGTGGTCGTAGTGCAGGTGGGTGATGACGACGTCGCGGATCGCCTCCGCGCTGGTGCCGAGCGCGCGCAGGCAGTCCTCCACCGGGCGCATCAGCGGGCGGCCGCGCTTCGCGGCGGTCTCCGGGTGGAAGCCGGTGTCGACCAATACCTCCTGCCCGTTCGGCCCGCGCAGCAGCCAGACGAAGTAGTCGAGCGGCATGAGCTCGTGCGGGTCGGGCAGCGGCATGATGAAATTGGCCTGCGCCGTGCGCGCCTCATGCGCGCCGTAGCGGGAGGCGAAGACCTGCCACATGGCGCTAACCCTTCCGGTTGATCTGGGGGGAGTGCAGCTCATCGGAGGCCAATGCCTCGCTGAAGCGGGCGGCGGCGGTGTGGTCCTGGCCGGAACCGAGCAGGCCGGCGGCGGCGGCCCACAATTCTCGCGTCTGGGCAGAGAGCGGCGCGGGCGTCGCGGTTTCGCGGCCGACCTGGAGCGCGATGGACAGGTCCTTCACCATCAGGTCTAGCCCGAAGCCGGAATCGAAGGACCGCGACAGCACGAACTGCTTCAGCTTGCGCTGCGTGCTGTTGTTCATGCCGGTGGAGGCGTTCAGCACATCGACCATCACCGCCGGGTCCAGGCCGAAGCGGCTGCCGATCAGCAGCGCCTCGACGCTGACCAGGAAGCCCGCCGCGCTGACCAGGTTGTTCAGCGCCTTCATCGCCTGGCCGGCGCCGATCTCGCCGCAGCGGGTGATGGTGGTGCCCATGGCGCGCAGCAGCGGGTCCACGCGCTCCAGAGCCGCGGCGTCGCCGCCGGTCATGATGGCGAGGCTGCCGGTCTCGGCGCGGGCGACGCCGCCGGAGACGGGCGCGTCCACCATGCCGATGCCGCGCGCGGCGAGGTCCGCGGCCAGGGCGCGGGTGGCCGAGGGTTCGCCGGAGGACATCTCGATCACCACCGCGCCGGGGGCGAGCAGCGGGCCCGCCTCCGCCAGCGCCTGCGCCACGTCCCGGCTTGTGGGCAGCATGGTGACGAGGGCCTCGGCGCCACGCGCGGCCTCGCCGGCGGTGCCGCCATGCCGGCGCACGAAATCCTCGGCGCGGCCGGGCACGGCGTCCTGCACCGTGACGGCGAAGCCGGCCTCGATGAGGCGGATGGCCATGGGCCAGCCCATGCGCCCGATGCCAATGAAGCCGATCCGCCCGATGGTGCCGGACATCGTTTTCCCCCACGCTGTTCCTGGAAGGCTGCGGGTGCGGCAAGCCGCGGTCAACCCACGGGGGGATGCGATGTTCGAGGGTTTCATCGAGGAACGGCGCGAGGCGAATGGCATCACGCTGCGGCTGCGGCGTGGCGGCGAAGGCCCGCCGCTGCTGCTGCTGCACGGCAATCCGCAGACGCATGCGATGTGGCACCTTGTCGCGCCGGAACTTGCGAAGCGCTTCACCGTGGTGTGCCCCGATCTGCGCGGCTACGGCTTCAGCGACAAGCCGCCGGCCTCACCGGACAGCGGCGCCTATGCGAAGCGGGTGATGGCAGCCGACATGCTGGCGTTGATGCGCGGCCTCGGCTTCGAACGGTTCCAGGTGGTGGCGCATGACCGTGGCGCGCGCGTCGCACACCGGCTGGCGCTGGATGCGCCGGAGGCGGTGCAACGGCTTTGCGTCATGGACATCGTGCCGACGCTGCATCACTTCGAGACGGCGAACATGGACTTCGCCATGGGCTACCACCACTGGTTCTTCCTGGCACAGCCGCATCCCAGGCCGGAGCGCATGATCCTGCGGGACGTGGAGGACTGGTTCGCGAGCCACACGACACGGGCACCGCAGGGCGATGTCTTCGCCCCCGAGGCGCGTGCGGACTACATCGCGGCGCTGCACCAGCCCGGCACGGTGATGGGCATCTGCGAGGATTATCGCGCCGCGACCGGCATCGACCTGCGGCACGACCGCGCAAGCCGCGCCGCCGGGCAGAAGCTGCAATGCCCGCTGCTGGTGCTGTGGGGCGCCAAGGGCAAGATCGCGGTGTGGTACGACGCGCTGGCCGTGTGGCGGGATTACTCGAACGCCGAGGTCAGCGGCCATGCGGTGGATTCGGGGCACTACCTGGCGGAGGAAACGCCGGCGGAGGTGCTGGCGTCGCTCGATGGATTTCTCAGTCGAACGGCAGGATGAACGGAAGGTCGGTGTCGCCGGTGACGGCGCCCAGGCCGGTCAGCAGCGCATGGACCTGGCCGCGGTGATGCGTCTGGTGGTTGAAGAAATGCGTCAGCAGCACCCAGCGCGGCCGGCTGACCTCCCGCTGCATCGCGCCGCTGTACCAGCCCAGCGAGCCGGACAGCGCGGCAGGGTCGAGCGTCGCCATCCAGGCGGTGATGCGCGTATCCAGGCCGATGCGCGCCGCGCGCATCGCGGCCCACTGCGGATGGAGCCGCGGGCTGTCCTTGATGCCACCTTCGGGCGCGGGCCAGCCGGCGAAGCGGGCCATCCAGGTGGCGTCGCCCCACATCAGGTGGCTCAGCGTGCCATGGATGGAGCCGAAGAAGGCGCCGCGATCCTCCCGCCGCTGCGCCTCCGTCAACGTGCCCGCCGCGGCGTAGATCCGGCGGTTCATCTCGGCATTGTAGGTTGCCATCAGGTGGCACCAGGCGGGGGTCACCATTAGACGTGCTTCCAGAAGAAGACGGTGTCGCAGGGACTGCCATCCGGCCACAGCGCGTAGCCGGGGATGGTCCCGAATTCGACCCACCCGAGTTCGCGGTACAGCGCCTCCGCGCCCTCCCCGTTCGCGGTGTCCAGCACCAGCAGGCGCCGGCCATGGCCGCGCGCGGCCTGTTCGGCACGGCGCATCAGGGCGCGGGCGACGCCGCGGCGGCGGGCGGCGGGGTCCACCAGCAGCTTCGCCACATCGGCGCGGTGCGGCTGGTTCTGCGGCGTGTCGAGCAGCAGTTGCACGGTGCCGACCAGCACCCCGTCCATCCAGGCCGCCAGCAGCACGCGCTTCCCGAGTGCCACGTCGGAGGACACGCGCTTCCAGAAATCCCGCGCCAGCGTGGGCGCAAGTGGCGGGAAGAACGAGACACTGGCGCCGGCCGCGACGCAGTTCACCAGGATGCGCGCCAGCTGCGCCTCCGCACTCGCCGCCGCGGCGGCATCCAGCGCTTCGACGACGAGGCCGCGCAGCGGCTTGGTGTAACGGAACTCCAGGCTGTTCGAGATGTCGTCCAGGATGCGGATGGAACCCTGGCGGACATAGCCGGTCTTTTCGTAGAAGCGGTGCGCTGGCTCGAACCGCGTATCGGTCCACAGCACCAGGCGTTCCGCGCCGGCGTCGCGCGCATGCGTCTCCGCCGACGTCAGCAGCCTCTGGGCGAGGCCGGTGCCGCGCGCATCCTTCGCCACGTAGACGCGGCAGATTTCCCACGCCGCGTCATCGCCGAGCGGTCGCGTCGCCGCCATGCCGATGATGCGGCCGTCCCGCTCCGCCGCCCACAGCGCACCGCCGGCCTCGGCGAAATAGGTGGCGAGGTGCCGCAGTTCCGGCACCTCCCCATCCACGTCCAGCACGCAGTTCGGGTATTCCGCCCAGCAATTGCCGACGAGGGCAATGAAGCCCTCGGCGTCGGAATCGCGGCCGTCTCGGAGAATCATGCGAGGCCTTTGCAGAACTCCTGGATGCGCGTGCAGGCCTCGCGCAGGCTGTCCGTGTCGGTGGCGTAGGAGACGCGGACATAGGGGCTCATGCCATAGGCGGCGCCCTGCACCAGCGCGACATGCGCCTCCTCGAGCAGCGCCAGCGCGAAATCCGTGTCCGTCTCGATCCTGCGGCCGCCCTTGCTGGTCTTGCCGAGGCAGCCGGCGATGTTCGGGAAGACGTAGAAGGCGCCCTCCGGCTTGTGGCAGGAAATACCCGGCGCCTGGTTCAGCATGTCCACCACCAGGTCGCGGCGCTGGCGGTAGATCAGCGCGCGTTCCTTGACCAGGTCCTGCGGCCCATCCAGCGCCGCGACGGCGGCGGCCTGGCCCACGGTGCTGATGCCGGAGGTCAGCTGGCTCTGCATGTTCACCATCGCCGCGATCAGGGGCTTGGGGCCGCCGCAGAAGCCGACGCGCCAGCCGGTCATCGCATAGGTCTTGGACACGCCGTTGACCGTCAGCACGCGATCCTTGAGACGCGGCTCGACCTCCGCGATCGTGCAGAAATCGAAGCCGTCATAGACCATGTGCTCGTACATGTCGTCGGTCAGCACCCAGACATGCGGGTGGCGCAGCAGCACCTCGGCCAGCGCCGTCATCTCCGCACGGGAACAGGCGGCGCCGGTCGGGTTGTTCGGGAAGTTCAGGATCAGCCACTTGGTCCTGGGCGTGATCGCGGCTTCCAGATCCTCCGGCCGCAGCTTGAAGCCGTTGTTCTGCGGGCAGTTCACCGGCACGGGCTTGCCCGTCGCCAGCTTCACCATGTCGGCGTAGGAAATCCAGAACGGCGCCGGAATCAGCACCTCGTCGCCCGGGTCGCAGGTGCCGAACAGCGCGTTCATGATGACCTGCTTGCCGCCGTTCGAGACCATGATCTCGTCCATCGCGTAGTCCAGGTTGTTGTCGCGCTTGAACTTGCGCTGCACCGCCTGCTTCAGCGCCTTGGTGCCGTCCTGCGGCGGGTACTTGGTGTCGCCCGACAGCGCGGCCTGGTAGGCGGCGTCGATCGCGTGGCGGGGGGTGTCGAAATCCGGCTCCCCGATCGCCAGGCTGATCACCTTGATGCCCTGTGCCGCAAGCTCGCGCCCCCGGGTGGTCATCACCGCGGAGGCGGAAATGGCAATGTCGTCGAGGCGCTTGGCAAGGGCGGGCATGGTCCGGACTGGTCCTGCAAGGGTGGGCGCCCAGGTTAGGCCGTGCGGCGGGATGCGCCAAGGCTCGCCACCTCGCCGCACGCTTGCCGTCAAGTCGAGAAGGTGGAACATTTTGTAGATGGCATCCAATGCCCCTCGCGTCGACCAAGCCGGGCGCCCGGCGCCGCGGCTCCCCAGCCTGAGGGGACGCATGATGGCTGTCATCGGGGTGGTGGCGCTGCTGCTGCTGAGCCTGACCGGCCTTTCGGTCTGGCTGGTCCAGCAGGCGGCGCTGGAACGGGCGCGGGTCAGCCTGGTCGGCCAGGCGCGCACGCTGGCGGCGGCGGTGGACCACGAATTCCTGCAGAGCCTTGCGATGCTCCGCACCCTGGCCGGATCGGAAAGCCTGGCGCGTGGCGAGATGGACCGCTTCGAGCTGGAACTGCAGGCCGCGGCGCGCAGCTTCCACGGCACGCCCATCGGCCTGATCGGGCCGGATGGCGCGCCGCTCAGCATCATGATCCGCATGCCGGGCCTGGGCCCGATGGATGCGCCGGACCGCGTCGGGACCGGCCCGACCGGGGCGCAGGCGCAGCCCACCATCTCCAACCTGATCTACTCCTCGAGCCTGGGCGGGGCCGCGATCAGCATCACCCTGCCGATCATCCCGCCCGGCGGCATGACGCCCAGCAACCTTCTCGCCACAACCCTGCCGCGGGAGAGGCTGGCGGCGCTGGTCGTGCAGAACCGGCTGACGGATGGGCTGACCGGCGTGGTGTTCGACCGCGAGATGCGGTTCGTCGCCCGCACCGGGGATGACGGCGCCTTGGTAGGCCAGCAGGCCCCGCCGGCCCTGCGGGAGGCGGCGCTGCGGGTCGGGGAGGGCGCCATGTCGGGCGCGGCGCGGAACATCCATGGCCAGCGGGTGGTGGTGGCCTACGCCCGGGCCGCGCTCAGCGGCTATGTCGCCGCGGCTTCCGTGCCCGCGGACGCCTTCGCCGCGCCGTTCCGGGCCGCGCTGTGGCAGGTGGTGCCGATCGGGGCGACGATCACCGCCATCGGGCTGATCGCCGCCCTGTTGCTGGGCCGCCGGCTGGGCCGGACCATCGGCGTGCTCTCCGCCCTTGGCCGCGGCGAGGCGGCCGCCGATCCCGGCTTCCGGGAGGTGGAGGAGGTGGCGGCGACCCTGCGGCGGGAGGCCCGGCAGCGGCAGGTGGCGGAGGAACACCAGGCGGTCCTGGTGGCGGAGTTGAACCACCGGGTGAAAAACATGCTGGCCAGCGTGCAATCCGTGGCGGACCAGACCCTGCGCAGCGCCGGCGCCGACCCGCATCGCTTCGCCGGGGACTTCCGCGGCCGGCTGCGCAGCCTGGCGCGCGCGCATGACCTGCTGACCCAGGTGGGCTGGGTGGAGGCGGAGCTGGACGAGGTGCTGCGCGCCGCGCTGGCACCCTGGCAGAATGACGACCAGCAGGTGCGCCTGGAGGGCGGAGGCCGGTTCATCGTCTCGCCCCGACAGGCGCAGGCGCTGGTGCTGGCGCTGCATGAACTGGCGACCAATGCCGCGAAATACGGCGCGCTGTCGGTGCAGGGGGGCTTCGTCCGGCTGCGGCGGCAGGCGGTCGCGCAGGGGCGGGTCGAGATCCTGTGGCAGGAGGTCGGTGGTCCTCGCATCGCCGCGCCGCCGCAGCGGCGTGGCTTCGGCACCAGGTTGCTGGAACGCGGGCTGCCGACCGACCTGGGCCACATGCCGACGACGACGCTGGACTTCGCGCCCGATGGGCTGGTGGCGCGGATCGTCTTCCTGCCGGCCGGCGCGGCCCCCGCCAAGCCTGCGGCGCCGGCGGCGGCGGGGCGGTCCTGCTACGGCGCCGGCGACAAGCCGCTGGCCGGCCTGGCCAGCAGCCAGTCATAGGGCTGTTCGCCCACCAGGAGGAATCCCTGGCGTTCCCAGAATCGGCGCGCCGGGCTCTGCTTCAGGACCTCGATGCGGAAGGCCGCGCCGGCATGCCGGGCCAGGACATCGGCGACCACCGCGGCGCCCAGGCCCCGCCCTTGCAGGGTGGGCTCCAGGTACAGGCTGTGCAGTTCCACGCCCTCCGGCCCCGGCTCGATTCCGATGCAGCCGGCGGCCAGCCCCTGGACCTCGATCACCCGCATCCCGCCGCCCTCGAAGGCGGCCCGCATCCGGGCGCGGCGGCGGGCCGGGTCGTAGCGGCCGAGACGCTCCAGATGCGCCCGCATGACGCGGATCGACAGGTCCAGCAGCGCCTCGAAATCCGCCTCCGCCGCGGGGCGGAGGCTGAAGGCCGGCGTCACGTCAGCTTGGCGCAGAAATCCTGGATGCGGGTGCAGGCCTCCGTCAGCGTCGCATCGTCGGTCGCGTAGCTGATGCGGATGTGGCCCGGGAACATGAAGGCGGCGCCGTGCACCGTCGCCACGCCGGTCTCATCCAGCAGCGCCAGGCAGAACGCCTCGTCGCTGTCGATCTTCGCGCCACCGGCGCTGGTCTTGCCGAGGCAGCCGCGCACGTCCGGGAACACGTAGAAGGCGCCCTCGGGCGTCGCGCAACGCATCCCGGCGGCCTGGTTCAGCATGCCGACCACCAGGTTGCGGCGGCGCTCAAACGCCTGGCGCATTTCCTCGACGCTGTCCTGCGGGCCGGTCAGCGCCTCGATCGCCGCGGCCTGGCTGATGCTGCTGGTGTTGGAGGTGGACTGGCTCTGCAGCTTGTCCATCGCCTTGATGAGTTGGAGCGGCGCGCCGGCGAAGCCGATGCGCCAGCCGGTCATGGCATAGGCCTTGGAGCAGCCGTTCATGGTCACGGTGCGGTCGCGCAGGCGGGGCTCGACCTCGACGATCGTGGCCGGCTTCATGCCGTCATAGGCGAGCTTCTCGTAGATGTCGTCGGAGAAGATCCAGACATCCGGGTGGCGCAGCAGCACATCCGTCAGCTCCTTGAGCTGGGCGGCGTTGTAGCCGGCGCCGGTCGGATTGCAGGGGTTGTTCAGGATCAGCCACTTGGTCTTCGGCGTGATCGCGGCCTCGAGCTGCTCGCCCGTCATGCGGAAACCCTGGTTCGGGCCGCAGGGGACGATGACGGGCGTGCCTTCCGCCAGCGCCACGATGTCCGGGTAGGACACCCAGCAGGGGGCGGGGATGATGGCCTCGTCGCCGGCATTGATGGTGGCGACCAGCGCGTCGAAGATCACCTGCTTGCCGCCGGTGGCGACCAGGATCTCCTCCGGCTTGTAGTCGATGCCGCTGTCGCGCTTGAACTTCTGGCAGACCGCCTGGCGCAGCTCCATCGTGCCGGCGACATCGGTGTAGCGCGTCTCGCCCCGCTCGATGGCGGCGATGGCGGCGTCCTTGACGTTGCGCGGCGTCTCGAAATCCGGCTCGCCGACGGAGAGCGAAATGATGTCCCGGCCCTGCGCCTTCAGCGCGCGCGCCTTGCCGGTCATGGCAATGGTCTGCGAGGGCGAGATGCGGTTGAGGCGGTCGGCGATGAGGTTCATGACGGTTCCCGGGGTCCCTGCCCGGCCCCGTGACTGGGCGGGCGCGCTTTTCCTACCGAAGGCCGAAGGGCGCGTCCATCCGGACTCTAGTTCAGGCGAAGCGGCCGGTAGCCCTCGAAGGTGAAGCCCTTCTCGCGCATGCAGGCGGTGCGGTGCTGCTCGCGGGCGCTGATGGCGAGGTCCACCATGTCGTAGCGGGCCGGCCGGAAGCGTTCCGTGACGCGGCAGTGTTCCCGGTTGCCGTCGCGCCAGCAGCGGCGGTCGCGTTCGATCCGCGCGGGTTCCACCATCTGCCAGACCATGTGCGGCGGCACCGCCAGCTGCGCCTCGTTGCCGCAGGCGGCGTTCATGGCGTCGGATGCTTCCTCCGAGGTGCCGGGGCGCGACCAGCGCTCGGCACAACCCGCGAGGAGGGGGAGCAGGACCAGCAGCAGGGCGATGCGGCGCATGCACCCCATATGCATTGCCATTCGGGCAATGCCATGGCGCGGCGCCGTTATCGCGGACGTATGAAGCGCAGCGCCAGCGCCATGCCGGCGCCGACCACCACGACCAGCACCGTCGCCAGCGCATACAATTCCGGCGTCAGGCCGAGGCGGACGGAGGAGAAGATCACCATCGGCAGGGTGGAGGCGCCGGGGCCGGAGACGAAGCTGGCGATCACCAGGTCGTCCAGCGACAGGGTGAAGGCCAGCAACCAGCCGGCGGCGATGCCCGGCGCGATCAGCGGCAGGGTGATCCGCAGGAACACGGTCCAGGGCCGCGCGCCGAGGTCGAGCGCCGCCTCCTCCAGGCTCAGGTCGAAATCCGCCAGGCGGGACTGCACCACCACCGCGACATAGGCCGCGCCGAAGGTGGCGTGGGCGATGGCGATGGTGCTGGCGCCGCGGCCGGCGGGCCAGCCGAACAGCGGTTCCAGCGCCACGAACAGCAGCAGCAGCGACAGGCCGGTGATCACCTCCGGCATCACCAGCGGCGCCGCCATCAACGCGCCGAAGCCCGCCCGCCCGCGGAACCGCCCGAAGCGGGCCAGCGCGAAGCCGGCGAGTACGCCGAGGATGGTGGCCATGGTGGCGGAGATGGCGGCGATGCGCAGCGAAAGGCCGAGCGCGCCCATCAGCACCTCGTTGCGCCACAGGCTCTCGTACCAGCGCAGCGAAAAGCCGGTGAAGCTGGTGACCATGCGGCTGTCGTTGAAGGAGAACAGCGCCATCAACAGGATCGGCAGGTACAGGAAGGCGAAGCCCAGCGCGAGCGGGATGGCAAGGCGCTTCACCGCTGCCCCTCCCGCGCCGCGCGCGCCTGGAACACGGCGATGGGCACCACCAGCGCGAGCAGCAGCACGATGGCCAGCGCGGAGGCCAGCGGCCAGTCGCGGTTCTGGAAGAACTCGGTCCAGAGCACGCGGCCGATGAGCTGCGCGCCGGGGCCGCCGAGCAGTTCGGGGATGACGAACTCGCCGACGACCGGGATGAACACCAGCAGGAAGCCGGCAACGATGCCGGGCATGGACAGCGGCAGCGTCACCGCCAGGAAGGCGCGCCACGGCGGCGCACCAAGGTCTTCGGCGGCCTCCAGCAGCGAGGGATCCAGCTTCGACAGGGTGGCGTAGAGCGGCAGCACCATGAAGGGCAGGTAGCAATAGGTGATGCCGAGATACATCGCCGCATCGGTGTAGAGCAGCTGGATCGGCTCCGCGATCAGGCCGAGGCCCAGCAGCAGGCCATTCAGCCAGCCCTGGTCCTGCAGGATGCCGATCCAGGCCGTCACGCGCAGCAGAAAGCTGGTCCAGAACGGCAGGATCACCAGCATCAGCAGCAGGTTCCTTTGCCGCTGCGGGGCGCGGGCGATGGCCAGCGCCATCGGGTAGCCGACCAGGAGGCACAGCGTGGCGGAGACCGCGGCGACGCGCAGGCTGCGGAGATAGGCGTCGAGGTAGTAGGGGTCCTCCAGCAGCAGCTGGAAATTGGCGAGGTTGAGCTGGAGGATGGCGGTCGCCTCGCCCGACCAGCGCAGCAGCGCGGCATAGGGCGGCAGGCCCTCCGCCGGCTCGGCGAAGGCGATGGACAGCACGATGGCGAAGGGCACCAGGAAGAACAGGCCCATCCAGGCCCAGGGCAGCGCAAGCACCAGGGCGCGGCGTGCCCCCTCACCCAACCCTCTCCCCCTATAGGAGGGGGAGAGGGCTTTGCCGGCAGGCCGGGTCATTCCGGCAGCACCATGCTGGCCTGGCGGTCCCAGGTGATGGCGACCGTGTCCTCCCAATCCACCGGGCGTTCGGTGCGGCGGCGCAGGTTGGGCTGGCTGACGCGGATCTCCTTGCCGCCATCCAGCACCACGTAATAGACGAAGAAGTCGCCGTAGTAGCCGATGTCGCGTACGCGCCCGACCAGGCGGTTGTCGCCATGCGCCGCATCCGGCGCGGCACGCTCGATCCGCATCCGCTCCGGCCGCAGCGCCACGAAGACGCGGCTGCCGGGCGGCTTGGAGGCCGCTGGCTCCGCGAGGATGTCGAAATCCAGCTCCGAGCTGCCGATGCGCACGCCCTCCGCGTCCACGCCCTCGACGACACCTTCCAGGATGTTGGCGGTGCCCAAAAATTCGGCGGTGAAGCGGCTGTTGGGAAATTCGTAGACCTCGCCGGGCGTGCCGACCTGCGCCAGCGTGCCGCGGTCCATCACGGCCAGCCGGGTCGCCATCGTCATCGCCTCCTCCTGGTCGTGGGTGACGATGACGAAGGTGGTGCCGGTGCGCTCCTGGATGTTCATCAGTTCGAACTGCGTGGCCTCGCGCAGGTTCTTGTCGAGCGCCGAGAGCGGCTCATCCAGCAGCAGCAGCTTCGGCCGCTTTGCCAGCGCTCGGGCCAGCGCCACGCGGGCGCGCTGGCCGCCGGACAGCGCGACCGGTTTCCGCGAGTCGAAGCCTTCCATCTTCACCATGGCCAGCATCTCCGCGATACGCTCGCGGATGACGGGTTTCGGCACGCCTTCCTGCTTCAGGCCGAAGGCGATGTTCTGCGCCACGGTCATGTGCGGGAACAGCGCGTAGGACTGGAACATCATGTTCACCGGGCGGCGATACGGCGGCACGCCCGCCATGTCCTGGCCATCGAGCAGGATGCGGCCGGCATCCGGCTCCAGGAACCCCGCCAGGCAGCGCAGCAGGGTGGACTTGCCGGAGCCGGAGCCGCCGAGCAGCGCGAACAGCTCGCCGCGGTAGATCGGGAGGCTGACCTCATCCAGCGCGACGAAATCGCCGAAGCGCTTCGTCAGCTTCTCGATACGCAGGAAGGGCTCGGCGGCCGGGTCGCGCCAGGGTTCGGCAGCGCCCGGCCTGGCCGGCTGGCTCATCTCCCCGCCTTGAAGCGCGACCACATGCGGTTGCGGGCACGCTCCGCGGCCTGCGCGACGGGGCCGATGGTGAAGAAGTTGGCGCGCACCGCCTCGGGCGGGAACACGGCGGGATCATTCGCGACCTCGGGCGCCACCAGCGCGCGGCTGGCGGGCACGCCGTTGGGGTAGCGGACGTGGTTGGTGATGGCCGCCATCACGTCCGGCTGCAGCAGGAAGTTGATGAAGGCATGCGCCTCCGCCGGGTTCGGCGCATCGGCCGGGATCGCCAGCAGGTCGAACCACAACTGCGCGCCCTCCCGTGGCGCCACGTACTGCACGGTGACGCCACGGTTGGCTTCCCGCGCGCGAACGCCGGCCTGGATGGCATCGCCGGAATAGGCGAAGGCGAGGCAGGCCTGGCCGCCGGCCAAGGCCTCGATCGTGCCGCCGGTCGAGAAGTTGCGGATGAAGGGCCTCACCGCCATCAGCGTGCGCTCCACCTCCCGCAGGTCGCCGGCGTCGGTGCTGTTGGGATCCTTGCCGAGGAAGCGCAGCACGGTCGGGATCACGTCCGCGGCGCTGTCCATCATGCTGATGCCGCAGCGCGCCAGGCGCCGTGCGTTCACCGGGTCCAGCAGCAGGCGCAGGCTGTCCATCGGCGCGTCGGGCGCCAGTTCGCGCACGCGGTCCGGGTTCACGCCAAGTCCGATCGTGCCCCACAGGTACAGCGCGCCGAAGCGGTTGCCAGGGTCGGAGGACGCGACCTGCGCCTGCAAGGCCGGGTCCAGGTTCGCCAGGTTCGGCACCAGCGCGCGGTCCAGCGGCAGCAGGCCGCCGGCGCGGGCGAGGCGGGAGAAGGTGGGTTCGCCGGTCGGCACGATGATGTCGTAGCCGCTGCGCCCGGCGGACAGCCGGCCCTCCAGCGTCTCCAGGCTGTCGTAGATGTCGTAGCGCACGCGGATGCCGGTCTCGCGCGTGAAGCGCTGCACCATGTAGGGGTCGATATAGTCGTTCCAGTTGAACACGTTGACCACGCGGTCCTGTGCCCGCGCATCCGGCACCGTGGCCAGGGGCAGCAGCAGGGTGGCGAGCAGGGCCAGGCGACGCAGCATCTCGGGCACCTCCGAAGACGGAACGGCGGCAATGCTAACACGCGGCCACGATGCTGCACGGGGGCACGAATGCGGAATGACCGCAGGAATTTGTTCTTGACTTGTTCCTAATCCAGCGTTAGTCCTGCCTCACCAAGGCGAGAACTGCGTCGCGGGAGCCGCCCAGAGGCCCTCGCCGGCCTTACCGCGCTCGCTATCTAGGATTATATACCGCTCAGCCATTCGCACGGGGTGCCGCCCGCCCGGCCCGCCGCGCATTCAGAACCGGAGAACCGCCGATGGCCTTCAACAACGCCGCCCTGGTGTCGCTGCTCAGCAACAGCGGCTTCACCATGTGGCTGTATCGCACCACGGACACCCGCGCGACCGCGATCGCCGCCGGCTATTTCAGCCCGGCCGCGGCGCGGCTCGAGACCGGCGACATCATCATCGCGCTGACCTCGGATGCCGTGTCGCTGCTGCCGGTGCGGGCCGGCGACGTGGTCGCGGCCGGGCTGGTGCTGGACACCGCCGCGGCGCCCTTCCGCGCGCAGATCCGCGCCGCGCAGCGCTTCCTGGCGCGCCAGGCATCCAGCGGCGTGGTGATGACGGTGGTGCTGGCGCCGCTCGCCGCCGGCATCCTGGCGGGCGGCACGGTGCAGGCGCAGGCGGCCGTCGCCGGGCCGGTGACGCAGGTCGCCTTCAGCATCAGCGACGCGGCCGGCGCCACCGTGCGCGGCCCGACACTCGCCGCCGTCAGCGCCGGCACCGCCTCCGCCAGTTTCGCCGCACCGGCGGCCGGCACCGGCTACCGGCTGCGCGTGCAGGCCACCGGCGAGCCCGGCGTCGCCGCCACCTCCCCCGCCTTCACCGTGACGCTGCCCTACGGGCTGCTGCTGCAATCCGGCGGCGGCCTGCTGCTGGAGAGCGGGGACCGCGTCCTGGTCTGAGCCTCGGCCCGCCTTTCCCGTCCCCGATCAGGAATCCCGACACATGGCCGATGCCAAGATCTCCGACCTGCCCGCCGCCGCGGCGCTCGCCGCCGCCGACCTCGCCCCCGTCGTCCAGGGCAGCGGCGTCGCAGCCCAGACCCGGCGCGCCACCTTCGCCCAGATCACCGCCGGCGTGCATGCCGAACGCATGCTGCATGTCCGCGACTTCGGCGCCGTCGGCAACGGCACCACGGACGACACGGCGGCGATCCAGGCCGCGATCGATGCGGCGGTGGCCGGCGGTGGCGGCATCGTCCGCCTCGGGCCGCGCCGCTACCGCGTCAGCGCCGCGAACCTGGTGGTGAAGGAGAATGTCTGCCTGGAAGGCCCGGTGCAGTTCCCCGGCGGCCAGCGCCTGGCGGGCGACTACCGCAACATCCCCGGCACGCTGCTGGTGGCCTCCAACCGCACGGTGCAGTTGCTGCGCGCCTCCACGCTGCGCGGCATCACGCTGATCCGCGACGGCATGCCCGCCCCGCCCACCACCATGCGCGCCGCCATCGACCTGCGCGCCGCCATGGCCGGCACCGCCATCACCATCGGCGATGCCTCCGGCACGCATCACGACGTGCTGGTCGAGGATATGCTGGTGCTCGGCTTCGACCTGGCGGTGCGGTCCGACAACAGCCAGCGGCTGAACCTGCGCCGGATGCGCGGGGACAACCGCAACGGCATCTTCATGACCCGCACCTACGACATCAGCCGCGTGCACGACGTGCATCTGTGGCCGTTCCTGACGGGCAACCTGGCGAACCTCTCCATCGTCACCCGCACGGTCTCGGCGGTGGCGAACAACGGCGCCGGTGCGGTGCGCGTCACCACCTCCGCCGCGCATGGGCTGGTGACGGGCGATATCGTCAACGTCTATGGCGTGGGCGGCGTGCCCGGTGCGAACAACCGCTTCCTCGCCACCGTCGTCGACACCACGCGGATCGACCTGCAGGGATCGAGCTTCTCCGGCGCCTGGACCAGCGGCGGCACCGTGGCGGTGTGGAACAACCGGCGCCTCGGCACCGGCTTCCGCATCGAGAGCAGCGACGTGGCCGAATTCGTCAACTGCTTCAGCTTCGGCTACGACCGCGGCTTCGACCTCGGCAATGGCGCGGCTTCCATCCAGCTGCACAATTGCAGCGTCGACGACCTGCTGTCGCTCGCCGATCCCAACACCGTCGGCGCCCTGATCCAGGGCAGCGCCTTCCGCACCAAGTGGGTCGGTGGCTTCATCAGCAGCCAGGGCACCGCCATCCGGGTCAATTCGAACGCCGCCAACCAGGGCGACAACCAGTTCGTCGGCGGCATGGTCGGCGGCGGCGGCGGTGGCCGGGCGGTGGAGGTCTTCGACGGCGGGCTGACGCTGGTGGCCTGCGACCTGCCGGCGGCGCGCGTCTACCTCGCCACCGCCGGCGACAGCCTGTCCGTCGTCGCCTCCGACACGCGCTCCACCACCTTCGAGGCGCAGACCGGCGCCGACCTGGCGCGAATCGCCCTGGTCGGCAATCGCCTGCAGGCGCTGGGCTCCTCGGCCGACCAGGAACGGGCGCTGCTGCGGCGGCGGACGGACCTGCTGGGCGGCGCGCTGGATCTGGAGAACCAGGATGCGCTGGTGACCTACTCGCTCACCGTCGGGTCCGGCGCGCTGGCGCCGCTGACCATCGGCGGGGAGGCCGATGGCAACCCGAATGGCGGCGTGGTGTTCGGCGCCGCATCCGGGATGACGGCGCCGATGACGGTGACGCTGCGCCGCGCCTCCACCAGCCCCGCCGCCGGCCATGCGCTGGGGCGCCTCGCCTTCAGCGGCGGCAACGCGGCGGGCACGCAGACCGAATATGCCCGCGCCGGCGGCATCAGCGAGGTGGTGACGACGGGGGCGGAGGCCGGCGCCTTCGTGGTGGAAACCCGTGGCGGCGGCGGGCTTGCGGAACGCTTCCGCGTCGCCTCCTCCGGCACCGTGACCCTCACCGGGCCGCTGGTGCTGCCGGGCGACCCGACCGCGGCCACACAGGCGGCGAGCAAGGGCTATGTCGATGCGCAGTTCACCACGCGGCGGCTGCCGGTGCTGGCGACCGCCACCGCCACGGGGTTGACCCTGGCCGCCCACAACGGCCGCCTGGTCAGCGCCAATGCCGGTACCAGCCTGAGCATCGACTGGGCCGCGACCGGCGACGGCTTCAGTTGCCTGGTCGTCAATCGCGGCACCACCGACCTTGCCGTGACGATGACCGGCTTCGCCGGCACGACGCCGATCAATCCCGACGGGTTGACGAAGATCCGCGCCGGCGGCCTGGCCACGCTGCTCGCCTTCAGCCCGGACGGCGGCACCACCCGGCTGCTGCTGCTGGCCGGCGCCGCGGCGCCGTAGCCGGCGGGCCGCCACCCCTTCCCTTCAAGACGACAGGACATCGACGATGAACGAATGGACGATGCATGCCTGGCAGGGCACCCCCGAGGCCGCTGCGGCGGCGCTACGCACCCTTGGCTGGTTCGGGCCGGATGAGGCGCCGGCGGCGCTGCCGGACCCCCGCATCGGCGGCTTCCTGCCCGCAGCCGGCACCGCGATGCGCAGCTTCGACGGCGTCGCCTACGTCGGCGTGGCCGCCAACGCCGCCATTGAGGCGCCGCCCGGCCTTTCGCCTGCTGGCCCAGAATTGTTCCGTGCCCTGCTCGGAAGCTTCTGACCCTATCTGCGGAGGATCCCCCGGATGACCGACCTGACCGACCACGCCAAGAACCTGCTGGCCCGCGCCCTGTGTGCCCGGCTGCCGACGCTGCCGACCGCCGTCTTCGCCGCGCTCGGCACCGGCGGCAGCGATGCGACGGGCCTGACGGGTGAGCCCGCCGGCACCGGCTATGCCCGCCAGCGTGCCACCTTCACGGGCACCGGCATGCAGCGCAACGTGGACGCGATCCGCTTCACCTTCACCGGCGCGGCGGGCACGATGACGCATATCGGGCTGTTCGATGCCGTGACCGGCGGCAACCCGCTGACCTGGTCGACGCTGCAGGCGCCGCTCACGGTTGCGGGGCCGGGGGTCGCGATCTTCACCGGAAATGCCTTGACGGTCACGCCGGAATAACGACCGACCGGGATCAGGTCCGCGTGCTGCCAAGGCAGGCCCGACTGCCGGCAGCACGCGAGAAGCTTAAGAAAATTTGTTATTAAGTAACTTGATTACGCCTAGGATAATTTATACCGTCCGGCATCGGAGATGGAGCCGGCCCGTCATGACCCTCACGCCCCGCGACCCGCTGTTCGCCGACCAATGGTACCTGCGGAATACCGGACAATCCGGTGGCACGCCCGGCATGGACATTCGGATCGATGGGGCCTGGCGCGACTATTCCGGGCAGGGCGTGCGCATCGTGGTCATCGACGACGGCGTCTTCCACCTGCACCCCGACCTCGCCGCGAACTACGAAACCGTGGCCGACTTCAACTTCGTGTCCGGCCTGGGCGATGCGACGCCGCGCCTCGGCACCTACTCGCACGGCACGCAGGTCGCAGGCTTCCTCGGTGCCGCCCTGGATGGCGTGGGCCTCGTCGGCGTCGCCCACGGCGCCCGCTTCACCGCCTACAACATTGCCGATGCGGATGGCGACTACGTGACGATCCCGCAGGGCCTGAACGCGGCGATCGGCTTCGACATCACCAACAACAGCTACGGCAACGAGGTTTTCGCCGTGCCTGACAACGGTCTCGATGCGCTGGCACCGGGCGTGACGCTCGGGCGCGGCGGCCTCGGCACCGTGCATGTCTTTGCCGCGGGCAACGAGCGTTCGCTGGTGGTGCTGGCAACGCACGGCGATGCGCAGAATTCGCCCTACCAGATCACCGTCGCCGCCACCGACCATGATGGCCGCATCGCCGCCTTCTCCAGCCCCGGGGCCAATGTCTTCGTCGCGGCCCCAGGCGCGCGCGTACTCGGGGTCGATGGGCTGGAGACGCATGGCTACGGCCTGACCGATGGCACATCCTTCGCCACGCCGATCGTCTCCGGCGTCGCGGCCCTGGTGCTGCAGGCCAATCCCGGGCTCGGCTACCGGGACGTCTTCGATATCCTCGGGCTGTCGGCCTACGACACCCACGGCGCACCGCTGACGATCGAGGACGTCTACCGCGACATCCTCGGCACGCCCACGATCCCGGGCCAGGTGCCGGACCCGCAGCGGCAGGCGATCGAGGCGGCGGCGCTGCGTGTCACCACCTACCCCTGGACGGTGGTGACCAATGGCGCCACGGACTGGAACGGCGGCGGGCTGACCGTCAGCCACGATTTCGGCCTGGGCCAGGTCGATGCACGCGCCGCGGTGCGCCTGGCGGAAACCTGGAATGCCGCCCCACGCACCACCGCGAACCTGGCAATCGCCCAGGCCGGTCGCGATGCCCCCGAGGCGATTCCCGATGCCGATCCGAACGGCATCAGCCAGAGCGTGACCATCGAGACCGACATCCGGGTCGAGGCCGCGGTGGTGGAGGTGAACCTGCCGCACGGCGCCATCGGCGACCTGCAGATCCGCCTGGTTTCGCCACACGGCACGGTCAGTTACCTGATCCACAACCCGGACTACGAAATCTACAACCAGCTCCGGCCGAACAGCGCCGTGCCGCAGACCGAGCTGGACAAGGGCACCTTCGTGTCCGGCGGCAACACGGCTTCGCTGATGAGCACCCAGGTCTATGGCGAAAGCTCACTCGGCACCTGGACGCTGCAGGTGGTCGATACCAGGGCCGGGACGGTCGGCACGCTGGAGGGCTGGAACCTGACGCTGGCCGGCGCGGCCGCAAGCGCCGATGACCGCTACGTCTATACCAGCCAGTACGCGGAACTCGTCGCGCTGGACCCGGCGCGCGGCGTGCTGGCCGATACGGATGGCGGGACGGACACCATCAATGCCGCCGCCGTCCTGGGCCCGGTCCACGTGGATCTTGCCCCCGGCGCCGAGGGCAGCATCGGCGGTGCCAGCTTCCGCATCGACGGGGGAACCACGATCGAGAACCTCACCACCGGCGACGGCAACGACCGGCTGTTCGGCAACGACGCCGCCAACCACCTGCATGGCGGTCGTGGCAACGACCTGCTGGCAGGCCGCGGCGGGGACGACCTGCTGGATGGCGGCGTGGGACTGGATGCCGCCCTGTATGAAGGCAGCCGCTCCGCCCACGCGATCCTGGAGCAGGCCGATGGCAGCGTGATCCTCACCGGCACCGGTACCGATGTGCTGCGAAGCATCGAGGTGCTGGTTTTCGAGGACGGCAACACCGCCGCGCGGCGCCCGGTCGGCGTCGGCCCGGACGGCTTCGATGCCGGTTTCTACCTGTCGCAGAACGCCGATGTCAGCGCTGCAGGGTTCAATCTGGACACGGCGCGGCTGCACTACATGGCGCATGGTGGCCTGGAGGGGCGTGCCCCCAA
Source organism: Falsiroseomonas sp. E2-1-a20 (assembly GCF_051433195.1). Classification (NCBI taxonomy): domain Bacteria; kingdom Pseudomonadati; phylum Pseudomonadota; class Alphaproteobacteria; order Acetobacterales; family Roseomonadaceae; genus Falsiroseomonas; species Falsiroseomonas sp. E2-1-a20. Next base: position 326,674 of record NZ_JBHMFT010000001.1, on the reverse strand, counting down.
CGCCTTCTTCGACGGCGGCTGGTACCTCGGCACCTATGCCGACGTCGCGTCGGCGGGCATGAACCCGCTGCACCACTTCACCCGATATGGCCACCTGGAGGACCGCGACAGCTCCGGCTTCTTCGACAGTTCGCGCTACCTGGCCGCCAATTCCGACGTCGCGGCGGAGGGGATGAACCCGCTGGATCATTTCCTGCGCTACGGCGTCGCGGAAGGCCGCATGGCCTATTCGGTCGCCGAGTTGATCGGCTGACCAACGGAACGCGCGCGGCGCAGGCCGCGCGCCACTGGGGCGGGACGGTTCGGCGGGCGGATGGGCGGGATGCGGTGGTGCTGCTGGACAGGATTGAACTGTCGACCTCTCCCTTACCAAGGGAGTGCTCTACCACTGAGCTACAGCAGCGGACCGGTGTGCAGGCCGAGCCGTTCCTAGCCGCCGACGGGCGGGCGCGCAACCCCCACCCGTGATGCCCTTGCGGCCTGGCGCCCCTGGGGCACACTGGCGCATCACCGCACAGCAGGCCTCCCATGCCCCAGATCCCGCTCCGATGAGCATCCTTGTCACCGGCGCCGCCGGTTTCGTCGGCCTCGCCACCATCGAACACCTGCTGCGCCGTGGCGATGCCGTCCTCGCGGCGGATCTGGAGGCATTGCCCGAGCCGGCGCTGCGCGCCTTCGCCGCCCTGCCCGGCCAGTTGCAGACCGCGCGGCTCGATGTCACCGATGCCGCGGCCTTCGCCGCGCTGGTGGCGCAGCACCGGCCGCGCGCCATCCTGCACCTGGCGGCGCTGACCCCGCTCGGCCGCGTGCCCACGGCGCTGGCCATCCGCACCGCGCAGGTGAACATCCTCGGCCCGCTGCACGCGGTGGCGGCGGCGGAGGCGGCCGGTACCGGCTTCCTGGTGCTGGCTTCCTCCGGCGCCGTGTTCGGCGGCGCGGGGCGCGATGCGGCGCGGCTGGATGCGACCATCCGCCCGGACCCGCGCAGCGCCTATGGCGTCGCCAAGTTCGCCGGAGAAAGGCTGGGGCTGCTGGCCGGGCTCGAAGCCGGCGTGGCCGTCGCCGCCGTGCGCCTTTCCACCGTCTTCGGCCGCTGGGAACGCGCGACGCCCGCCCGCCCGGTGGCCTCCCCCATCATGCGGATCACGGAGGCGGCGCTGCGTGGCGCGACGGTGGTGGTCGCCGATGAGAAGCCGCGCGACTGGGTCTATTCCGCCGACGTGGCCGCGGGCCTCGCCAGCGTGCTGGACCACGGCCGGGCCGTCGCCGCCCCGGTGCACCTGACACCGACCGGCGGCCTCTGGTCGATGCGCGACTGGTGCGGCGCGCTCGCCACGCGGCTGCCCGGCCTCGCCTGGCGGCACGATCCGGCCGATCCGCGCGCCGAGCCGCTGCCGAACGACCGTGCGCCGCTGGATCCGGAGGCGCTGGCCACGCTGACCGGCTTCCGCGCCGGCTTCGGGATGGAGGCGGCGCTGGACGACTACCTGGCGTGGCGCCGCGCCGTGCCGACGGCGGCCTGAAGCCGCCTCAGCCCGGGTTGCGACCCGGCCCGTCGCCGGCCACCGAGCGCGATCCTGCCGGCAGCACCCGCACCGGCTCCGGCGGCCGGTTGATCCAGACCGGGCCGGGCGGCAGGCCGGGCACCTGTGCCGCACCCTGCCGCGCCGCATCGATGCGACGCGCCACGGCCGCGAAGCCGGGCGTATAGGCGCTGTAGTCCGTGGCGGGCGCCGCATCATCCACGGCGAGTTCGGGCAATGTCCCGTGGCGGGCCGAACCCGGCCACACCGCCATCACCCGCCGCGCATAGGGAATGCCGAGCGTCGGCGTCATCGAATGATAGCCGGCGGCGGCGAGCGGCCAGCTTCCCGTGGCCCGGCGCAGCGAATTCAGGAATCGCGCGGCGTAAGCGGTGTTGGTCGCCGGGTCGAAGGCCTCCTCCAGCGAGGCAAAGGCGGCCGGGTGGTGCAGCAGGTTCACCTGCGCGCAGCCGACATCGATGGAGCGGATGCCGCTGGCCAGGAAGCCCTGCACCGCCGCGATCGCAGCTTCCTTCGTCTCGAAATAATGCCCGGCGCCGGCGGCGTTGATCGCCCAGGGCCAGGGCACCGAGCGGCCCGTCTCCGGGTCCCGCCGTCCGCTTTCGACATGGGCGATGCTGCGCAGAAGATGTGCCGGCAGTCGCCCCTCCCGCTCCGCCGTCGCGATCGCGGGCAGGCAGAGTTCGCCGGCCGGCGGCTGGGCCGCCGCAACCCCGGGCACCATGACGCAGGCGAAGCCGATGAGGGCGCGCAATTTCAAGATCCGTCTCCCGCTGCCTGGGACGCTGCTAGGGCAAGCGGGATGGGGGCGGCCAATCAACACGTCGCCGAAGCAAACCCTGGTGCAAATCCTGGCGGAGAAGTGAGGCTCAGCGGCGCAGCCGCAGCATGGCGACGCAGCCCAGCGCCGGCCCGATCGCCAGCACCGCGAAGGCGCCGCCCCAGCCGGCGCGCGCGACCAGCACCGGCATCAGGTGGATGGTCACCAGCGTCAGCGCGAAGCCGAGGCTGGTCTGCACCGTCAGCATCGTCCCGGTCAGGCCAGGCTCCGACTGCTCCGCCACGCTGGCCGAGAACTGTGCCGAATCGGCCACCACCGCGACGCCCCAGACCAGGCACAGCAGCGTCACCCACGCCGGATGCAGCCCGAAGGCCGGCCCCGCCAGCAGGCAGCAGGCGCCGGAGACCGCCATCGCGGCCACCGTCACCCGCACCCGCCCGATCCGGTCCGCCACCAGCCCCGCCGCCACGGAGCCCAGCGCGCCCACCGCGATCACGGCGAAGGTCGTCAGCGACGCCTCGCCCGCGGAGGCGGGCCCACCGCGCCAGGCCGCGAAGCTGGCGGCCAGGAACAGCCCGACCCAGCTCCACATGGCGTAGAGTTCCCACATGTGGCCGAGGTAGCCGAGCGTCGCGAGCCTGGTGCCGCGGTTGCGCCACAGCTCCAGCGCGGCGGCGGCGCGGAAGGGTGGCGCCGGCGCATGGCGCGGGCCGAGCCGCACCAGCCCCATCAGCGCCGCCCCGGCCAGCGCCGCGCCGCTCGCGCTGGCCAGCACCAGCCGCCACTCCACCCCGCCCAGCGCGTTGACCAGATGCGGCGAGGCCGAGCCCAGCACCAGCCCGCCGACCAGCAGCCCCACCACCAGCCCCATGTCGCCGCGATCCGCCCAGCCGGCGGCCAGCTTCATGCCGACGGGATAGACCCCGGCCAGCGCCGTGCCGGTGACGAAGCGGGCCACGACCGCAGCCTCCCCGCCCACCGGCAGGACCAGGATCAGCGCGTTGGCGCCGGCACCCAGCACCGCCGCGGCCGCGAAGACACGGCGCGGGTCGTAGCGATCCGGCAGCGCCAGTGCCGCGCTGGCCAGCGTGCCGCAGACGAAGCCGGCCTGCACCGCGCTGGTCAGCAGCGCCTGGAAGCCGGCGCCGATCCCGCCCGCCTCCGCCAGCATCCCCGGCCCCGCCGCCGTCCCGGAAAACCAGATCGACAGCGCCAGCACCTGCGCCAGCGTGATGACGGCCAGGTTGCGCCACTTCCCCGGCACGCGCCTCACCCCCAGCGGTGCCGCGCCGCGGCGTGATCCCCCGGCAGGCGCGGCCCGGCGCCGAACAGCTTCTCCCGGTACGTGCCGGGCGCGTAGCCGGTCTTGTACAGGCCGCGTTCCTGCAGCACCGGGATCACCAGCTCGATGAAGGCCTCCAGTCCTTCCGGCATCACGGTGCGCGACAGGTTGAAGCCATCCACATCCGCCGTCCGCATCCAGGATTGCAGCGCATCCGCCACCTGCACCGGATCGCCGACGATGGGCGGCTGGCGGCTGCCGAGCACCGACTGCTCCAGCAGCTTTCTCTTCGTCCAGTTCGGCCCCGCCACCTTCGCCATCGCCGCGACGTTGGACTGGATCGCCTGGCCCGGCCCCGCCGTCACCGGCTCGTCCATGCCAAACCGGGAAAAGTCGATGCCGAGGGAGGCCGACGCGTGCGCCAGCGTCGCCTCCGCATTGGCGTGCGCGGCGTAATCCGCCAGCAGGTCGCGCGCCTCGGCCTCCGTCCGCCCCACCACCACCGTGGCGCCGACGAAGACCAGGATGCGCCGGGGCGCCGCCGCCGCGCGCAACTGCGCCACCAGCTTCGCCACCACCGCCGGGTTGCTGCCATTCACGAAGACGCATTCCGCATGCTGCCCCGCGAAGGCCCGGCCACGCTCGCTGGCGCCGGCCTGGTACAGCACCGGCGTGCGCTGCGGGGAGGGCTCCACCAGGTGCACCGCATCGATCCGGTGCTGCTTGCCCTGGTGCAGGATGCGACGCACGCGGGAAGGCTCGGTGTAGACGCCGCCGGCCGCATCGCGCCGCACCGCGTCATCCGCCCAGCTTCCCTCCCACAGCGCGTAGACGGCGGCCATGTATTCATCCGCCAGGTCGTAGCGGTCGTCGTGGCGCATCTGCTCGGCATAGCCCAGCGCCCGCGCCGCGCTGTCGAGGTAGCCGGTGACGATGTTCCAGCCGATGCGGCCCTGCGTCAGGTGATCCAGCGTGCTCATCCGCCGCGCGAACAGGTAGGGCGGCTCATACGCCGTGTTGCAGGTGACGCCGAAGCCGAGATGCGTGGTGGCCGCCGCCATGGCCGGGATGGTCATCAGCGGGTCGAGCAGCGGCACCTGCACGCCACCGCGCAGCGCCGCATCCGGGCTGCCGCCCTGCACGTCATAGACGCCCAGCACATCGGCCAGGAACAGGCCGTCGAACAGCCCGCGCTCCAGCAACCGCGCGAGGTCCATCCAGTGGTCCAGCCGCGCATAGCCCCGGCTGTTGTCGCGCGGATGCGTCCACATCCCCTGCTGGATGTGGCCGGGGGTCGCCATGTCGAAGGCGTTGAGGCGCATCATCGCCGGGTTGCCTCTATCATCCACATGCCGCTTCCTCCGTTGTACCGGCGCAGCCTCGCAGGCCCGTGCCGAAAGGGGAACCTGCCGCCATGCGCCGCCTGATCCGCCTTACCCTGCTGCTGCTGGTGGTGACGCCGCTGGCCCTGATCCTGCTGTTCCGGTTCGTGCCGCCGCCGGTGACGCCGCTGATGCTGATCCGCGCCGTGCAGGGCCAGGGCATCGACCGCGACTGGGTGGACTATTCCCGCATCGCCCCGGCCCTGGCCCATTCGGTCATCGCCGCCGAGGACAACCTGTTCTGCCGCCAGGCGCTGGGCTTCGATTTCGGCGCGCTGCGCGAGCAGTTCGAAGCCTGGCAGGATGGCGAAACCCCGCGCGGCGCCAGCACCATCACCATGCAGACCGCCAAGAACCTGCTGCTGTGGCCCGGCCGCGACCCCATCCGCAAGGTGATCGAGGCCTGGCTGACGCCGCAGATCGCCCTGCTGTGGCCGCGCCGGCGGGTGCTCGAGGTCTACCTCAACATCGTCGAATTCGGCCCCGGCATCTACGGCGCCGAGGCCGCCGCCCGCGCCCATTTCGGCAAGCCGGCGGCCGCGCTGACGGGGCGGGAGGCGGCGCTGCTGGCCGCGGTGCTGCCCAGCCCGCTGACGCGCGATGCCGGCGCGCCGACGCCCTGGCTGGCGCAGCGCGCCGCCGCCATCCAGCGCCGCGTCGCACAACTCGGCCCGCTGCTGTCCTGCACGAACTGAAAGCGAGGCTCGGCGCGGCGTGGCGCGCTTGCCGGGCCGGCGCGCGCATGCCTAGTCTCCGCGCCATGCCAGCCGCCTCCCCACGGCAGGCCCAACATCCGGTCGCAGAATCCGGTACGGCATCAAGGGAGCATGGCCATGAGGGCACCTCGGCGCAGCCTGCTGTTGGCAGGAATTGCGGCATCGCTGGCCGCCCCGCGCATCGCCGCCGCACAGGGCGGATGGCCCGGGGAGCGTCCGATCCAGATCATCGTGCCCTTCCCGCCCGGCGGCGGCACCGACATCAACCTGCGCGCCATGACCAGCCACTTCCAGCGCCACCTGCCCGGCTCGCGCTTCGTCATCAACAATCGCGGCGGCGCCGGCGGCGAGATCGGCTACACCGCCATGGCGACCGCGCCGCCGGATGGATACACCATCGGCACCGTCATCACGCCCAGCCTGCAGACCATCACCATCGAGCGCCAGCCGCGCTACACGCTGGACGACTTCGCCTATCTCGGCACCATCGTGGAGGACCCCGGCGGGCTGCATGTGGCGGCCGACAGCCCGCTGCGCAGCGTGGCGGATCTCGTGGCCCACGCCCGTGCCAATCCGGGCGCCGTCGCGGTCGGCACCGCCGGCATCGGCTCCGACGACCACCTGCTGATGATCGGTCTGGCGCGTGCCGCCGACATCCGGCTGAACCACATCCCCTACGCCGGCCAGGCGCCCACCGTCACGGCGCTGATCGCGGGCCACATCCAGGTGGCCTCGATGAACATGGGCGAAAGTGTCGGCCTGATCCGCGATGGCCGCGTGCGCCCGCTGGCCTCCGCCGGTCCGCAGCGTTTCAGCATGACGCCGGAGGTGCCGACCTTCCGCGAATCCGGCTTCCCACTGGATACCGGCGTGGTGCGCAGCCTGGTCGCGCCCGCCGCCACGCCGGAGCCGATCCTGCGGCGGCTGGAGCAGACCATCGCCGCCACGATGCGCGATCCCGCCTGGATTGCGGAAGCCGAAAAACTGTTCATCCCGCTGCAATACCGCACGCCGCGGGAAACCCGCGACATCGTCTTCCGCGAAGCCGATGCGCTGCGCGGCGTCTGGCGGCAGCAGCCGTGGCGGGATTCCTAGATGCCGAAATACATCGACCTCTCGACGCCGGTCCGCACCGGGCATTTCCGCTGGGCGGTGGAACGCCGCCTGGCCAAGTCGCATGACGCCGGCGCCGGCCAGGCGACCTGGGCCGGCTGGAACGTGCACGCCTTCACCCACATGGACAGCCCGCGCCACGTCGACCCCAAGGGCTTCACCACGGATGCGATCACCCTCGACATGACGGTCGGTGCCGGCGCGGTGCTCGACGTCTCCGACGTGCCGGCGGATGCGCCGATCGCGGTCGAACGCCTGGCCGCCGCCGGCGCGCATCTGCGGCGCGGCGACTTCGCGCTGATCCGCACGCGCTGGGACGAGCGCGCCAGCCTCGATTCGCCGGATTTCTGGCTCAAGGCGCCGTGGATGACGGCGGAGGGTTCGGTCTGGCTGCGCGATCGCGGCATCAAGGCAGTGGGCTTCGACTTCCCGCAGGACCACTGCATCCGCAACTTCCTGACCGGCGCACCGCGCCCGCCCCTGCCCGAGCACGTGACGCATTTTCATCTGTTGGCGCGCGGCGTCATCATGTTCGAATACCTCTGCAACATGGGCGCGCTGACGCAGGCGCGGAACCAGGTGGTGGGGCTGCCGATCCGGCTTCCGGAGTCGGATGGTGCGCCGGCCCGCGTCATCGCCATCGAGGATGCGGCGTGAGCCTGCAGGGCCGCACCGCGCTGGTCACCGGCGGCGGGTCCGGCATCGGTGCCGGCATCGCGATGCGCCTGGCGCGGGATGGCGCGCCGGTGCTGGTGGCCGACCTCGATGGCGACGCCGCGACGCGCGTGGCGGCGGAGATCGCCGGCCAGGGCGGCCAGGCCCTGGCCTTCCGCATGGATGCCGCGGAGCCTGCCGAGGCCGCCGCCGCCGTCGCCGCCGCGGAGGCGCGCTTCGGCACGCTGCGCATCGCCGTCTGCAACGCCGGCATCACGGACCGCGTGCCGGTGCTGGAGATGCCGGTCGATTCCTTCATGAAGGTGATCCGCACCAACCTCGTCGGCTGCTTCGTCACCGCCCAGGCCGCCGCCCGCGCCATGGCGCTCGGCGGCGAGGGGCGCATCGTCACCATCTCCTCCGTCTCCGGCCAGTTTGGCGGCACCGGCCGCGCCGCCTATGGCGCCAGCAAGGGCGGGATCGAGACATTGACGAAAGTGCTGGCGGTGGAACTCGCCCCGCTCGGCATCCTGGTGAACGGCGTGGCGCCCGGCCCGACGCAGATCGCGCGTACCGCGCACGGCCCGCGCCAGCGCGCCGCCTTCCTCGATCGCATGGCGCTGAAGCGCTACGCGACGCCGACCGAGATCGCCGCCGCCGTCGCCTTCCTGTGCGGCGACGAATGCGGCTTCATCGCCGGCCATATCCTCAACGTCGATGGCGGCTTCGCGGCCGCGGGCGTGATGTACGACCCCAACGAGGGCGCATGAACATGGGAGACGAATCATGATGGGCACCACACGACGCGGCCTGCTGTCGCTGGCCCTGCTCGCAGGCCTCGCGCCGATGCAGCAGGCCGGCGCGCAGGACGCCTTCCCCAGCCGCCCCGTGCAGCTCGTCGTGCCCTACCCGCCCGGCGGCAACACGGATTTGATGGCGCGCGCGCTGCAGACGGAACTGACACGGGCGCTCGGGCAGACCGTCGTCATCGTCAACCGCGGCGGCGCCGCCGGCACCATCGGCGATGCGCAGGTCGCCCGTGCGGCGCCGGATGGCTACACCATCGGCATGTCGCCGAACAATCCGCTGACGGCGCAGCCGCACTTGATGTCGCTGACCTACAATCTCGACAGCTTCCGCTTCCTCTGCCTGGTCTATGACAACCCGCAGGTGCTGGTGCTCGGCCGCAATGCGCCGTTCCGCGACTTCGCCGGCATGGTGGCCCATGCGCGCTCGGCGAAGGAGGCGCTGGTGTTCGGCTCGCCCGGCCAGGGCAGCACGCAGCACATCCTGATGGCGGCGCTGCTGAAGGCGCTGGGGGTGGAGGGGCTGCACGTGCCCTTCACCGGCGCCGGGCCGATGTCGCAGGCAGCCCTCGGCGGGCAGATCCAGGTCTTCGTCGAAAGCGCCTCCATCCCCGCCGCCACCGGCCTGCCGGTGCTCGCGACCTTCAGCAAGGACCGGATGCCGAACCTGCCGCAGACGCCGACGCTGACCGAACTCGGCCACGCCATCGAGGGCAGTTCGGCCGGCGGCCTCATCGGCCCGGCTGGGATGCCGGATGCCGCCGCCGCCACCATCCAGCGCGCCTGCGCCACGGCGGTGGCCAGCGACAGCTTCCGGCAGGCGGCGGAGCGGCTGAACTCCGTGCCGCGCTACCTGCCGGGCGAGGGCTTCCGCGCCCGCTTCCAGGCCGAGAGCGACATGAACCGCACGGTGCTGCGCGACCTGGGGCTTGCGCAGTAGAGGTTCAGCGCAGCGTCGCGATCGTCTTCCGCGCGATCAGCGCCTCGTCCAGCACATGGCCGAGGCCGGGGCGCATCGGCGCATGCACAAGGCCGTTGGCATCCACGGTGATGTCTTCGGCCAGGCCGTATTTCTGCGCGGCATCCGGCAGCAGCACCTCGAAGTAGTCGGTGTTGCGGATTGCCATGATGACATGCAGGTTCGCCACGTTGTTCAGCGAATTGCCGCCGTGGTGGACCTCCAGGTTCATGCGGAAGGATTCCGCCAGGTGCGCGGCCTTCACCAGCGTGGTGATGCCGCCCTTCACCGCGACGTCGCCGCGCAGGTAGTCCGTCGCCTGCGCCATGATCCAGGGCGCGTAGCCATCGAGCCCCGTCACCGGGTACTCCGTCGCCATGATCGGGATGTGCAGCTTCTGCTTCAGCTTCACGTAGTTGTAGATGTCCTGGTCGGACAGCGGATCCTCATACCAGAGGTAGCCCATCTCCTGCACCGCCAGGCCGACGCGCACCGCGGTCGGGAAATCGTAGCTCCAGGTGCTGTCGAGCGCGAGGATGTAGTCATCGCCGACCGCGCGGCGCACCGCCTCGCACACCGCGATATCCTCCCGCAGCCGCGCCGGCGGGTGGATCTTGTAGGCGGCCCAGTTCGCCGCCTGGAAGGACAGCGCCTCCTCCGCATAGGCCTCCGGCGAGGTCATCACGGCGGAGGACGCATAGGCCGGGATGCTCTCCCGGAAGGTGCCGAGCAGCCGGTGGATCGGCTGGCCGAACGCCTTGCCCGCCAGGTCCCACAGCGCGACGTCCACGGCGCCGATCGCCCGCACGCCGGCGCTGCGCTGGCGCCGCCAGATGTCGCGCACCAGCACTTCCCGCAGCAGCGGGTCGCGGCCCATCAGCACGGGCTTGAGATGCGTGATCAGCCCCTGCCCGTCCGTCGTCGCCGGGTTCATCGCGGAACCGAGGAGGGCCTGCCCCTCGATGCCCTCGTCGGTCATGATCCGCAGCAGGCCGAGCGACGAACTGCCCGAGAACTTGCCGGTGTGCCCGCCATAGATCGTCGGCGGGATGCCGTCCCAGGCGAACAGCGTCAGCGTGACGTCGGTGATCTTCATCAGGCGGTGATCCCCGCATTGCGGATCACCGGGCCCCAGACCTCGTGTTCCCGCGCCATCAGCGCCTTCATCTCCTCCGGCGTCTGCACCCAGGGCTCCGCGCCAAGCTGGCGGATACGCGCCTGGATCGCGGGTGCGGTGACGATGCCGCGGATCGCCGCAGCCAGGCGCGCCACGATCGGCGCCGGCGTCGCTCCCGTGGCGGCGAAGCCGAACCAGACATACATGCTGTAGTCCGGCACCCCGGCCTCCTGCATCGTCGGCACGTCGGGCAGCGCCGGGTCGCGTTCCGTCCCCGTCACCGCCAGGGCGCGCATGCGGCCGGCCTGGATGTGCTGCAGCACGTTCGGGATGTTGTCGAACATCATGCCGACGCTGCCGCCGAGCATGTCCGTCACGGCCGGGGCGCTGCCGCGATAAGGCACGTGGACGATGTCGATCCCCGCCCGCGCCTTGAACAGCTCCGCCGCCAGGTGCGGCGAGGAGCCGCTGCCGCTGCTGGCGTAATTCAGCGCGCCCGGCCGCGCCTTGGCGCGCGCGATCACCTCCGCCATGGAAGTGGCCGGCACCACCGCAGGGTTTACGACAAACACGTTGGCCAGCCGCGCGCTGACGCCGAGCGGCGCCAGGTCGCGTTGCGTGTTGTAGCCCAGGTTCGGGTAGATGAAGGTATTGAACACCAGGTTGGCGCTGTTGCAGACCAGGATGGTGTGGCCATCCGGCGGGCTCTGCACCACCACCTGCGAGCCTACCGTGCCGCCGGCGCCGGAGCGGTTTTCGACCACCCCCGGCTGCCCAACCGCGGCCTGCATCCCATCGCCCACCAGCCGGCCGAGCGAATCGTTGAAGGCGCCCGGCGGATACGGCACGACGATGCGGATCGGCCGTTCCGGCCAGTTTGCTTGCGCCCGTGCGACGTCAGGCACGGCGAGGCCGGCGGCGGTGGCGGCCAGCAGGTTGCGGCGGTTCATCATTCTTGGTTCCTCCCTGTCGATTTCAAACGAAGCCTGGCCCGGCGATGACCGGATGCGCGCGGATCAGCGCCTCATCCACCTCGACACCCCAGCCCGCACCCATTGGCGCGAAGACCATGCCATCCGCATCCGGCTCAATCCGGCACAACTCGTCCCGGAAGATGTTGCCCGGCGAGGCGTCGCCCTCGAACCAGCCGCCATTGTCGATGGCGGACAGCAGGTGCACGGTCGCCGCGTGGTTCAGCCCGCCGGTCGCGATGTGCGGGCAGACCGGGATCTTCCAGGCGCCGGCCATGTGAGCGATGCGCAGCACCTCGCTCGGCCCGCCGGCCTTCGACAGGTCCGGCTGGAAGATGCCGACGCTGCCATCCTCCAGCAGCCGGTGGAATTCGAAGCGGCCGTAGTGGTTCTCCCCCGCTGCCAGCGGCACGCCGCCCATCAACGGCTTCGCCTCGGCGTAGGAGCGGTGGTCATGCGCCGGGAACGGCTCCTCCAGCCATTCCGCGCCGCAGTCGCGCAGCGCATCGGCGGCGCGGCGCAGGTCGGCCAGGCCATAGGCGCAGTTGGCATCGACCATGATGGTGAGGTCCGGAAACGCCCGCCGCACCGCCTGCAGCCGCGGCACGTCCCGCCCCACGCCATCCCCGAAGCGCAGCTTCACCGCGCGCCAGTTCGCCGCCACCAGCGCCGCCACTTCCTCCACCAGCGTTTCCGCCGGCTGGAAGCCGAGCGACACGCCGCCGGCATAGGCGCGCACCGGCCGCCTCTCGCCGCCCATCAGCACATGGCACGGCGTGTTCCAGTACCGCCCGCGCGCATCCCACAGCGCCATGTCGATGCCGGACAGCGCGATCATCGTGCCCGCGCCCTGCCCATGGCTCGCCAGGTGCCGCGCATACACCGCGCCCCACGCATCCACCGGCGCCGCCGCACTCCGACACGCCAGGAAATGCGCCAGCGTGTTGTTGATGAGGTCCGCGATGCTGGTCGGGCCGCGGCCGTGATGCGCCTCCCCCCACCCCACCACGCCGCATTCCGTCTGGACCTTCACCAGCACGGTATCCCGCTTCACCGCCGCGCCGATGCCGTGCCGCACGATGCGGTCCTGCGGCATGGCGAAGGAGATCGGGAAGGCCTGCACGCTGCGGATGCGCAGATCGGCGACGGCATCCGGCGGCGCGCCGCCCGGCTGGTTCTGGACCATCTTCTCCCCCCGCCGCCGGGCGCCTTCAGGCGGCCCCCGTTGCGACGCTGGCCACTATCCGCCACCCCGCCCCGCCCAGCAACCTCGACAGCCGACGCCCCCGCCCGCACATACCAATCCTCCCCACGGCGAAAGACCCTGGATGCGCCTTTTCCTAATGATTGCGGCGGCGGCCCTCGCCGTGCTGCTGCTGGCGCTGTTCCTGTGGGCCTACGCCCCCGACAAGCCGCGCGCGGCCCTCGAGGCCCGCTACGCCGCCCCACCCTCCTCCTTCCTCGAGGTCGCCGGCGTCCGCCTCCACCTCCGCGACACCGGCCCCATCTCTACCAATTTGGGCGACGCCCCCGCCCTGATCCTGCTGCACGGCTTCGGCTCCAGCCTGCACGCCTGGGACGCCTGGGCACCCCGGCTGGAGCCGGATTTCCGCGTCATCCGCTTCGACATCCCCGGCTTCGGCCTGACCGGCGCCGATCCCTCCGGCGACTACACCGATGCCCGCACCATCGCCCTGATCGCCGCGCTGATGGACCGCCTCGGCCTGCCGCGCGCGCATCTGCTCGGCAGTTCCATGGGCGGCCGCTTCGCCTGGCGCTTCGCCGCCGCGCATCCCGACCGCGTCGCGAAACTGGTCCTCATGGCCCCCGACGGCTTCGCCAGCCCCGGCCGCGGCTACGACACGCCCGGCCGGGTGCCGCTGCTGATGCGCGTGCTGCCCTATGTCCTGCCCGAATCCCTGCTGCGCGCCAGCCTCGCCCCCGCCTATGGCGACCCGGCCGTCCTCACCCAGCCCCTGTTCGAGCGCTACCGCGACATGCTGCTGGCCCCCGGCGTGCGCCAGGCCATCCTGGACCGCACCGCCCAGCAGAGCCTCCCCCAGCCGGAGCCCATCCTCGCCCGCATCCAGGCCCCCACCCTGCTGCTGTGGGGCGAACGGGACGGCATGGTGCCGGTGACCAACGCCGCGGACTACCAGCGCGCCCTGGCCGACAGCCGCCTGGTGGTGCTGCCCGGACTCGGCCATGTGCCGATGGAGGAAGCCCCGGCGGCTTCCGTCGCCCCGGTGCGCGAATTCCTGCTGGCACCCTGAAAAGCCTCCGCCGGGCCCCGACATGCCGGCGTAACCTGAACCCTGGATGCGGCGAAACACGCGCGGGGTTATTCCCCTGCCCTCGCCCAAAAGGACCGCGCCGCTTGTCCCTCCTCAGCCCGACCCTGCCGCGCCGCCTGGCCCCCGAGAAGTTTCGGGACCCGCTGACCACCGCCAAGGGCGAGGCGCGCGCCAGCGTGGCGCCGGTGGGGCTGGAGACGCTGTGGTTCAACACCGGCACGCTGTGCAACATCACCTGCCGCGCCTGCTACATCGAGAGCAGCCCGCGCAACGACGCGCTGGTCTACATCTCCCTCTCCGAGGTTGCCGCCTTCCTGGACGAGGCGGCGCGGGACCGCCTGCCGTTGCGGGAGGTGGGGTTCACCGGCGGCGAGCCCTTCATGAACCCGGGCCTGCTGCCGATGCTGGCCGATGTGCTGTCCCGCCCCGGCGCGCTGCACGCGCTGGTGCTGACCAACGCCATGCGGCCGATGAAGCGCCACGCCGCCGGCCTGCTGGCGCTGCGCGACCGCTTCGGGACGGATCGCCTGACGCTGCGCGTCAGCCTCGACCACCACGATTCCCGCCACCATGATTTCGAGCGCGGCGCGGGCAGCTTCGCGACCACGCTGGAAGGCCTCGGCTGGCTGGCACGGGAGGGGTTTCGCGTGCACGTCGCCGGCCGCGCCGGCTTCGGCGGGGAGGATGAGGCGGCGATGCGCGAAGGCTTCGCCCGGGTCTTCGCCGAACATGACGTGCCGATCGACGCCGCGGACCCGGTGGCGCTGATGCTGTTCCCGGAGATGGATGCGGCGGTGGACGTACCGGAAATCACCACCGCCTGCTGGGGCATCCTGGGCAAGCGGCCGGAGGATCTGATGTGCGCCTCCTCCCGCATGGTGGTGAAGCGGCGGGATGCGGCGGCGCCGGCGGTGGTGGCCTGCACCCTGCTGCCCTACGACCCGCAATTCGAGTTGGGCGCGACCCTGGCGGAGGCGGCCCGCCCGGTGGCGCTGAACCACCCGCATTGCGCGAAGTTTTGTGTGCTGGGTGGGGCGAGCTGTTCGCGGTAAAGCGACCCAACAGGGCGCTGCTGTGTTGGCGTGTTCGCTAATCAGCGGTTCCCTGGACCATTTCCAAGGCATCGCGGTATAGAAAAGGGACCCAAAATTCAGGATCATCTTTCGTACCGCGCGCTTCGAAAAATCCAGCCGCGACTAATGCAGCAGCTTTGCTCGCAATTTCCTCTTTGGACACATTCCAAATCTTACCCAATGTATCCAGATTGTGCAGCGTTTTTTCTCTTTGCAGGGCCATAACGTAGAGTCGCAGTTCTGGGTACTCCGCGAGAAATGTTTGATTTAGACGGGTTTCCGAAACAGCTTTGAGTGCCACCTTGAAGATTGAGCGGTCAAACAAAACAGAGTCGGCAGAGAGCGCTTCGCCACGCTCAAGCCGGCGAATTTGCTCATCACGGATTTCGGTCATAAAATGGATCAGCTCTCGGGGAGCATTTCCTCCGGTCCCGTCTTTCGTTCTTCCAAGCATCCATTCGAAGGTATCAGGCTTATTCGGCCCAGAATCAATTTGTCGCGGGAATAATTTATAGAATATTTCACGTTGACGAATTAGGCTTTTGAGGACATGATTCGGATCCACGGCTAAGAGATCAATTACACATTGGTTGTTCAGCAAGCGCCGAACAGCGAGATTAAGCAGCGATTCATTGTCCCATCTGATGGTAACCGTCCGCGTGATGTGGCTTGCCTCTGCAAAACCCGCCTCTGTTATACGTCGCCAAATATCACTTCGCACAAAAATCTTAAGTGCGATATTATTCAATCCCTTAATATCATTATAAGCCCTAAACAGCGCGCGCAGAGCGTTCTTCTCTAATTCTCGAGTTTCTTCGAAAGCGACATCAAGCCGGTCGAAAAGAACCCAGCAATTCAGTCCTAGTTCAGCGAACGCCTTGTCCGCCTCCTCAAGTGCGTCGTCTGGAGAAAAATCATCAAGCTCCAACTCTTGTTTAGCCGGAGGTGATGGGCTGTATTCAGCAGTTCGACTTGGAACAATCATCCCCGAGTTTGGGTCGACTGCAGCCGTCCACGTTACTGTTTTTGGCGTACGAAAAAGCCGTTGGGCCAGCTCACGCGCGGCCTTGAAGAGGCGCGCGAGCCCTCCCCCCGGCGGGAGAAGCTCGATTGCAACAAGCTTGTCCACAAATTTTTGAGCAATATCGCCTCTTTTATCTGCTTCTTGCAACGCCTTGCCCAGCAGACATACTAAGTAAATTTTCCAAAGCGTGATGAACTCTCGCTCAGAGGCCGGCGGATCGAATGCGATATTTCTAAAGACAGTCGCACCCCGCGGACTTTCCGCCGTAACGGTGATAATCTTACCGGCGCGTAACTCTTTTTCAGCGTTGCCTAAAAGTGTGTAAATGGCGCTTTTCCCGGCTCCTTTTGCGCCGTAAACAACATCAATTCTGCCGTTCAGCATCCTTTTCCACTGATCAGTCTCCACAAAATACTTTATGAGCGCGCCTGCTTCTTCTTCAGCCGTTCGGGCACCAAGTTCAAGATTTCGCAGAACGACAAGCTTAGCGTTTTCGACCGCAGCAGCCTCAATATTCATTGCTACAAGCCTCAACTAGATTATCACGATTCTACACCGATTTAGAAACGATGTCATCATCGAATTGATTGCGCTGCACCATTAGCAGAGGCACACGGTACATTCGGGAGTGCCCTCGATTCGAACTCGATTGAGCACGATGCGCGCTTAAGAACCGATACTTCCGGGAGCGCCGTCCTGATTCCTCCGTCACTCAAACACCGCCACCGCCCTGATCGGACTCGCCGTCCCGCCCCTGATCTTCAGCGGAAACCCGATGAACCGGAACCGCCCCCGCCCCACCACCGCCTCCAGATTCGCCAGGCACTCCATATGCGTGATGCCCCGCTCCGCACACGCCATATGCGCCCGGAAATTCAACTCGCCTTCCGGTGCCGGGCTGATCGCCTCCACCCCGAACATCCCGATGCCCCGGTCCGCCAGCCAATGCACGCTCTCCGTCGCCAGCCCCGGGAAGTCGTGCAGGTAGCCGGGCGTGCCGAGCAGCCGCGCATTCACCGCCATGTGGATCAGCACCGTGTCGCCCGTTCGGATCTCCTGCCCCGATTCCGCCAGCGCCGCCTCCATCTCCGGCACCGTCACCGCATGGCGCAGCGGCACATGCGACAGGTCGAGGCATATGGCACTGGTGTAGAACTTCTCCAGCGGCACCTGGTCGATGCTGGCCGCCCCCGGCCGAGGGTCGAAATGCACCGGCGCGTCCACATGCGTCCCGGCATGGTCGCTCATCGCGAGCGACATCGCCTTGCTGCTGAAGGTGGTGGCGCCCGCCACCTTCTTCTCCGCATGGTCGTTCCACACCGTCAGCACCACCGGCGGGTGGCTGGGGTGGGTCTGGGTGCGGTGGAAAATCTCCCGCGACAGGTCGATGAGTTCCATGGCGTCCTACTCCTTGGGGGTCTGGCGGCGAGCTTCGGCGTGCAGCAGGCGGATGGCGGCGTCCAGCGCCTCCAGCGCCCCATCGGGCAGCGCGGCGCGGAAGGCGGCGTCGCGTTCGCGGGCGGCCTGCATCAGCCCGGCCTCCACCCGCGCGCCCTCCGCGGAAAGGCGCAGCGCCACCTCCCGCGCATCGGTGGCGCCGGCCGCGCGTTCCACCAGGCCGCGCGCCACCAGCGCCTTCACCGCCCGGCTGGCCTGCGCCTTGTCCAGGCCGGATTCGCGCGCCAGGTCGCGCAGCGTCAGCGGCGCGAAGCCGCCGAGCAGCGCCAGGATGCGCCATTCCATCAGGCTCACGCCGAAGTCGCGCCGGTAGCGCCGCGCGGCACCGCGGCTCAGCGCATTGGCCAGGCGGTGGATGCGGAAGGACAGCAGGTCCCGGATCGTCGCCGGCGGAGGGGATGACATCCGCCCGAGCTTCCAGGCCGCGCCCGGCGCCGTCAATCGGGCCGAACGTCGCCCCGGATTTGCCGCAAGCGGGTGGCAGGCTGCGCCCCATGTCCACCCAGTTCGCCACCCGCCCCGCCCCGCTGCTCGAAACCGTGCGCCCGGCGCTGTCCGTCGTCGTGCCCGCCTACAACGAGCAGGAGGTGCTGCCCGCCTTCCACGCCAGGCTGGTCCCGGTGATGGAGGCGATCGGCCTGCCGTGGGAGGTGGTGTATGTGAACGACGGCTCCCGCGACGGCACGCTGGCGCTGATGCTGGCGCTGCGCGCTGGCGATGCGCGGGTTTCGGTGGTGAACCTCAGCCGCAACTTCGGCAAGGAGATCGCGCTGACGGCCGGGCTGGACCATGCGGCGGCGGACCAGGCGGTGGTGGTGATCGACGCCGACCTGCAGGACCCGCCGGAGGTGATCCCGGACCTCGTCGCCGCCTGGCAGCAGGGCTTCGACGTCGCCTATGCGCGGCGGAGGGCGCGGGAGGGTGAGACCTGGCTGAAGAAGGCCAGCGCGGCCGCCTTCTACCGCGTGATGCAGCGCATCGGCGGCAAGGTGGACCTGCCGCCCGATACCGGCGATTTCCGGCTGATGAGCCGCCGCGCGCTGGATGCGCTGCTGGCGCTGCGCGAACAGCACCGCTTCATGAAGGGGCTGTTCGCCTGGGTCGGCTTCCCCTCCACGCCGGTGCTGTACGACCGCGCGCCGCGGGCGGCCGGCGAGACGAAGTGGAACTACTGGCGGCTGTGGAACCTGTCGCTGGAGGGCATCACCGCCTTCACCGTGGGTCCGCTGAAAATCGCCACCTATCTCGGGCTGCTGACCGCGGTCGTCGCGCTGGGCTACGGCATGCTGATCATCATCCGCACCATCCTGTACGGCAACCCGGTCGCCGGTTACCCCAGCCTGATGGCGGTGGTGCTGTTCCTCGGCGGCGTGCAGCTGATGACGCTGGGCATCATCGGCGAATACCTCGGCCGCATCTTCAACGAGACGAAGCGCCGGCCGCTCTACATCGTGGAACGCCACGTCCCGAGCGACGTGACCCATCAGCGGCAGGCGGTGACCTGACCAATCGGCCGGCAGCGCGCCGCGCCATCCGGCACCAGCGGCAGCAGGGTGTCCCGGACTGAGGGCAGGAACAGGCGCAACTCGCCCTCCGCCAGCGGCGCCGCCGCCACCTGGGCGTCGCGGCAGGCGGGCGGGGTTTTCCAGCGGGCGACATACATGGTGTTGGCGGGCACCGCGCGCTCGGAGGCCAGGGCCAGGACTTCGAGTTGCAGGGGGTGCACCTCCGCCGCCTCGGCTTCGGTGACGCAGGGCCAGCTTGGCAGCAGGGTCAGCCGACCCGCCGTCACCAGTTCCGCCCGCAGCGCCGGGGCCTCGATGGTCCAGGCCGGGCGCAGCGCCGCCCACTCCGCGATGGCGGCGCGCAGCGGCGTGGCATCGGCGAATTGCAGAAGGCCGGCGGCGAGGCACAGCACCGGATGCACCCGCGCCAGCAGCACCATGCCGCCGACCAGCAGCGCATAGGACACCGGCCAGAAGAAGCGACCGGAGGCGCGGAACTGCTCCAGCGTGCCCGGTGCCTCGCCGAGGTCCAGCACGATGCCCTCGCCGAAGCCGACCTTGTGGGAGACCGCCAGCGCCGTCAGCGCCAGCAGCACCACCGCGAGCCCGGCATGGCGGGACAGCCGGCGCCAGGCGAAGCCGGGCCGCAGCACCACGCCCACGACCAGCGCCGCCAGCAGGCCGAGCCCGAGCCAGTTGTAGCCCTCCCACCCGCCGAAGCCGGTGGCATCGAGCTGCGGCGACCAGGGCCAGCCGAACAGCAGCGACCCCGCCGGCCATACGGGCGAGAGCAGGTTCATGGCGTAGTTGCCATAGCCGGTGCCGCCGGCGGCGCCGAGGTAGCCGAACCCCGCCATCACGCCAACCACCGCCGCGAAGGCCGCGCCCACCGCCAGCGCCGGGCCGATGAACGCCTCGCCGCGCAGCAGCCGCGTCGCCGGCACCGCGCCGAGCAGCGCGAGGGTCATGGCGGCCAGGTAGGGGTGCACCAGCAGCGCGAGCACCTGCAGCACGCCGGCGCCGACCCACAGCGCGACGGATGGCCTGGTCACCAGCCGCAGGTAGACGCCGAGCCCGACCAGCAGCAGGAAATGCCCGCACAGCGCCGCATGGCCGAACCGCCCGATCCAGGCCGGCATGGAGGCGGCCGCCAGCGCGACGCCCAGCGCCGGCAGCCACCGCCGCTCCCCCGCGCTGCGCAGTGCGAAGACGGCGGCGATGGGCTGCGCCACCCAGGCCAGGCCGTAGAACAGGCCGACTCCGTGAAACCCCTCCGGCAGGAAGCCGCGCAGGGCCTTCAGCGCCAATGCCAGCAGCGGGATCGAATCGGCGAAGGCGGTATTCAGCCCGCCTTCCTGGGTGTTCAGGTTCAGCGCCAGGGTCGGCGGCCAGCGCCAGGCATCCTGCAGCAGGTAGCGCTGCGCCACCATGTGCTGCGCCGCATCCCCGGCCGGCCGCCAGTCCTGGCCCGCCACCGGAAACAGGAAGTCGCCCGGGAAGACCCAGGCCGCCAGCCCGACGCCCAGCAGCAGCGCCGCCAGATACGCGAGCGAGGCCTCGGCGCGACGGGTCAGCACCGGAATCCGAACGCAAAAGCGTGATCGGAAGGTCGCGGTTTTCCCATAAGGTCAATCGGTTGCATCACGGGTCCGCACTGGCCGGTCTGTCGAGGCGGCTGTGTAGGCGCCGCACCAAGGATGCGGCAAGCCGTCAGAGCGCCCAGGCCAGCCCGAGCCAGAACAGCGAGGAAAGCAGGACGGCCACAAGCATGCCACGGGCCGCGTTGCCCGGTGGCCGTTCCGCCTCCGCCCTGCTGCCGCGCCTGAAGGCGGGCTCCGGCGGCTCCACCAGGGTCGGCCGCTGTGGTGCGCGGCGTGCCGGGAGTCGCATGCCGCATCCTGTCACGGCTGGAGGCGCGGGTCGCTCCAAAACAATCTTTGGGAAAATATTTTACGCGGCCGGATCGGCCCGGCTCCGGCGCCACAATCCCGCCGCAAGCACGTCGCAAACCCGCCCGGCCCCGTGACTATTACCCTTCGCACGGGAGCCTCCCCCAGCCTTTCGTCCCCTCGGCTCCCCCTCCGCGTTCCTCCCACCGTTCACGAGGACCCTTCATGCCTGGCCTGGAAGTCGCCCAGACACTTCTGCGCTCGCCCGACGATCGGCGGTCGATGTTTGTCTACGCCCTTCCGGCGACGGAGGCGCAGGCTGTCCCCTCTGTCCGCCAGGATGCGGACCGGGTGCATGAGGTTGCGAAGCGGGCGCTGGACATCCTCGGCGCCGGCACGCTGCTGCTGCTGTGCCTGCCGGTCTTCCTGGTCCTCGCCGCCCTGGTGCGGATGGATGGCGGCCCGGCCTTCTACGCGCATGAGCGGGTGGGCCGCGGCGGCCGGCTGTTCGGCTGCCTGAAGTTCCGTTCGATGGTCGCCGATGCGGATCGCCGCCTCGCCGCGCTGCTGGATCGCGACCCGCAGGCCCGGGCGGAGTGGGAGGCGACGCGCAAGCTGAAGTCTGACCCCCGCATCACGGCGCTCGGCCGCTTCCTGCGCGCCAGCTCGCTGGACGAGCTGCCGCAGATCCTCAACGTGCTGGCCGGGCAGATGAGCCTGGTCGGGCCGCGCCCGGTGCAGGCCGCCGAACTCGCCGTGTTCTATGGCCCGGCGGCGCAGCACTACATGACGGTCCGCCCCGGCATCACCGGCCCCTGGCAGGTCAGCGGCCGCAA
Organism: Falsiroseomonas sp. E2-1-a20; assembly: GCF_051433195.1. Classification (NCBI taxonomy): domain Bacteria; kingdom Pseudomonadati; phylum Pseudomonadota; class Alphaproteobacteria; order Acetobacterales; family Roseomonadaceae; genus Falsiroseomonas; species Falsiroseomonas sp. E2-1-a20. The sequence continues at coordinate 305,271 of NZ_JBHMFT010000001.1, read as the reverse complement.
TGATACCTCCTACGCCCAGCGCGTGGCGCTGGATGTGGCCTATGCCCGCCAGCCCTCGCTGCTGAACGATGTGAAGATCCTGCTGCGCACGCCGATGGCGGTGCTGGCGCGCCGCGGCGCGTACTGAGGCCGAGCCTCGTCGGGTCCGCGGCCCCGGCCGCGGATTGCAAGGAAATGGCGCAGGTCATGGCTGGGACTGAGGACCGCGCTTCCGGCGGCCGGCTGCTGTCCGGCACATTGTGGAACGCCGCTGGCCGCGGCCTGCCGCTTCTCCTCGCTTTGGCGCTGACCCCGGTGCTGGTCTCCCAGATGGGCATCGACCGCTGGGGGCTGTTCACCCTGGCGCTCGCCCTGGTCGGCGTCTTCGGCGTCTTCGACCTCGGCGTCGGTGCCGCGCTGACCCGGGCCCTGTCCGCCCGCATCGGCGCCGGGCAGCTTGAGGGTGCGACGGACCTGGCCGGCGCCGCGATCAGCGCACTCGGCCTGCTGAGTGCCGTCATCGCCGCCTTCGCCTTTGCCTTCGTGCCGCTGCTGGTCACCGGCGTGCTGAACACCCCGCCCGATTTGCAGGCCGAGGCCATCACCGCCTTCCGCTGGCTCTGCGCCGCCGCACCGCTGGTGGTGGTGAATGCCGCGCTGTGGGGCACGCTGGCGGCGCACCAGCGGTTCCGGGAGGCGAACCTGGCCGCCATCCCCGTCGCCATCTTCTACTATCTCGGCCCGGTGCTGGTGCTGCTGGTCTGGCAGAGCCTGGTCGGCGTCATCCTGGCGCTGCTCGCCTGCCGGCTGGCCAACACCCTGTCCTATGCCTGGCTGGCGCGGCGCGACCTGCCCGGCCTGCGCCCCGTCTGGCCAAGCTGGGTCCTGGTCGCGCCGCTGCTGCGGATTGGCGGCTGGATGAGCGCCTCCGGCGTGCTGACCCAGGCGCTGCTCTATGCCGACCGCTTCCTGGTCGGCGCTCTGCTGACGCTCGCCGCCGTCGCCTACTACGCCACGCCGCTCGACCTGGTGATGCGCATGTGGATCCTGCCGGTGGCGGTGGCGCAGGCGCTGCTGCCGGCGATGGCCAGCGCCTACCTCTCCCACGCCGAGGCCACCGCCGGGCTGCTGCGCCGCGGCGCGCTGATGGTGATGGCGGCGGTGCTGCCGGCCTGCCTGGTTCTGGTGGCCTATGGGCCGGAGATCCTGGGGCTCTGGCTCGGCGCCGACTTCGCCGCCGGTGGCGGTCGCGTGCTGCAGATCCTGTCGGTCGGCATCTTCTTCTCCTGCGCCGCCTTCGCGCCGGGCGCGCTGCTGGATGCGATCGGGCGGCCGGATGCCAATGCGAAGTGGCAGTTGCTGCAGGCGCTGGTCTTTCTGCCGCTGTCGGCCGTGCTGCTGCTATGGGCAGGGATCGAGGGCGCCGCCGCTGCCTGGGCGCTGCGCTGCGCCACCGATGTCTTTGGCCGGCTCTGGCTGGTCGCCCGGCTGTATCCGGTGGCCGGGGATGCCGCCCGGCAGCTTGCCCTGCCGCTGCTGGCGGGTGGCATCGGCTTGGCGCTGCTGCTGCCCGGCGTGCTGCCCATCCCGCTCGCCCTGCTCGCGCTCGCCGGCTTCGCCGCCGCGGGATTCCAGGCCCTCACCCCCACCGAACGCCGCGACGCGCGCGGCCTGCTGCGCCGCCCGTGGCGCCTGCGGGCCGTGCTGCGCGGGGAGACTGCATGACGCTTGCCATCAACGCCCGCTTCCTGACCCAGAAACTCAGCGGCGTGCAGCGCTTCTCGCGCGAGGTGGTGACGGCGCTCGCCGCCACCGGTACCCCGCTGCGGCTGCTCGCCCCGCGCAATGCGCCCGCCAGCTTCGCCGGCCTGCCGGTGGAACATATCGGCCGCCGCGCCGGCCAGCCCTGGGAGCAGTTCGACCTGCCCAGGGCCATCGGCGGCGACCACCTGCTGAACCTCGGCAATACCGCCCCGCTGCGGCTGGGTGCGCGGCAGACCGTGGTGATCCACGATGCCGGGGTCTTCGACACGCCGGAGAGCTATTCCTTTGCCTTCCGCGCCTGGTACCGCGCCCTGCACTGGGCGCTGCCGCGCCGCGGTACCCGCATCGTCACCGTCTCCGACTTTTCCCGCAGCCGCCTCGCGCTGCATCTCGGCCTGCCGCCCGCCATGATCGGCGTGATGCCGGAGGGCGGCGAGCATGCGCTGCGCGAGCCGGCGGAACCCGCCATCCTCGCCCGCCACGGCCTGGCGCCACAGGGCTACGCCCTGGCCGTCGGCACCCGCGCCTCCCATAAGAACCTGGATATGCTGCGGGAGACGGTGGGGCTGCTCGGCGCCCGTGGCCTGAAGCTGGCGGTGGCCGGCGCGGCCGATGCCAGCGTGTTCCGCCGGGCCACCGATGTGGATGCGACCATCGCCCTCGGCCGCGTCACCGATGCCGAGCTGCGCGCGCTGTACGAGAACGCGATCTGCCTGCTGTTCCCCTCACGTTATGAAGGCTTCGGCCTGCCGCCGCTGGAGGCGATGTGGTGCGGCTGCCCCGTGCTGGCGGCCTCCGCCGGCGCGGTACCGGAGGTCTGCGGCGATGCGGCCCTGTGGTTCGACGCCAACGGCCCGCGCAACCCGGCCACCGCCCTCGCCCGGCTGCTGGACGAGCCGCTTCTTTCGGAGCATCTCCGCACCGCCGGCCGCGCCCGCGCCGCCACCTATTCCTGGTCCGCTGCCGCCGGGACGCTGCTCGGCCTGCTGGAGTCCCGATGAAGATCGCCATCGTCCATGAGTGGCTGGACGGCTATGCCGGGTCCGAGCGCGTGCTCGAGCAGCTTTTCAAGGTATTCCCCCAGGCGGACCTGTTCGCCGTCTGCGACTTCCTGCCGGACCATGAGCGCGGTTTCCTCGGCGGCCGGGTGCCACGCACCTCCTTCATCCAGCGCCTGCCGCGGGCGCGGGCCTGGTTCCGCTACTATCTCGGCCTGATGCCGATCGCGGTGGAGCAGTTCGACCTCTCCGGCTACGATCTGGTGCTGTCCTCCTCCCACGCAGTTGCCAAGGGGGTGCTGACCGGCCCGGCGACGCTGCATGTCTCCTACGTCCACAGCCCGATGCGCTACGCCTGGGACCTGCAGCACCAGTATCTGCGCCAATCCCGCATGGACAGGGGCGTGAAGGGCCTGCTGACCCGCTGGCTGCTGGCGAAGATGCGGGCCTGGGACCATGCCTCCGCCGCGCGGCCGGACGTCATCCTGGCCAACAGCGCCTGGATCGCGGAGCGCATCCGCAAGGCCTGGCGACGGGAAAGCCTGGTGGTGCACCCGCCGGTGGACCTCGATGGCTTTCCCTTCCAGGCCGGCAAGGGCGAGGCCTATGTCGTCGCCTCCCGCCTCGTCCCCTACAAGCGCATCGACCTGATCGCCGAGGCCTTCCGGGCCATGCCCGACCGCCAGTTGATCATCGCCGGCGACGGGCCGGAGATGGCGCGGGTGCGCGCGGCGGCCGGGGATGCGCCGAACATCCGCATCCTGGGCCGTGTGCCGCAGGCCGACCTTGTGCGGCTGCTGGCGGATGCCCGCGCCTTCGTCTTCGCGGCGGAGGAGGATTTCGGCATCGGCATGGTCGAGGCGCAGGCCTGCGGCACGCCGCTGATCGCCTTCGCGCGCGGCGGGGCCGCGGACATCATCCAGCCCGATGTAACCGGCGTGCTGTTCCCCGAGCAGTCCGCCGCAGGCATTGTCGACGGCGTGACCCGATTCGAATCGCTGCGAATTTCGCCCGAAGCCTGCCGCGCCAATGCGGAACGCTTCTCCCAGGCCGCCTTCCGCGACCGCATCCTGTCCGTGGTGCGAGATGCCAGCCTCGCGCGCGGGATGCCGATGCCTCGGATGCCGCTGCCTTGACCGGCTTCAGCCTCATCGTCGCCACCCGCGGCCGCACCACGGAACTGGCCGCGTTCCTCGACGGCGTGGTGGCGCAGAAGCGCGACGACATCGAGGTCATCGTCGTCGACCAGAACGAGGATGGCCGACTGGTCCCGCTGCTGGCGCCCTATGCGGCGCTGATGCCGCTGACCCACATGCGGTCCGGCATCGCCCGCGCCAACCACGCCCGCAACCTCGGGCTGCGGCAGGCGACGGGCGACCTGGTCAGCTTCCCGGACGATGACTGCCTGTACCCGCCCGGCCTGCTGGACCGTGTCGCGGCGGCCTTCGCCGCCGACCCCGGCCTCGGCATCCTGACCGGCCCGGCCGAGGCGCCCGAGGGCGGGCTTGGCTCCGGCCGCTGGCGCCAGGATGCCGGCCCCATCACCGCGGAGAACGCCTGGACCAGCGTCATCGAGTTCAACCTCTGGCTCCGCCGCCCGCTGGCACTGCGCCTCGGCGGCTATGACGAGACCATGGGGCCGGGCACGCCGATCGGCTCGGCGGAGGGCAACGACCTGGTGCTGCGCGCCGTCACCGTGGGCCATCGTGCCATCTACGACCCGGCGCTGCGCGTCATCCACCCGGACAAGCGATTGTCGGAGGTCGCGGTGGCGCGGGCCTTCCTTTATGGCCGCGGGCTGGGCTTCGCGCTGCGCCGCCATTCGGTGCCGGCCCGGGTCTGGCTGCCCTTCGCCATCCGCCCGCTCGGCGGCGTGGCGCTGAGCCTTGTGCGGCTGCGGCCCCGCGATGCCGGCTACTACGCCATGACCTTCCTCGGCCGCCTGCGCGGCTATGTTCAGCGGGAGGCGACCGCCGGCCGCATCCGCCCCGCCATCACCGGCCGCGCCTCGGACCCAAGCTGATGCGGCTCGCCATCGGCATCGCGACGCGCGGCCGCGCCGCCATCCTGGGCGAGGTGCTGGCCGAGTTGCTGCGGCAGTCCCGCGCGCCCGACCGCGTGCTGGTCTGCCACGTGACGGAGGACGACATCGCCGGCCTGCGGGAGCGTTTCCTGCGCGTCGAGTTCCTGGCCAGCCCCGCCGGCCTGCCGCGGCAGCGCAATGCCATCCTGGATGCCGCCACGGATTGCGACGCGGTGCTGTTCCTGGATGACGACTTCCTGCCGGCGCCGGACTACCTGCTGGTGACGGAACGGGTGTTGCAGGCGCAGCCCGGCTGCGTCGTCACCACCGGCACCGTGCTGGCCGATGGCGCCAAGGGCCCCGGCCTGAGCGTCGCCGAAGGCCGCGCCGTGCTCGCCGCCGACCACTACGAGGACGATCCGCTTGCGGTCACCCCGCACTTCAACGGCTATGGCTGCAACATGGCCTTTCGCATGGCGCCGCTCCGCGCGCATGGCATCCGGGTGGACGAAGCGCTGCCGCTGTATGCCTGGTACGAGGATATCGACGTGACGCGGGCGCTCGGCCGGCACGGCTCGATCCTGCGGCTGGCCGGCGCGCGCGGCGTGCATCTCGGCGCCAAGTCGGGCCGCGTCGCCGGCGACCGGCTGGGCTACAGCCAGGTGGCGAACCCGATCTACCTGGCGCGCAAGGGCACGTTTCCCTGGAGCCACGCCATTCCCTCCGCCGCGCGGCACCTGGCGATGAACGCGCTGCGCTCGCTGGTGCCGGAGCCGCATGTGGACCGCTTCGGCCGGCTGCGCGGCAACCTGCGCGCGGTGGCGGACCTGCTGCGCGGCCGGGCGCACCCGAACCGCATCCTGGATTTCTGAGATGGACGGTGTCGCCTTCGTCGCCTCCAAGGTGCTGTGGGCGCTGCTGCGGCCGAACACCCTGGCCCTGGTGCTGGCGACGCTCGGGCTGTTGCTGGTCTGGCGCGGCCGGCGCTTCGGGCGCTGGCCGCTGACCCTCGGCCTCGGCTGGTACCTGGCCGTGTTCTGCCTGCCGGTCGCGGCCTTCCTGACGCTGCCGCTGGAGGAACGCTTCGCCCGGCCGGCGGCGGAGCCGGCGCAGGTCACCGGCATCGTCGTGCTGGGCGGCGCGGTGGAACAGGACCTGACCAACGCGCACGGCATCCCGGCGCTGAACGGGGCTGCGGAGCGGATGACGGAAGCCGTGGCGCTGGCGCTGCGACACCCTGCCGCGCGCCTGGTCTTCACCGGCGGCACCGCCGCCGTGCTGCCCGGCGGCCCCACCGAGGCCGATACGGCACGCCGCCTGTTCACCAGCCTCGGCCTGCCGCCGGAGCGGCTGGTGTTCGAAAGCGAGAGCCGCAACACGCATGAAAACGCGGTCCTGAGCCATGCGATGCTGGCGCCGAAGCCCGACGAGACCTGGCTGCTGGTAACCTCCGCCAGCCACATGCCGCGTTCGGTCGGCGTGTTCCGGCAGGCTGGCTGGCGGATCACGCCCTGGCCGGTCAACTACACCGCCAGCCGCGACCCCTCGTTGTGGTGGTACGGCCCTTTCCCGGCGCGGCTGAACCAGGCGGAATGGGCGCTGCGGGAATATGTCGGACTGACGGCCTATTGGCTGATGGGGCGGACGGACGCGTTGTTTCCCGGGCCCTGAACGGCGCCCAGATCCCGCAGCCGGTAGATCTCCACCGGCCCGCGCTGCTCGGCCACGCTGGCCGCCAAATCGTAGGCCTCGGCCACCGTCGCCATCACCTGCGCCGCGGCGGCGGGGCGCATGGTCTGCATCCAGCCGCGATCCACCACGATCACCCTGGGGCGCGCGGCCAGCACGCGGGTCAGTTCCACCTGCGTGTTGGTGTCGGACAGATCCTCGAACTCCCCGGTCAGGTGCGGCGGGAAGGGGAAGCGGGTGGCGGTGCGGACATCGGCGAGGACGTAGACGCTGGTGTGGTAGTTGGCGATGAAGGCATCGCCGTCCGGCCCGGCTTCGCGCGCCACCGCCGCCGCCACCTCCCGCACCGGGTCGCGATGCATCAGGCCGGGGCCGCGTTCCAGCCGCGCGGTGGCCTCCGGCAGCCAGCCCTGGCTGGCCAGCACCAGCACCAGCACGGCGAAGGCCGCGCGCACCCGATGCGGCTGCGCCACCGCCCGCGCCAGCCCCCAGGCGCCGATCGCCGCCAGCAGGGACAAGGGCGGCAGCCACAGCAGGAAGTAGTGCGCGAAGTAGAAGCCGGGCCCGGCGATGGCCAGGGATTCCGTGACGAACCAGGCCAGCGCCACCACGGTCAGCAGCGCCATCGGCCCGCGCGGCCGCCACGCCGCCAGCGCCACCAGCGCGGCACCCAGGGCGAGTCCCAGCGGCAGCGCGGCCGCGCCGATCCGGCGCCAGGCCTCGGCCGGGGCGATACGCTCCAACGAATAGCGGAACGGCGCCAGCAGCGAGCCATCCAGGTACTGCGGCAGCCAGCCCTGCACCCAGTAGGCCAGCCCCATCAGCAGGATCGGCGCCGCGCACAGGCCGGCATAGGCCGCCGCCATCGCCAGCACCCGCCGCACCGGCAGCGCCCCGCGCCACCAGGCCGGCCCGACCAGAAGCGCGAAGGCGAGGCATCCGGCCGGCGCCGCCACCTGCTTCACCAGCAGCGCCCAGCCCACCAGCAGCCCCATCGCCACCAGCGCACCCAATCCCGGAGGCTCCGCCCGCGCGGCGGCACGGATGCCGAGCGCCATGGCGGCGGTGATGAACGGCGCGATCAGCAACTCGGTGTTGGTGCACAGCCCGCTGAGCAGCAGCGTATGCGCGGCATAGGTGACCCCGGCCCCCGCCCCCACCGCGCGCGGCGCCCCCGCCGCCCGCGCCGCCGCGAACAACCCGCAGGCCGTGGCGAAGACGCAGATCAGCCCCAGCAGCCGCACCGCCTCCACCGAGACGCCGAACAGCAGGAACGCCAGCGCGAACATCGCCGGCGCGCCGACCGGATGCATGTCCCAGGCGGCGACCAGCGGCCAGCCGCCGCGCAGCCATTCGCGGGCCTGCACCATGTACAGGCCCTCGTCGGTGTCGACGACGGCCGGCACGAAGGAACTCAGCCGCAGCAGCGCCACCGCGACAAGCAGCAGCAGGATGGCCACGGCATCGGCCGTGGCGGGCGATGCGGCGCGGGTCGGCGCGGTCAGGGCAGGTCCATCCAGCATGGCATCTCACGCGGCCGTGATGACCGGAGCCCTACCCATCCCAAAGCCGGGGCCGGAGCGCAACCGATCTTCCCGCCGGTATCGCGGATGGCCATGGCCACAGCCGGGCGCCGCGAAGGCACCCGGCCGCAATTGCTCAGTTCTCGGGCTGGAAGCCGCTTTCCCGCACGATGGGTCCCCACTCTTCGCGTTCCCGCCGGATGCGCGCCGCAAAATCGGCCGGGCTGTCGGACACCGTCGGCAGGTATTCCAGCCGGTCCAGCGCCGCCACCATGTCCGGGCTTCGCGCCACCTGCACGATGGCGGCGTGCAGGGCGCCCACGATGTTGGCGGGCGTATTGGCCGGCAGCAGCGCGCCGAACCACTCGTCCTTGTTCATCTCGGGGTGCCCGAGTTCGGCGAAGGTCGGCAGGTCCGGGTAGCGCGGATTGCGCTGCACGGAGGACACCGCCAGCATCCGCGCCCCGCTGCCATGCTGCGGCGAGATGTCGCCGAGCACGCCGACGAACACCGGCAGCCGCCCGCCGACCAGGTCCAGCATCGCCGGCGCCGCGCCGCGATACGGCACATGGGTCAGCCGCGCGCCGATCTTCTTGCCCAGCATCACGCCGAGGAAATGGGGCGCCGATCCCGCGGCCGGGGAGGCGAAGGGCACGTCGCCGCTCTGCGCCTTCAGCCAGGTGATCAATTCGGCCAGTGTCTTCGCCGGATGGCTGCTCGGCACGGCGATGGCGAAGGGGAAGGTGCAGACGGTGGAGACCGGGATCAGGTCGGTCAGCGCGTCGTAGCGCACCTCCCGCGGGAAGACGTGCGGCTGCAGGGTGAGCATGGAGGCGGGGGTCTGCAAATAGATGCTGCCATCCGCCTCGCCGGCCTTTACTGCCTCCACCGCGATGCGCCCCGCGGCGCCGACGCGGCCCTCCACGATGATGTTCTGCGCGTAGATGCCGCGCAGCTTGTCGGCATAGAGCCGCGCGACGACGTCCGACGATCCGCCGGCCGGGAAGCCGACGATGGCGCGGACGGTGCGGTTGATGGTCTGCGCCGAGGCCGGCCGGACGCCGGATGCGGCGATGGCGGCCGCGCCGAGTCCCATTGCGCCGCGGCGCCCGATGACGATGTTCATCCTTGATGCTCCTCCTGTCGGCGTCGTTGCGCCGGTGTCTGTTCACACTCTGCACGGTGCCGCCGGGCGGCACCATTGTTATGTGGCATAATCCCGAAGGCCCTCACACGCCGGGCGGAAACCTCCGGTTTCCTTGGCTTCGTCGCATAAGCGGCGGGCCGCATTCGCGGCCTCGGACCGGTCAAGCGACCGGGCCGCTGAGAACCTCAGCCGAAGGCGGCGATGACCTCCGCCGGGATCGGCACGCCCTTGATGCGGCCGGGGTCGTCCGGGTGGCGGGCGGCCCAGACGCGGGTCTCGAACCCCTCCACCCCCAGCGCGCCATCCGGGCGCAGCAGGCGGTGGTGGATGTCGAAGCTGGAACGGCGGAAGGCGGCGACGCGGCTTTCCACCACCACCTCGTCCCCGAACACCGAGGGGACGGAGAACTTCGATCGGGTATCCACCATCGGGATGCCGATGATGCCGTGCGCTGCCGTCCAGCGGATCTTCGGCATGCCGAGCGCACGCTGGAACAGGGCGGCGGTGCAGGCGTCGAAATACTCGAAGTAGCGCGGGTAGAAGACGATGCCGGCCGGGTCGCAGTCGCCCCAGGCGATGGTGACGGCGCGCGTGTTGAGCAGCGTGGTCATGCCGCCTCGATCAGCAGCGCGATGCCCTGCCCGCCGCCGATGCAGGCCGAGGCGATGCCGTAGCGCCCGCCGCGCAGCCGCAGCGCCCGCGCGCAGGTCAGCGCCAGGCGCAGCCCGGTGGCGGCCAGGGGATGGCCGAGCGCGATGGCGCCGCCATGCACGTTCAGCCGCGCCTCATCCAGGCCGAGTTCGCGCGAACAGGCCATGACCTGTGCGCCGAAGGCCTCGTTAATCTCGACCAGGTTGATCTGGTCGAGCCGCAGCCCGGCGCGCTCCAGCAGGGCGCGGATCGCCGGCACCGGGCCGATGCCCATGATCTCCGGCGGGCAGCCCACCGCCGCCGCCGCCACCAGCCGCGCCAGCGGCGCGCGGCCTTTGGCATAGGCACCACTGCACACCAGCGCGGCCGCGGCGCCATCGACCACGGCGGAGGAATTGCCGCCGGTCTGCACGCCACCGAAGGCCGGCCGGATCTTTGCCAATGCCTCGATGGGCGAGGGTCGCGGATGCGTGTCGGCCGCGACCTCCGCCACCCGGCGCGGCAGGGCTATGCCGCGGTCGCGCAGGCCCTCCCGTGAGAATGTCTCGGACACCACCGGCACGATCTCGTCGTCGAAGAACCCGGCCTCGCGCGCCGCCAGCGCGCGCTCGAAGGACCGGGCCGCGAAGGCGTCCACCTCGGCGCGGGAAATGCCGTGGCGCTTCGCGAGTTCCTCCGCCGTGCCGCCCATGCTCAGCCCGCAGGCCGGGTCGTCCAGCGCCTCCCACAGGAAGTCCTTGAACCCGACGGGCGCGCCGAGGTCGAAGCCGCCGCGATGGGTGTAGGCGGCGATCGGGTTGCGGCTCATGCTCTCCGCGCCGACGCACAGCGAAACCCCGGCGCCCTGTCGGTCCACGGCCGTCGCGCCCTGCACCAGCGCCTCGATCCCGGTGCCGCAGACCCGCTGCACCAGCAGTGCCGGCACGTCCTGCGGCACACCGGCATACAGCCCGATATGGCGCGGCAGCATGTAGGCGTCGAAGCTCGCCTGCGCGACGGAGCCGGCGACGACATGGCCGATCTCCGCCGGAGTCACACCCGCCTTCGCGATGGACCCGCGCGCCGCGCGGATGCCGAGGTCGATGGGAGACACCTTCCCCAGCGGCCCGCCGAGATCGGCGAAGGGCGTGCGGGCGCCGGCGAGCAGCCAGGCATCCTGCCACTCGGTGTGCAGCGCGGTCATGCGGAGGGCTCCGTGCAGATGATGATGTCGGCGCCGGGCGGATCGGCGTACAGCGCCTCGACCAGCGCCGCGCGCTGCGCCAGCACCGCCCGCTGGTTGATCGAGCCCTTGTCGGTGATCTCGCCGGCCTCCAGCGACAGCGGCGCGTCCAGCAGCACGGCGCGGGCGATGCGGTTGGAACTGCCGGTCGCCGTCGCCGCCAGCGCCGCCAGCTTTTCGGCCAGGCGCGCGCGCAACGCGTCCGCCGGAAGCCCCGCCACCGCCTCGCGTTCCGGCAGCAGGATCGCGGCGAGCGCGTCGCGATCCTGGCCGGCGATCACCACGTCCTTCACATAGGGCGCGCAGGCTTCCGTCACGCGCGCGCGCAGCGGGCCGACGCTGACCCAGGTGCCGGTCGCCATCTTGAAGTCCTCGGTGATCCGCCCGTCGAAGCGAAAGCCCTTGTGCAGGTCTTCGGGGTCGAGCGGCACCAGCGCATCGCCGAAGCGGTAGAAGCCTTCCTCGTCGAAGGCCGCCGCCGTGGCCTCCGGGTTGCGCCAGTATCCGGGCGTGATGGAAGGCCCCCTCACCCGCGCCTCCATCTTGCCCGCCACCGGCGCCAGCTTCATCTCGATCCCCGGCGCCGGCAGGCCGACGGCGCCGGACTGGGAAAACGCCTCGCGCACGATCAGGCAGAAGGGCGCGGTCTCCGTCGCGCCGAGGCCGGTGAACATCGGGATGCGCCGGCCGCACTCGGCCAGCGCCAGACGGTCGAGCGCGTCCCAGATGTGCTGCGGCAGGCCGGCCGCGGAGTAGAACATGATGTGCAGCCTGGAGAAGAAGCGCGCGCGCAGCGCCGCATCCTCGCCCAGGTGGTGCACCAGTTCCTCGAAGCCGCGCGGGACGTTGAAGTGGATGGAGGTGGCGATCTCGCGCAGGTTGCGCAGCGATTCGGCGTAGCCGCCGGGCACCGGCCGGCCGTCATCCAGGTACAGCGTGCCGCCATTGTACAGCGCCAGGCCGACATTGTGGTTGCCGCCGAAGGTGTGGTGCCAGGGCAGCCAGTCCAGCAGCACGGGAGGTTCCTCCGCCACGAAGGGAAACGCCTCCCGCAGCATCTGCTGGTTCGAACAGAGCATGCGCTGCGTGTTGATGACGCCCTTGGGCTGCCCCGTGGACCCCGAGGTGAACAGGATTTTCGCGGGTGCATCGGGATCGACCCGTGCGGCGGCCTCAGCGACGGCGGCGGTGGGCGGGGTGGCGAGCAGGTCGGCGAAAGCCGTGGTTCCCTGCGCCCCGTTGCGCGTCGCCACCACCTCGCACCCCGGCGGCACGCAGGCGGCCATTGCAGTGGCGAAGCGGGCGCCGTCATTCGCGAACACCATCCCGGGCGTCAGCAGCGCAAGACAGTGCCGCAGTTTCACGAAATCCGTCGCCAGCAGGGAATAGCTCGGCGAAACCGGCGCCACCGGCACGCCGACATGCAGCGCCGCAAGCGTCAGCATCGCCTGTTCCAGGCAATTGCCCGAAAGAAACACCAGCGGGCGTTCCGCCGACAGCCCACGATCCAGCAGCGCCTGGCCCAGCGACTGCACCGCCTGCCACATCGCGCCATAGGACATCCGTCGCCAGTCGCCACCCAGCGCCTTGTCGCGCTGCGCGATCAGCGTGCGCTCCGGCGCTTCGGCCGCGTACTGCGCCAGGCGCTCGGTGAGGCTGCGCGGATAGGCGCCGAGCGCCGGGACGGGCGCGACCAGCAGCGTGCCATCCGGCCGCGGCGCAAAACGCACCGGGGCCGCCCCCATCGGTCTCGGGGCCGGCGACCTGGAAGCTGCGGACATCCCAATCCCCCCGACGCGATTATTGTTATGCATCATAACAAGAACCCCGCGCCCCCTTTAAGGCCCACCCGGCATCCTGTAACAGATGCGCATGGCCATCCCCCGCCGCCGCGTCGCCGAAGCCCCGGCGCCGCCAGACGCCGACCTTTCGCCGCTCGACGACAAGCTCGGCTTCTGGCTGCGCCTGGCGCAACAGGCGAGTTTCGACACGCTGCACCGCGCCATCGGCCCGCTCGGCCTGACGCCCGGCCGCCTCGGCGTGCTGCTGCTGCTGGAGGCGAACCCGGATATCCGCCAGGCGGTGCTGGCGGAGGCGCTGCACATCAAGCCCTCCAACCTCACCGTGCTGCTGGCGGCGCTGGAGGCGGAGGGACTGATCCGGCGTACGGAGGAAGCCGGCAACCGCCGCGCCAACCGCCTGCGCCTGACGCCGGCCGGGGCCGCGCTGCTGCGGCAGGGCGAGGCGGCGGAGGCGCGGACCGAGGCGCATCTGGCGGCGGCCCTGGATGCCGCCGAACGCGCCGCGCTGCTGTCCGCGCTCCGCCGCATCGCCCGCGGCTGAGGCTTGCCCAGCCCCCGCCTCGGCGCCTATCGTTATGGCGCATAACTAAAGGGACGCGCCGATGGACCCGGTCAGCCTGGAGCTTCGCGACGGCGTCGCCTGGATCGGCCTGAACCGCCCGGCCAAGCGCAACGCCATCAACGATGGGCTGCTGTCCGCGCTCGATGCCGCGGTGGCGCAGGCACAGGATGCCGCGCGGGCCATCGTGCTGTTCGGCCATGGCCCCTGCTTCTCCGCCGGCCTCGACCTGTCCGAGCACACCGCGCGCGATGCGGCCGCGGTGTTCCACCATTCGCGCGGCTGGCACGCGGTGTTCCGGCGCATCCGGGGCGGGCGGGTGCCGGCGGTGGCGGCGGTGCATGGCGCCTGCGTCGGCGGCGGGCTGGAACTGGCCGCCGCCTGCCACATCCGCGTGGCGGATGAGACCGCCTTCTTCGCCCTGCCCGAGGGATCGCGCGGCATCTTCGTCGGCGGCGGCGCCAGCGTGCATGTCGCCCGCATCATCGGCGCCGCGCGGATGGCGGACATGATGCTGACCGGGCGCGCGCTGGATGCGGCGGCGGCGGAACGCGCCGGCCTCGTCACCCATGTCACCCCGCCCGGCGCGGCCCCGGACAAGGCCGGCGAGTTGGCGGCCAAAATGGCAAGAATGGCGCCGCTGACGGTGCTCGGCGTGCTGCAGGCGCTGCCGCGCATCCAGGACATGTCGGAGGAGGATGGCTTGTTCGTCGAGAGCATGATGGCCGCCCTGGCGCAGACCGGCCCGGAAGCCCAGGCTGGCCTCGCCGCCTTCCTGGAGAAGCGGGCGGCCAAGGCGGGGGAGGCCTGAGCATGGATCTTCGTGGCGCATCGGCACTGGTCACCGGCGGCGGCTCCGGCCTCGGCGCCGCGACGGCGGAGGCGCTGGCGGCCGCCGGCGCCAAGGTCGTCGTGCTGGACATCAACGCAGCCGCCGCGCAGGCGGTGGCCGAGCGCATCGGCGGCCTCGCGGTCGCCGGCGACGTGGCGGAGGAAGCGCCGATGGCCGAGGCGGTGGAGGCCGCCGCCGGCCTCGGCCCGCTGCGCCTCGCGGTGGCCTGCGCCGGCATCGCCCCCGCCGGCCGCGTCGCCGGCCGCCAGGGCCCGCACGACCTGGCGCTGTTCGAGCGGGTGATCCGCGTGAACCTGGTCGGCACCTTCAACCTGCTGCGCCTGGCCGCCGCGCGGATGACGACGAACGAGGCGCTGCCCGATGGCCAGCGCGGCCTCGTCGTCGCCACCGCCTCCATCGCCGCCTATGAGGGCCAGATCGGCCAATGCGCCTATGCCGCCTCCAAGGGCGGCGTGGTGGCGCTGACCCTGCCGGCGGCGCGGGAGCTTTCGCGGCTCGGCGTGCGCGTGGTGACGCTCGCGCCCGGCCTGTTCCACACCCCGCTGATGGATACGCTGACGCCGGAGGCGCGGGAGAGCCTGGGGAAGATGCCGCTGTTCCCGCCCCGCCTGGGCCGGCCGGACGAATACGCGGCGATGGTCCTGGCGATCGCGGCGAACCCGCTGCTCAACGGCGAGACGATCCGCCTGGACGGCGCGCTGCGGCTGCCGCCGGCCTGAGGGCCTTCAGCGGGCGAGCGGCAGGGCGAGGTCCAACTGAAGCCGCAGACGCCTCATCAATTCGGCGACGCCGACCGGCTTGGCCAGGTAGTCGCTGGCGCCGCAATCCAGGCCCCGGCCCAGGTCGCCCCGCGCGACGCAGCCGGTCAGCATGATAATGGGACAGGTGACGCCGCGGTGCCGCAGGCGCTCGCAGAATTCGCCGCCATCGCCATCCGGCAGGCCCAGATCCAGCAGGATGGCGTCATAGCCACTTCCCGATGCGGCCAGCAGCGCCTCCGCCTGCGCGATGCTGCCGGCGCCATCGGCGGTGAAGGCCGGATCGGTGGCGATGACGTCGGTCAGGAGCCGACGCAACCCGACATCGTCTTCAACCACCAGGACCTGTCGTGCAAAGGCCACGCTGTGCTCCGGGGAATTGCAGTCTGCCCACGTTTGCATCAACGTTAGTCGGTTGCGTCCGGTTGCCGGAGTCGCGAATCGGGTCTTCCCAAGAAGTTGTCGCTCACACTTTGGGAAGGTTTTCCCGCACGGCTGGCGCCACAGGGGTGATGGTAGCGGCGAGCGGACTTGAACCGCTGACCCCGGCATTATGAGTGCCGTGCTCTAACCAGCTGAGCTACGCCGCCCCGGACTCCGCTCGGGATGTCGCTGAAGCGGCGCCGCGATTACGCCGCCACCCCGCCCCTGTCAACGCTGGCGGCGCGCAGGAAGCCGCCGCCGAGCACCTGGTCGCCCTCGTACAGCACGCAGGCCTGGCCTGCGGCGACAATGTTGGGCTCCGCCAGCGTCAGGTGCAGCAGGCCCGCATCGGCATCCCACGCCACCTCCGCCGTGCGCGGCGCCTCCCGCCCCCGCAGCTTCACCTGCACCGCGCGGGGCGAGGCGGGTGGCGAGACCAGCCAGTTGACCTCGCCGGCGGTGGCCTCGGTGCGAGCCAGCGCGGCGCGCGGCGCCACCACGATGCGGCGGCGGCCGGGCTCGATCGCGGTGACGAACAGGCGTTCCCCGGCGCCACCGCCCAGGCCGAGGCCGCGCCCCTGCCCGACCGTGTAGCGGCCGATGCCCTGGTGCCGGCCGAGCACCTGGCCATCGAGGTCGACGATCTCGCCCGGCTCCGCCGTCTCCGGCCGCAGCTTCGCCACCAGGCGGTCGTAGCTGCCTTTGGGCACGAAGCAGATGTCCTGGCTGTCCGGCTTCGCCGCCACCGCCAGGCCCAGCCGCTGCGCCACCTCCCGCACCGCAGCCTTGTCCGGCATGTCGCCGAGCGGAAACCGGCAAAACTGCAACTGGGCGCGGGTGGTGGCGAATAGGAAATAGGACTGGTCGCGCAGCGGGTCCGCGGCGCGGTGCAGCTCGGCGCCCTGGGGGCCTTCCACGCGGCGGGCGTAGTGGCCCGTGGCCAGCGCCTCGCAGCCCAGATCCTCGGCCAGCGCCACCAGGTCCTGGAACTTCACGGTCTGGTTGCAGCGGATGCAGGGGATGGGGGTTTCGCCGCGGGCGTAGGTATCCGCGAAATCGTCGATCACGGCTTCCCGGAAGCGCTGCTCGCGGTCCAGCACGTAGTGCGGGATGCCGAGGCTGTCGGCGACGCGGCGCGCATCGTGGATGTCCTGCCCGGCGCAGCAGGCACCCTTCTTCTGGATGGCGGCGCCGTGGTCGTACAATTGCAGGGTGGCGCCGATCACCTCGTGCCCCTGCTCCACCAGCAGCGCCGCGACGACGCTGCTGTCCACGCCACCCGACATGGCAACAAGGATCCTCATGGCTTCGCCATGAGGGGGGCCACAAGAACCCTCATGCCGCCGCGTCCAGCCCCTGCTGCCAGAAACGCTGCTCCAGCCGCGCGGCTTCCCCGAAGGTCGCGGCCAGGATGGGGAACCGCGCGTGGCCGCCATGGCTCTCGCCCAGCGCGTCGATCCGCGCTGCGGCACCGCGCGCCAGCGCCTGGTAGGCGGGCGCGGCGTAGGCCTCGATCCAGCTCTGGTAGGGGTTGCCCTGCACCCTGCGGTTCGGGTCGGCCAGGATGCGCAGCGCGACCTCGCCATAGCCCACCGTGCAGGGCGCCAGCGCCACTTCCAGGTCGAGGATGTCGCCAGCCAGGCCACGGTCGATGACGTAGCGGGTGTAGCTGACCGTCTCCGCCGATTCCGGCGTGGCGCGCACCGTATCCTCGGCGATGCCCCATTCGGCGCAGTAGCCGAGATGCAGCGCGGTCTCCTCCAGGATGGCCGCGATCGAGCCCGACTTCTGCCGCATGGCCGGGAGGCTCTCGGCCTTGAACACCGCGAGCGCCTGGGCGCGGGCGAAGTGGATCAGGAACAGGTAGTCCTGGATCAGGAAGTTGCGAAAAGCGGCCAGGGGCAGCGTGCCGTCGGACAGCCGGCGCACGAAGTCGTGCCAGGTGTAGGCCTGCCAATCCGCGGCAGCTTCCGCGCGCAGCCGGCGGAACAGCCCGCCCTCCGCGCCGAAATCCGTCTCCCAGGCCGACATCAGCCGCCGGCGTTGCGCGTGCCGGAGGGCAGCTTCACCACCAGCCCGTCGAGCGCATCCGTCATGATGATCTGGCAGCCGAGGCGGGACGTTTCCTGCAGGTCGAAGGCGAGGTCCAGCATGTCCTCCTCATCCTCCGTCGCGCCGGCCAGCTTGCCGTACCAGCCGGCATCGACCACGACATGGCAGGTGGAGCACGCCAGCGAACCCTCGCAGGCGCCCTCGATATCCACGCCATGCTTGTGCGCGATCTCGAGCACCGAAAGCCCGAGCGGGGCATCGACTTCCTTCGGAATCCCGTTCCGCTCGATGAAGGTCATCTTCGGCATCTTCGACTCTACTCCGCCGCGCGTGTCCGGGGGCTGTCGGACCTGTTCGAGGTTTCCATGGCCCGGCGCCAGGCGGCGCCCAGGGCCGCGGCGGCTCGATCCACATCCGCCGGCGAGGTAAAGCGCCCCATGCCGATGCGCAAGGTCGCGCGGGCCTGCGCCTCCGGCAAACCGAGCGCGGCCAGCACATAACTGGGCTCGACCTCGGCCGAGGAACAGGCGGAACCGGTGGAGACGCACAGCTCCGGCGCCGCCGCCATGATCGCCTGCGCGGTGACGCCGCCCGGGAAGGACAGCGACAGGTTGCCGGCGACGCGGGCCGCCTCCGACCCGTTCACCAGCAGCCCCGGCACCTGCGCCGCCAGCGCATCCCGGAACCGCGCCCGCTGCCCGGCGATGCGCCCGGCATCCAGCGCGCCCTCCAGCGCCGCGATCCGGCAGGCCTCGCCGAAGCCGACCACCAGCGGCGCCGGCAGGGTGCCGGAGCGCAGCCCGCGTTCCTGCCCGCCGCCGGAGAACAGCGGCGCGAGGCGCACCCTCGGCCGGCGCCGGACATACAGCGCGCCGATGCCCTTCGGCCCATAGACCTTGTGGCCGGACAGGGAGAGGAGGTCGGCCCGGATATCCCCCACATCCAGCGGCAGGCGCCCCGCCGCCTGCGCCGCATCGGTATGGAACAGCGCGCCATGCGCCTTCACCATGGCGCCGATGGCGGCGAGGTCCTGCACCACGCCGATCTCGTTGTTCACCGCCATGACAGAGACCAGCAGCGTCGGCGCCTCGGCCAGCGCCGCCTCCAGCACCGCGAGGTCCAGCAGCCCGTCCGGCCGCACCGGCAGCAGCACCGGCTCGAAGCCCTCCGCGGCCAGGTCACGGACGCTTTCCAGGACGCATTTGTGCTCGGTCACCAGCGTGACGACCCGGCGCCGCTCCGTGCCCTGGCTCGCGGCGAAGCGGGCGGCGCCCTTGATCGCCAAATTGTTCGCCTCCGTCGCGCCGGAGGTGAACAGGATTTCCGTGGGCTCCGCGCCGATCAGCGCCGCGACCTGCGCGCGCGCCTGGTCCACCGCCGCCTCCGCCTCCCGCCCCATGCCGTGCTCGACGGAGCCGGGATTGGCGAAGTTCTCCTCCCACCACGGCCGCATCGCCGCGAGCACGCGCGGGTCGCACGGCGTGGTGGCGTGGTTGTCGAGGTAGATCGGGCGGTTCGGACGGCTGGTCATGAAGCTCATCTGGCCCCGGCCAGGGTGCGGCGGGAGAGGCGGTCGCGCATGGCGGACCAAGCCTGGACGAAACGCTCCGCCGCGTCGGGCGGCGCATCCCAGGGCAGCGAGACGCGGATCGCGCCCTCCGCGAGGCCCATCGCGGCCAGCACATGGCTGCGCCCGACCTTGCCCGAGGAACAGGCGGCGCCGGCCGAGACCTGCATCCCGGCGAGGTCGAGTGCGATCACCTGAGTCTCCGCCGCATGGCCGGGCAGGATCAGGCTGGTGGTGTTGGGCAGGCGCGGCGCGCCGGCGCCGGAGACCTCGGCACCGTGGCAGCCGGCCTCGATGGCGTCCCGCAGCGCCGCCAACCGGGCCGCCTCCGCCGGGTCCGCCGCCTCCGCCGCCGCGCCCAGGCCCGCGATGGCGGGCAGTGGTTCGGTGCCGCCGCGCCGGCCGCGTTCCTGGCCGCCCCCGGCGATCAGCGGCGCCAGGCCGAGCCCCGGCCGCAGCAGCAGCGTGCCCGCGCCCTTCGGCCCGCCGAGCTTGTGGCCGGAGATCGCCAGGCTGTCGGCGCCGAAAGCTTCGAGCGTCACCGGAATGCGCCCGGCCGCCTGCACCGCATCCACATGCAGCAGCGCGCCGTGCCGGCGACACAGCGCCGCGGCCGCCGCGACCGGGTGGATCACGCCGGTCTCGTTGTTCGCCGCCATCAGGCAGACCAGCGCGGGCGCCCCGCGCAAGGCCGCCTCCAGCGCATCCAGGTCCAGGGTGCCGTCCGGCCGCACCGGCAGCAGGGCCGCGCCAGGGGCCGCGGCCAGCACGGCCGGGTGTTCCGTCGCCCCCACCAGCACCCGGCGGCCGGCGGCCAGGCCCCGGATTGCCAGCGCATTCGCCTCCGTCCCGCCGGCGGTGAACACCACCTCGGCCGGGCCGAAGCGCGCGACCACCTGGTCCCGCGCCCGGTCCAGCAGCCGCCGCGCCGCCCGCCCGGCGGCATGGACCGAGGACGGATTGCCCGCCAGGTCCAGCGCCGCCAGCACCGCCGCCCGTGCCGCCGGCCGCAGCGGCTCGGAGGCGTTGGCGTCGAGGTAAAGGGTCATGGCTCCGGCGAGCGCCCGGCGGCGGTTGGGCAGGTGGCGCGCCCCATCACCTGGCCGCAGACCACGTCGGCCAGCGTCACGCCCTCCAGGAACATCTTGATCTGGCTGCCGAGTTCCGCCCACAAATCATGCGTCAGGCAGCGATCCCCGGCGAGGCACCCTGGCCCGCCCTCCTCGCAGCGGGTCGCCTGGATCGATTCATCCACCGCCTCGACGATCACCGCGATGGAAATCTCCCGCGCCGGCCGTGCCAGCATGTAGCCGCCGCCCGGGCCGCGGACGGAGGCGACCAGCCCCGCGCGCCGCAGCGGGCCGAACAGCTGTTCGAGGTAGGCCAGCGACAGCCGCTGCGCCTGCGCGATCTCCGCCAGGCTGACCTGCGGCCGCGTCACCGCGCCGCATTCCGCCGACTCGCCCTGCTGGCGCGCGGCGAGTTCGACCATCGCCATCACGGCGTAGCGACCGCGGGTGGAAAGCCTCATGCGGGTCTCCCGCCCTGCGTGTCAGCCTGCATTATCGCTGCTCCCGCCGAAGCTGGGGCAGCGCAAATGACCGGACGACCGGCCGGTGAAGGAGCCCAAAGACAGGAACATGCGGGCCATGCCGTAAATCCGATATGAAAGCTGAGGGCACCTCACCTATATTGGCTGGACCCCTGGGTTCGGGAGCCTGCCCGGGGGTGTCCTCGGGCGCGGCCTGCCGCACCCACCAGAGCTACGACCGGAGCCGAATGACCGCGACCCCTGTCGCCTTGCGAGGCAGCCGCCCTGGACGCAACCCCGGGACGCCGCTGCCAAGCCAAGGCTATTGTTCCCGACCTGCGCCGTCAACTATGCGGGCCGGACGGGAAATGGGCGCGGCTTTCAGATTCGATCTGGCCCGAGGCGCGTCGCGGCGGCGGCGTGGTGGTTCCCCAAACGGCCGAGGGGCGGATGCGCTGCACTCATCCCTCCCCGGCCATGGTTCGTGGCAGCCGGTTCTCCCCGGCGCACCGCGGACCCAACATGGACTGGATCTTTTGAACGATGCCTGAAGTCATGTTCGCCGGGCCCGATGGCCGGCTCGAGGGCCGCTATCATCACGCGAAGCAGGCGCATGCGCCGGTCGCGCTGATCCTGCACCCGCATCCGCTGCATGGCGGCACCATGAACAACCGCGTCGTTCACGCGCTGTACCAGCGCTTCCAGGCGATGGGCTTCTCGACCCTCCGCTTCAATTTCCGCGGCGTCGGCCGCAGCCAGGGCCGCTACGATGGCGGGATCGGGGAGATCTCGGATGCGGCGGCGGCGCTCGACTTCCTTCAGGCGGTGAATCCGAACGCCTCCTCGCTGTGGGTCGCGGGGTATTCCTTCGGCTCCTATGTCGGCATGCAGCTGCTGATGCGGCGGCCGGAGATGGGCGGCTTCGTCAGCGTCTCCGCCCCCGCCAGCCACTACGATTTCGGCTTCCTGGCGCCCTGCCCCTGCAACGGGCTGATCCTGCATGGCTCCGACGATGAGCTGGTGCCGGAGCCCAGCGTGCGGAAGCTGGTGGACAAGCTGAACACCCAGAAGGGCATCGCCATCGACTACCGCGTGATGCCCGGCGCCGGCCACATCTACACCCCGCCCCAGGCGGAACAGGTGGCCGATGCGGCGGAAGACCACGTCATGGGCATGCTGAACCGCAACCGGATGGCGCTCGCCGCCGACTGACGTTTCCCGGCGGCAAGGACCCGGCCGGACCCGAAGCCTCGCGCTTCGGGTCCGGCCGGGTTTTTTGCGGGCGCAACCAGGCGCACGCAGGGCCTGATTCCTCTGCGCGAGAAAGGCCCAATTTGTCACTCTCCAGCTTCCGGTCCGGGCTGCAGTCCCGCCGGGCCGTGGGGACGGGCACCGCGCGCGGGCATCTCCTCGGCATCGGCCTTTTCAGCGCCGCACTCGCCGGGCGCTATGCCCTGGGCCCGATCCTGCCCCCGCTCGGCTTTCCCTTCCTCACCTTCTTCCCGGCCGTGCTGCTGGCGACCTATTTCGGCGGCATGGGCCCCGGCCTTGTCACCGGGGCGCTGAGCACGATGGCGGCCTGGTACTTCTTCATCGCGCCCTACGGCTCCTTCGCGCTCGTCACCACGCCGGAGGTCATCGCCCTGGTCTTCTTCGTGGCGGTCGTGCTGGTCGATATCGTCGTGGTCCACCTCATGAACTCCGCGGTCAACCGGGTGGAGGACGAGAAGGCCCGCAGCGCCCACCTCGCCGAGGAACTGCAGCGCCTGAACACCTCGCTCGAGGAACGGGTCCGCGTCGAGGTCGCGGCGCGGGAGGCGGCCCAGCTCAAGCTTGCGCAGGACCAGCGGCTGCGCGCCCTGGGACAGCTCGCCGGCGGCGTGGCCCACGACTTCAACAACATCATGCAGGCGATCCAGAGCGGCGCGAGCCTCATCCGCCGGCGCGCGGAAAGTCCCGATGCCGTGCGGCACCTGGCGCAGATGGTCGAGGAAGCCACCCAGCGCGGCGGCTCGGTCACGCGGCGGCTCCTGTCCTTCGCGCGCCGCGGCGAACTGCGGCTGGAGCCGGTCGACCCGGCCGGCCTCGTGCGCGGCCTGCGGGAGATCCTCTGGCATACGCTCGGCGCGCAGATCCGGACCGAGATCGACGCCGACCGCCCGCTTCCCGCGCTGCTCACCGACCGCGGGCAGCTGGAGACCGTTCTGGTGAACCTGGCGACGAACGCGCGGGACGCGATGCCGCAGGGCGGTACCCTCAGCATCAGCGCGACGGAGGAATACCTGTCTCCCGAGGGCGCGCGCGCCCTCGGGCTGGATGCCGGCAGGTATGTCCGGATCAGCGTAGGTGACACCGGCGAGGGCATGGCCCCCGACGTCCTTGCACGGGTCGGCGAGCCATTCTTTTCGACCAAGCTTGCCGGAGCAGGCACCGGGCTCGGGCTCGCGATGGCGCGCGGCTTCGTCGAACAATCATCTGGCACGCTTTTGATCGAGAGCGCCCTCGGCACCGGGACCACCGTCACCATCCGCCTCCCCGCCGCCACGGCGATGAAGCTGGTCGAAAAACCGCGAACGTCGTCGACCATGGCCACGCGCCCCCTGCGCATCCTGCTGGTCGATGACGACGCGCTGGTCCGGAACTTCCTGGCCGAGAGCCTGGCCGACCAGGGCTTTTCGGTCCTGCGGACCAGCAGCGGCGATGGCGCCCTGGCGCTGCTGTCGGCCGGGGAACAGCCGGATGTCCTGGTGACGGATTACGGGATGCCAGGGACCAACGGCCTCGCGCTGATCGAGTCGGTTCGCGGCTCGCCATCGCTCGCCCGGCTTCCCGCCCTGCTGCTGACGGGCAACCTGGAGCAGGACCTCGACCGCCAGTTCTCCGAACGGGCCGCGACCGATCCGCTCCTGCGGGTGATGCGCAAGCCGGTCAGCGTCGAGGAACTGGCCGAGGAACTGTCGACGCTGGATCGACTGGCGCAGGCGCCGGCGGCGTAGATCGCAGATGCGCGCTCCTCAGAGCAGCGGCCCGACCAGCCGCCCTCCCGGCCATGGCGCCGGCACGCCGGTCGTCCCCGGAAAGGTCAGCGGCAGCCCGCGCCAGACCCGCGCCGCCAGCACGCCGAAGGCCTGCGCCTCCAGCGCATCGCCGTTCCAGCCGGCCACCTCCACCGCCCGCACCGGCTCCGCCAGGGCCGCCCCCAGCGCGCGGATCATCGCCGGGTTGCGCCGCCCGCCGCCGGCCACCAGCCATTGCACCGGCGGGGCGGGAAAGTGCCGCGCCGCGGCGGCGACGCAGATGGCGCAGAACGCGACCAGGGTGGCGGCGCCATCCTGCGGCGACAGCGCGCCGGCGCCGGCCTCCTTCAGCGCGCGGTCGAAATCCAGACGGTCGAGCGATTTCGGCGGCGGCGCGGCCAGCCAGGGATGCGCCATCAGCGGCGCCAGCACGCCGCCATCCGCCTGCCCCGCCAGCGCGAGCCTGCCGTCGCGGTCATAGGGCTCGCCGGTGGAACGCCGCGCCCAGTCATCCAGCGGGCCGTTGGCCGGGCCGGTGTCGAAGGCCACGAGCGTGCCGTCCTCCCCGATCCAGGTGACGTTGCCAACCCCGCCCAGGTTCAGGATGGCCAGCGGCTTCGGCAGGCGGGCGGCCATCACCGCATGCACCACCGGCACCAGCGGCGCCCCCTGCCCGCCGGCGGCCACATCCGCGGAGCGGAAATCATGCGCGACGGTGATCCCCGTCTCCCGCGCCAGGCGCTGCGCATCGCCGACCTGCCAGGTGAAGCCCGGCATGTTGGATCCCGGTCGGCTTGGGCGGTGCAGGATGGTCTGGCCGTGGAAGCCGATGAGGTCCGCCGGCCAGCCGATGGCGCGCACCGCCTCGATGTGCCGCTCGGTCAGCCGCGCCACGCAGCTCGCCAGGAACGGGTCGTCGCCCGCCAGCTCCGGCGCGCGGTCGAGCAATTCGCGCAGGTCGCGGCGCAGCGCCGGCGCGTAGGGCAGCGTCAGCACCGGGCCGAGCCGCCCGATCGCCTCTCCGTCCGTCTCCACCCAGGCGGCATCGACTCCATCGAGGGAGGTGCCGCTCATCAGCCCGATTGTTCTCAGCATGGGGCCACCGTGCTACGCCGCCCACAGTTTCGGAAGCCCCAAAGACCCATGACGGCCACCCAGGATTTCCTGCACATCGCGCGTGAGCGCGGCTTCATCCACCAGGTGACGGATGCGGAAGGACTGGCCGCGAGCGGCCGGGTCAGCGCCTATGTCGGCTTCGACTGCACCGCGGACAGCCTGCATGTCGGCCACCTGCTGTCGATCATGCTGCTGCGCCTGTTGCAGCGCACCGGCAACCGCCCGGTGGCGCTGATGGGCGGCGGCACGACGAAGATCGGCGACCCCTCCTTCCGCGACGACGCGCGACCGCTGCTCGACGATGCGCAGATCGAGGCGAACAAGGCCGGGATCCGCAAATCCTTCGACAGCTTCCTGGAGTTCGGCCCGTTGGAGTTTGGCCATGGGGCGGGCATCATGCTCGACAACGCCGAATGGCTGGACGAGCTGCGCTACATCCCCTTCCTGCGCGAGGTCGGCCGGCATTTCAGCGTCAACCGCATGCTGACCATGGACAGTGTGCGGCTGCGGCTGGGCCGCGACCAGCCGCTCAGCTTCCTCGAATTCAACTACATGCTGCTGCAATCCTATGACTTCCTGGAACTGCACCGGCGGCTGGGCGTGACGCTGCAGATGGGCGGGTCGGACCAGTGGGGCAACATCATCATGGGCGCCGACCTGGTGCGCCGCATGGCGGGGGCCGAGGCCTTCGGCCTGACCACGCCGCTGCTGACCACGGCCTCCGGCACCAAGATGGGCAAGACGGCGGGCGGCGCCGTGTGGCTCAATCCGGACCGGCTGGCGCCCTACGGCTACTGGCAGTTCTGGCGCAATGTCGAGGATGCGGATGTCGGCCGCTTCCTCGGCCTGTTCACCGAACTGCCGATGGACGAGGTCCGCCGCCTCGGCGCGCTGTCCGGCGCCGAGGTGAACGAGGCGAAGAAGATCCTGGCGACCGAGGCGACCGCGCTGCTGCATGGCCGCGCGGCCGCCGAGACGTCCGCCGAAACCGCCCGCCGCGCGTTCGAACAGGGCGAGGCCGCCGAGACGCTGCCGAGCCACGCCACCGCCCTGCCCGCCGGCATCGTCGATATCCTGGCGGAGGCGAAGCTGGTGGCCAGCAAAAGCGAGGCGCGCCGCCTGATCAAGCAGAACGGCGTCCGCCTGAACGACGCGCCGGTCGGCGACGAAGCGGCGCAGGTCACCGTGGCGGACCTGCGCGATGGGGCGGCGAAGCTCTCACTCGGCCGCAAGCGGCATTTGCTGGTGCGCCAGGCGGGGTGAGCATCCACAAATAGCCACGAAGCCGCGGCACAAGGCCGGCACGGTGGAGATTGCGGGCATGCGTCGCGGCGGTTGGACTTCTGCGGCCGAGGGGCTCGCCGCCGCCCTGATCGGCCTCGCCGTGGTGGCCGCGGTCTATGGCTGGCAGATCCTGCCGCCCCGAAGCACCGGATGGATGCTGGAAGGCACCATCGGGCCGGACCCGGTGCAGTACTGGCTCGGCTGGACCTATTTCGCCCGCTCGCCCTGGATGTGGCCGCCCGGCGCGAACCCGGATTGGGGGCTGGAGGTCGGCTCCTCCATCTTCTACTCGGACTCGATCCCGCTGCTGGCCTTCGCCTTCAAGGCGCTGCATCCGCTGGTGGAGGTGCCGCAATACTGGGGGCTCTGGCTGTTCGCCTGCGGCGCGTTGCAGGTGCTGCTGGCCTGGCGGCTGATCGGGCTGGTGACGAAGGATGGGCTGGCACGGCTGGCCGGTGCGGCGCTGTTCGTGCTGCAACCCATCCTGCTGAACCGCATGGGTGGCCACTTCGCGCTCGGCGGGCAGTTCCTGCTGTTGGCGGCCCTGTATCTCTGCCTGACGCCGGCCGCGCCCTGGCGCCGGCCGCTCGCCTGGGCGGGGCTGGTGCTGGCAGCCTCCCTGATCCACGCCTACCTGCTGCCGATGGTCGCCGGATTATGGGCCACGGATTGGCTCGCCCGCGCCCTGCAACCGCAGCGCCGGGTGGCGCTGCTGGCCGTGGAAGCGGTTGGCGTGCCGGGCGCCGGCCTGGCGGGGCTTTGGGCGGCCGGGTTCTTCCTGCTCGGCGGCGGCCTCGGCGGCACCTGGGGCGGGTTCGGCGAAATGCAGCTGGACCTGCTGGCGCCCTTCGACCCGACCCATTGGGGCGGCCTGCTGCCGCAACTGCCGCGTGCCGATCACCTGGAATCGAAGGACAGCTACCTCGGCCTCGGCAGCCTGCTGCTGATCGCGGCGGGGCTGCTGGCCTATGCTTGGCGGCCGCGTCCCGGCCTGGCGCGGCGCTGGCCGCTGGTGGCGGGGCTCGCCGTGATGCTGGCCATCGCCATCACCCACCGGGTCTCCATCGGTGGGCAGGTGGTGCTTGTGCTGGCCGAGCTGCCGGAGCGGGTGCTGGCGCTCGCCGATGCGCTGCGCGCTTCCGTGCGATTCTTCTGGCCGCTGGCCTATGCCGCGCTGTTCGGCGCCATCGCCGCGCTGGCCCATGCGTCGGGCGGCCGACGCACCGGCTTCGCGCTGGCGGCGCTGCTGGCTGTGCAGGTGGTGGACCTGCAACCCGGCTTCGCCCGCCTTGCCGGCTATTTCCGCCCCGCCCCCACCACCGCCCCGCTGCGCCTGGCCGACCCGTTCTGGTCCGAGGCCACCACGCGCTACGCCCGCATCCGCCTGGCGCCCACCGGCCTCCAGGCCACGCATTGGGAGGAGGTCGCCGTGCTGGCCGCGACCCACGGCCTGCCCACCGATGCGGTGTACCTCGCCCGCCTCGACCCGGTCCGTGTGGCAGCGCTGAATGCGACCACCGAGGATCGCCTGCGGTGGCGCAACCCGGAACCAGGCAGCCTCTATGTCCTGGCCGAGGGCCCGATGCTGGAGGCCGCGCGCGCCGGGCATGACCCGGACCGCGACCTGCTGGCCCGCTTCGACGGGCTGTGGGTGCTGGCGCCCGGCTGGCACCAGACCCCCCTGCTCACGGCGCCGCCGGCCCCGCCTGCCCGATCCCGAACAGCCCGCGCAGGAAGCCCGGAGTAAGCGCGGCCAGCGGGTTGACGCTGACCTGCGGGTCTTCGGCCGGCCCGTTCAACTGGAAGGTCGCCGCGAACAGCCCGCCGCCGGCTTCCGGCGCGAACAGGCGCCCGATGATCGGCAGGTTGCCAAGCAGCGAGTTGAAGAAATAGGCCGGCACGATGGTGCCCTCGATCGCCAGCCGCCGGGTTCGTCGGTTCAGCGTCCCCTTCGCCGTCAGCCCGAGCGAGGCGGAGAAGGCGCGCGCCTCGCCGAGCGTCAGCACCTCCGGCGTCAGGCTGAACGGCGCGACGAGCTGGGTGAAGCCGAGGCCCGGCCCGGCCACCGCCTCCAGCACGCCGTACAGCGTCATCGCCTGCAACAGCTTGGCGAAGCCGGGCGCGTTGCGCATGGCGAAGTCGTTCATCACGGCGGTGCCCACCAGCGGCGCGCCGGGGCGGTTGCTGGCATAGGCCGCCTGCACGGATAGCCTGCCCCCTTCCAGCGTCCGCAGCACGTCGAAGGCGCCGAGCAGCGCCCCGGCATCCTCCGCCTCCAGCCGCAGGCTGCGGCCGGCACCGGCCGGGGCGATGTCGGCCTGGAAATTGCCGCGGGGCCCGGCCCGGCCGGTGACACTGCCGGCACGGACCACGCCCCGCGCATCCACCTGCACCCGCGCCTGCACCGCGCCGATCTCGCGCCCCGGCCCCATCAGCACGCGGTCGATGCGCGCATTGGCGGAAAAGGCGGGCGAACGATCCTCCGCCGCCGGCGCCTCCGCACGGGCCTCCTCGGCGGCGAAGGCCCGGCGCAGGTCGAGCACCGGCCCGCGCAGCGTCACCACCCACGGGGCGCCGGGCTCGGCGGGGGGCAGCGCCTCCCCACTCAGGCGGCTTTCCTCCACCGCGGCGTCCTGGATGATGAGCTGTTCCATCCGCGCGCCACGCCCGAAGGCGGCGGCGCCGCGCACAAGCAAGGCGGGCGCCTCCACCCGGAAGCTGTCCATCGCCAGCAGCGTCTCGCCGTTCAGCCGCAGCACCACCTCGGCCCCCGCGTTCTGGCCGGGCGGCTTGGCCCAGGCGAGCGGGTCGATCATCATCCGGGCGTTGCGGAGGTCCGCCTTTATGGTGGCGCGGCCCTGGCCGCTGCGGCGGGTCTCGGTGGCGACGTCGAGCCCGACCGGCCCTTCGACCAGGTCCGTCAGGTCCAGCCCGAGCTCGGCGATGGTGCGGGCATTCGTGGTCGCCCGCACCGTCTCCCGCCGCACCACCTGGCTGGCCGGGCCGGCCCGGAAATCCATCTCCACCGTCAGCCGCGCGGCGATGCCGGCGAAGGTCGCGGTGCCGGTGGCGCGCAGCCCGGTGTTGGTCACGTTCAGGTCGATGACGCCGCCCTCCAGCGGCCGGCCGAGCAGCACATCCGCGATGGTCGCCTGCCGCAGCCGCGCCTGCACGCGGATCTGCAACTGCTCCACCGGCAGGTCCGACAGCAGCGGGAAGGCAATTTCCAGCCGCCCTTCCATCTGGCCGCGCGGGTCCTTGATGGGCAGCGGCGCGCGTTCGAACAGGCGCAGCCGCGGGTGCTTCACCACGGCGATGGCATCCGCCACCGGGCCGGCCAGGTTGATGGCGATCTCCGCCGAGTCCTGGCCTTGCGGCGGCAGCAGGAAGCGCACCGTGCCATCCCGCACCACCACGCCGGCCTGGCGCCCGCCGGTGACCTGCATGGTGATCGCCTGCAGGTCGAAATCGACCGTGCCGCTGGCGAGTTCGGCGGGCGGGATCGGCCGCAGCCAGTGCACCGTCGCATCCTGCACCGCGAGCCGGCCGGACAACTCCGTCACGCGCAGGCCACTGCCATCCGCCGCGGCCTGCCCGGCCAGCCGCCACTGCCCGTCCCGCGCGGTGCCGGCCGTCAGGTTCTGCACCATCCAGCGGCGCACCGGCGGGGCCAGCGCCTCCGGCCAGTGCCGCCCGAGATCGGCGATCGGCACCGCGTCCAGGCCGAGGGTCGCGGTGCCGCGCCAAGTGTCGTCGGCACGGCTCGCCTCCGCCGCCAGGGTCAGGGTCGGCGGCGAGGGACCGGCCAGCACCAGGGTCGCGGCCGGCACCAGCAGCCGGTCCCGCGTCGCCTCCAGCGCCACCTCCAGCCGTTCGATCGCCAGGCGCGGGCCGGGCCCGACATCGATCGAGCCCACCCCGGCCGCCAGCCGCGCCTGGAGGTCGCGGAAGCGGCCCGCGCTGTCGATGCGGCCCGCGACCTCGATCCGCGCCGTTGCATCCAGCCGCGCCAGGGGCGCCAGGCCGGGCGCGGCGGCGGCCAGCAGGGCCGGGCGCAATTCCGGCAGCAGCAGGCGGAAGGCGATGTCGGCCACGCCGCCCGCCGCGCCGCCCGCCACGATCTCGGCGGAGCCGCTGACCGGCACGCGCTCCGCGCCCAATAGCAGCGTCGCGGTCGCGGTGCCGGAGACGCCGCCGCCGGGCCGCCGGCGGAGCACCAGGTCAGCGTCGTCCAGCGTCCAGGTCAGGCCGAGCGCCGCATCCTCCACCACCACCCGCGCCTGCACGATCCGCACCAGGCGCAGCGCGGACAGCCAGGTGTCGTCGGAGGGCGCGCGCATCAACTCGGCCAGCATCGGGTCCGTGGTCGCGCTGTCCGGCGCCTCCGTGCCGGATTGCCCGACCAGCAGCGTCACCTCGCCATCCACCGAGCGCCGCAGGCGCAGCGCGGGCCGGCGCATCTCCACCTGCTGCGGCGCGACCTGCCCGCGCAGCAGCCAGGGCAGCGACAGGGTGATGGCGGCATCGGGCAGGTCCAGCCGCAGGCTGCCATCCGGCTCGCGCATCCGGACCTGCGACAATTGCAGTTCCACCGGCGTCAGCCGCCCCTCCCGCCAGCCCTGCCAGCCCACCGCGGCGCGGCCAACCTCCAGCAGCGCATCGGGCGGCGTGCCATCCGCGCCGGGGGCATTGGCCTGGTCCTCGATGGTGCTGGCGAGCCAGGGCAGCTCGACCGGGCCGGTGGACAGCCGCCAGGCCAGCGCGCCCGTCGCCAGCAGCAGCAGGAAGAACAGGCCGAACAGCAGGTGCAGCGCGCGATGCGCCTCCCGCGCCACTTGACCGGCGGCGGCCCTCATCGCCACGCTGCCCGCCAATGCCCAGACCGCAAGCGCCCACCCCGGCTCCGGCTCCAAGCCTGGACGCGTCCCCGCCCGCCCTGCCGCGCGCCCACGACGCGGAGGCGGCGGCCAGCCTCGCCGCCCGCTTCGCCGAACGTGGCGCGGCGGAGAAGGCCTTCGGCGCCAGCACCGAGGGAACCGCGCTGCTGGCCTCGCTGGGCGGCCACAGCCCCTACCTGGCCGATCTGGCCCTGCGCGAATCCGCGACCCTGCTGCGCCTGGTGGACCGTGGACCGGATGCGACCTTCGCCCTGGCGCTGGACCCGCTGGGCCGCGCCGACCCCGCCGCCACCCGCCCGGGCGTCGCCACGCTGCTGCGCCGCGCCAAGCGCCAGGCGGCGCTGATCGCGGCCGTCGCCGACATCTCCGGCACCTGGGCGCTGGACCGCGTCACCGGCGCCCTGTCCGACCTCGCCGATGCCTGCACCGACTACGCCTGCGCGCATCTGCTGCGGGAGGCGCAGGCGCGCGGCGACCTGAAGCTGGCGGGCGGCGCGGCGCGGCATGATCCACGGGCGACCTGCAAGGGCTCGGGCCTTGTGGTGCTCGGCATGGGCAAGCTCGGCGGACGGGAGTTGAACTACTCCTCGGATATCGACCTCATGGTGCTGTATGACCCGGAGACTGCAACCTACGATGCGGACCGGGCCGGCGCCATCTATGTGCGGCTCGCACGCGATCTTGTGCGCCTGCTGGATGAGCGGACGGAGGATGGCTACGCCTTCCGCACCGACCTGCGCCTGCGCCCCGACCCGGCCGCGACGCCGCTGGCGGTCAGCCTGCCGGCCGCCATCAGCTACTACGAAAGCATGGGCCAGAACTGGGAACGCGCCGCCATGATCAAGGCGCGGCCGGTGGCGGGCGACCGGGCGCTCGGCGAGCATTTCCTGCGCGAGATCCGGCCCTTCGTCTGGCGCCGCCACCTGGACTTCGCCGCCGTCGCGGACATCCATTCCATCAAGCGCCAGATCCACGCCCACAAGGGCCACAAGGGCGCGCACGCCCAGGTGCAGGTCGCCGGCCACGACGTGAAGCTCGGCCGCGGCGGCATCCGCGAGATCGAGTTCACCGTGCAGGTGCTGCAACTGATCTGGGGCGGCCGCGACCCGGCGCTGCGCGACCCGACCACGCTGGGCGCCCTGGCGGCGCTGGCGGCCGCCGGCAAGATCGACCGGCGCGCGGCGGCGGACCTCGCCGATGCCTACGGCTTCCTGCGGCAGGTCGAGCACCGCCTGCAGATGGTGGCCGACCGGCAGACGCACAGGCTGCCGGAGGATGCGCCGGGCCTCGCCAACATCGCCTCCTTCATGGGCTACGAGACGCCGGAGGCATTCGCCAGCGCGCTGGTCGGCCACCTCACCCGCGTCGAGCGCCGCTATGCCGGGATGTTCGAGACCGCGCCGGACCTGTCGGCCGGGGACGAGATCGGCGGCGACCTGGTGTTCACCGGGGTGGAGGACGACCCGGCGACGCTGGCGACCTTGCGCGGCCTCGGCTTCCAGAATCCGGGCGCCGTCGCGGCCACCGTGCGCGGCTGGCACCATGGCCGCACCCGCGCCACGCGCAGCGAACGGGCGCGGGAATTGCTGACGGCGCTGATGCCGGCGCTGCTGGCCGCCTTCGCGCGGCAGCCGCAGCCGGATGCGGCGCTGATGCGGCTGGATACCGCGCTGGCCCGCCTGCCCACCGGCGTGCAGGTGCTCAGCCTGCTGGCGCGCAACACCGCGCTGCTGGACCGCCTCGCCTTCGTGCTCGGCGCCGCGCCCCGCCTGGCGCACCATTTCTCCCGCAATCCGGCGGCGCTGGACGGGCTTCTGGCCGGCCATGCCGCGCCGCAGGTCGACCCCGCGGCCTCCCTGCCCGCCCTGGTGAAGGATGCCCGCTTCCTGGAGGAGGCGCTGGAGGCGGCACGGCGCCTGGTGACGGAGGGCAAGTTCGAGATCGACGCGGCGGCGCTGGAAGGGCGGCTGGAGACGGATGCCGCCGGCCTGGCCCGCAGTGCGCTGGCGGATGCCGCCATCGGCGCGCTGCTGCCGCGGCTGGCGCAGGATTTCGCGCGGCGCCATGGCAAGGTGCCGGGCGGCGCGCTGGGGGTGGTGGCGCTCGGCAAGCTCGGCGGGCGGGACATGCTGCCGGGGTCCGACCTCGACCTGATCCTGGTCTACGACCACGCGGCGGAAGCGACCGAGAGCGCCGGCGGCCCGAAGGCGCTGCCGGCCAGCCAGTATTTCGCCCGCCTCGCCAACCAGGTGGTGGGCGCGCTGACCGCGCCGGGGGCGGAGGGGCGGCTGTACGAGGTGGACATGCGGCTGCGGCCCTCGGGCTCCAAGGGCCCTGTCGCCGTCTCGCTCGGCGCCTTCACCCGCTACCACGTCGAATCGGCCTGGACCTGGGAACGCATGGCGCTGACGCGCGCCCGCTTCGTCGCCGGCGCGCCGGCCCTGAAGCGCAGGGTGGAGGCGGCGATCCGCCAGGCGCAGACCCGCGCCGCCGACCCGGCGCAGGTGCTGTCCGATGCGCGGGCGATGCGGGCGCGGATGCTGCGCGACCTGCCGGCGGATGGGCCGTGGGATGTGAAGCACATGGCCGGCGGGCTGGTAGAGGTGGAGTTCATCTCCCAGGCCCTGCAGGTCGCCCATGCCCACCGCCTGCCCGCCGTGCTGTCGCCCACCACCCGCCTCGCGCTGGCTGGCCTCGCGCGGGCGAAGATCCTGCCGGCGGAGGAGGCGGAGGCGCTGGTCCTGGCCGACCGGCTGTGGCGCGCGGTCACCGCGCATCTGCGCCTGACCGTCGGACGCTGGCCGGAGCCCGCGCTGCCGGAGCCGGTGGCCCTGGCGCTGCTGGCCGCGACCGCGCCGAT
This sequence comes from Falsiroseomonas sp. E2-1-a20, assembly GCF_051433195.1. Taxonomy (NCBI): domain Bacteria; kingdom Pseudomonadati; phylum Pseudomonadota; class Alphaproteobacteria; order Acetobacterales; family Roseomonadaceae; genus Falsiroseomonas; species Falsiroseomonas sp. E2-1-a20. Next base: position 271,555 of record NZ_JBHMFT010000001.1, on the reverse strand, counting down.
CCTGCCGCAGCCCGCGGTTGACCAGGCCTCGTTCCGCACTCAGATGCGCGAGGTCGCGCAGGCCGTGCGCGCCAGCTTCACCCGCCACATCGGCGACCCCGAAACCGCCTGATCCGCCGGAGCCCCACCCGCATGTCCGAGACGCTCGCCGAAGGCGCCGCCGCGCCCGACTTCACCATGCCGGCCTCCGGCGGCCGCACCGTCAGCCTGGAGGCGCTGAAGGGCGAGCCCTTCCTGCTGTATTTCTACCCGAAGGCGGACACCCCCGGCTGCACCAAGCAGGCCTGCGGCATCCAGGAAGCGCTGCCGCAGCTCGGCAAGCTCAAGCTGGCCGTCATCGGCGTCTCCCCCGACCCGATGAAGCCGATCGAGAAGTTCGCGGGCAAGTTCAACCTGACCTTTCCGCTGGCCTCGGACGAGGACCACAAGGTGGCCGAGGCCTATGGGGTCTGGGTGGAGAAGTCGATGTATGGCAAGACCTACATGGGCATGGAGCGGTCGAGCTTCCTGGTCGGCGCCGATGGCCGGATCGCGCGGATCTGGCGCAAGGTGAAGCCGGAAGCCCATGCGGCGCAGGTGATCGAGGCAGCAAAGGGGTTGTGATGGACGAACAGGCGGAAGCGGGCGTCGCGGGACCGGACGCGTCCCCGAAGCCGATGAGCGCCGAGGCGGTCACCTGGGCGTTCCGCTACCTGATCGGGCGCGAGCCGGCCTCGGCGGAGGAGGTCGAGGCGCATCGCCACATGCCCGACCTCGACACGATGCGCCGCGTCTTCGCCAATACCTGGGAGTTCTTCGACTTCTACGACCGCGCGCTGGACAATTCGGCCAGCTACGGCATGCCGCTGTTCCTGATGCGCCCACCGGCCGACCCGGGCTTCCCCTTCCGCTTCGAGCCGCCGAACCTGGACAACCCGGTCGGCCAGTTCTGCACCATGTCGCAATTCGATGATCCGGCCTTCGGCGAGATCGCCGAGGCGATGGGCATGGCGCCGACGCAGACGCGGCGCAGCTGGGAACAGGCCTGGGTCGTCTCCATGCTGGCCACCGCCGGGATGATCGAGCCGGGCCGGCGCGGGCTTGGCTTCGGCGTGGGGCGCGAGCGCATCCCGGCGCTGCTGGCGTCCCGCGGCGTCGCGGTGCTGGCCAGCGACACGCCGCATGAAGCAGCCGAGGTGCCGTTGCCGCCGGGCGCGCATCTCATGGCGCTGTTCCACCCCGAGATCCTGCACCTCACGGATTTCGAGCAGCTGGTCGGCTACCGGCCGATCGACATGACCAGCCTGCCGGCCGACCTCGACGGGCAGTTTGACTTCTGCTGGTCGGCCTCCGCCGTGGACCGCCTGGGCTCGATCGCCGCCGCCAGCCAGTTCCTCGAGGACAGCCTGCGCGTGCTGCGTCCCGGCGGGCTGTCGCTGCACACGCTGGCCTTCAACATCCGCTCCGACGTGGTGACGATGGAGCACCCCGGCCTGACCCTGCTGCGCCGGCGGGACCTGGAGGCGCTGGCAGCGCAGCTCCAGGTGATGGGGCACGAACTGCTGCCGGTGAACTTCCACCCGGGGCTGCACCCGCTGGACGGCGAGGTCTCCATCGGCCCGCATGCCCCACCGCGGCCGAAGCAGCGGCATGCCGGGCTGGTCTTCACCGCCCTCGGGCTGGCGATTCGCAAGGCGGCCTAGCGACCCATGCCGGGCGCGCAGGGCAGCGGCGCGGGCCATCGCGCCACGCGCCGCTGGAACCGGGCCGGAATTCCGTGCTGACTGGTCGCGCGGCCGGACCTGCATCGGCGGCGGCCCGACCCGGAGAGGCAAGATGATGACCAGCCGCCCTGCCGTCACAGCCGGCGTGCTCATGACCTGCGCGGTCCTCTGCGCCGCGCTTGCCATGGGGCTGCGCAACGCCTTCGGCCTGTTCCTGGCGCCGATGACGGAGGCGAATGTCTGGACCGCCTCCGGCTTCTCCTTCGCGATCGCGCTGCAGGTGCTGCTGAACGGGGTGAGCCAGCCGATCTGCGGCCAGGTGGCGGACCGCTATGGCGGGCGCGTCGTCGTGATCGGTGGTGCGGTGCTGTACGCCATCGGCATCCTCGGCATGCTGATGGCCTCGGCGCTGGGCGTCTTCACCTTCTTCGCCGGCATCGTCATGGGCATCGCGGTCTCCGCCGCCGGCATGCCGGTGATCATCGCGACGCTGACCCGGCTGCTGCCCGAACACCAGCGCGGCCGCGCCGTGGGCCTCGGCACCGCCGGGTCGTCCTTCGGGCAGTTCCTGGTGGTGCCGCTGGCGGGGCTCGGCATCGGCACGCTGGGGTGGGAGGTGACGCTGGCGATGATGGCGGCCGTCGCCCTGCTGATGATTCCGCTGGCCCTGCCGCTGGCCGAGCCACCGCGCGCGAAGCTGGCGGCGCAGGATGATGAAACCGCGGGCGCGGCGCTGTCCCGCGCCTTGCGGACACCGACCTTCTGGTACCTGTTCTTCGGCTTCTTCGTCTGCGGCCTGCACATCTCCTTCCTCACCGTCCATCTGCCCGGCTTCGTGCATTACTGCGGCCTGCCGGTCGCGGTCGGCGCCGGCGCCATCGGGCTGATCGGCCTGTTCAACATCGCGGGCTCGCTCGGGGCCGGCGAGTTGACGCAGCGCTGGAAGCGGCGGGAGCTGCTGGTCATCATCTATGCGGCGCGCGGCGTGCTGATGACCGGCTTCATGCTGGTGCCGAAGACCACCACCACCGTGCTGGTCTTCTCCGCCATCATGGGCATCCTGTACCTGTCCACCGTGCCGCCGACGGTGGCGCTGGTGGCGCGCAACTTCGGCACGAAGTGGCTGGCGACGATCTTCGGCCTGGTCTTCCTCGGCCACCAGCTCGGCGGCTTCACCGGCGCCTTCATGGGCGGCGTGGTGCTGGACATGACCGGGTCCTACGACATGATGTGGTGGATCGGCGTCGGCGCCTCCGCCTTCGCGGCGCTGGTGCACCTGCCGGTGAAGGACCCGGGCGTGCCCAAGGCCGCGGCGGCGGCGGCCTGAGGCGCGGACAACACGGCGCCAGCCGCGGACGACCCCGATAGGCGCGGCCACCCCGGCCGCGCTATCATCGCCGCATCAGTGAAGGAATGCGGGATGCGACGGTCGATCCTGGTGGTGGCGATGGTGGCGGCGCTCGGTGGCAGCGCCGCCGCGCAACAGGCGGGAGCCCAGCCGGCCACGCCACGGGCGGAGCCGCCGCACGCCTGGGTGTTCGGCTCCTGGACCGGCGGCATCTTCCCGCCGGGCGAGACCAGCGGGCCGCGCTGCACCGGCCAGCCCAGCGTGATCTTCACCCGCGACGTGGTGCTGCGCGCCTCGATCTTCGACGTCGCCTATCGCCAGCGGCTTATCGAGACGGTCGCCGCCTCGCCGAACGCGCTGGAGTTCCGCTTCGTCCCGGCGGCCGGCGGCGGCAATGCGCTCGCCTCCCGCATGCCCGCCGATGTCGGCTTCGGCTGCCCGGGCGGGCCGAATTCGCTGATCGTCGAACGCCGCGGCGAGAACGAAATCGCCTTCCCGAACTGCGCCGAGTTCCCCTCCCCCCTCACGCGCTGCGTCGGCAACTGATCCGGTGCGGATCGCGCTGATCCACGCGCTGCGGCATTCCCCGCCGCCGATCGAGGCGGCCTTCGCGGAGCATTGGCCGCAGGCGCGGCTGATGAACCTGCTGGATGACAGCCTCTCGGCCGACCTGGCGCGGGGCGGGGCGCTGACGCCTGCGATGACCGACCGCTTCCTGACGCTCGGCCGCTATGCCCACGGCACCGGCGTGCAGGGCGTGCTGTTTTCCTGTTCCGCCTTCGGGCCGTGCATCGAGGCGGTGGCGGCGGACCTCGCGCCGATCCCGGTGCTGAAGCCGAACGAGGCGGCGATCGAGGAGGCGGTGGCGATCGGCCGCCGCATCGGCCTGCTGGCCAGCTTCCCCGGCACGCTCACTTCCATGCCGCCGGAGTTTTCGCCCGGCGTCACCGTGGTGCCCTGCCTGGCGGAGGGGGCGCTGGCGGCGCTCGATGCCGGGGATGGCGCGACGCATGACCGGCTGGCGGCGGAGGCGGCGCGGCGGCTTGCGGATTGCGACGTGATCCTGCTCGGCCAGTTCAGCCTGGCGCGGGCGGCCCGGGCGGTGACCGATGCCACGGGTTTGCCGGTGGTGACGACGCCGGGGAGTGCGGTGCGTCGGCTGAAGGCGATGCTGGCGGGCTGAGCGGCGCCGGATCGAGGGGTGGCAGCGGGCCGGGGTCGCGGCCGCCGCCATAGCGCACCAGGGCGACGACGCGATCCTCGATGGGCGGATGCGTCGCGAACCACGACCAGCCGCGGCTGAGCACCGCATCGTGCAGGAACAGCGCGCGCACCTGGTCCGGAACCGCCGGCAAATCCGGCTGCTGCGCCACCTTGCGCAGGGCCGAGATCATCGCATCCGCATTCGCCGTCATCTCCACCGCGCCGGCATCGGCCAGGTATTCGCGGTTGCGCGACAGTGCCATGCGCAGCACCACCGCCAGCAGATGCGCCAGCACGGCGATGAGGATGGCGATGGCGATCAGCGCCACCACCACCAGCGCTCCGCCCCCACGCCCGCCACCGGAGGTGCGGGAGGAGGATGAGGAGGAACGGCCGCGCCCGATGCCGCCCATCCGCCGGAAGCGCATCAGCTTCAGCATCTGCCAGGCGCCGTCGGTCACCAGCGTGATGACGCCGACGAACACCGCGGCCACAACGCCAAGCCGGGCATCGCCGTTGCGGATATGCGCAAGCTCATGCGCCAGCACGGCGGAAATCTCGGCATCGTCCAGCGCATCGAGCAGCCCGCGCGTCACCGTCACCGCGGATCGGTCGGCCGTCATCCCGGCGGCGAAGGCGTTGCGGGCGGGGGTCTCGATCACGGAAAGTCGCGGCAGGCGCATGCCACGGCTGATGCACAGCGCCTCCGTCAGCCGCCACAGGCGCGGCTCCTGCTTCGGCTCGCTCACCCGCTTGGCGCCGGTCACCAGATCCAGGATGCGGCGATGCGCGAACCAGGCGATGGCGAACCAGATGCAGGCCAGCAGCAGTGCCAGCGGGATGATGGCAGGCAGGCGCTGCGCCGCCATCACCAGGCCGGTCGGCACATCCGGCGCGTCGCCCGCCACCAGCAGCAGCGCCACGGCATAGCCCATGGCGACCAGCAGCACGGGAAAGCCGGCCAGCAGCAGGATGGACCGCAGCGCCGTGTTCCAGGCGTGGGTCCGAAGGCCAACGGCCTGCATCGCCGCGTGCCCTTCCGGCCCGGGGCTAGAACTTCACCTGCGGCGGCGCCTGGGTGGCTACACGCTCGGCCTCCGACAGCTCGAAGAAGCCGCGCGGGTGGAAGCCGAGGCTGCCGGCGAAGAACACCGCCGGGATGGACTGGATCGCGGCATTGAACTCGGCCACGGCATTGTTGAAGAAGCGCCGCGCCGCCGCGATGGTGTTCTCGATGCCGGACAGTTCGGCCTGGAGAGACAGGAAGTTGGTGTTGGCCTTGAGGTCCGGATAGGCCTCGGACAGCGCGAACAGCCGGCCGAGCGCGGCACCCAACTGGCCCTCCGCCGCGCTGGCCTGTTCCGGCCCCTGGGCGCGGACGGCGCCGTTGCGGGCCTGGATCACCGCCTCCAGCGTGCCGCTTTCATGCGCGGCGTAGCCCTTCACGGTCTCGACCAGGTTCGGGATCAAATCGTGCCGCTGCTTGAGCTGCACCTCGATATCCGCCCAGGCCTGCGCCACGACCTGCCGCAGCGACACCAGGCGGTTGTAGATGACGACCAGCCACAGCAGCAGCAGGACGACGAGACCGAGCAGCACCCATTCCATGCGGCGACCCCCATCCGGAAGCCGGGGACGTTACGCCGCCGCGGCGCGGGCCGCCAGGATGCCATCGGCGCGCCGGAACGCCTCCGCCATGCGCGGCGGCGGCATGGCGCCGCTGAACAGCAGGTGCCGGTCCATCAGGAAGGACGGCACGCCGGAGATGCCGCCCTGCCGCGCGGCGGCATCCTCCGCCAGCACCTCCGCCAGGTGCTCCTCGCCGCGCAGCATCGTGGTGACGGCGACGGAGTCGAGCCCGGCGCCATCGGCCAGCGTCGCCAGCACCAGGATGTCCCCGATGTCCTGGCCTTCCTGGAAGTAGCCGCGGAACAGCGCTTCCACCACCGCATCCTGCACGCCGGCGGCCTCCGCCATGCGGATGACGCGGTGCGCCCGGACGGTGCTGGGGGTGCGCAGCATGCGGTCGTGGCGGAATTCCAGCCCGGCGGCGCGGCCGGCCTCCGCCACATTCGCATCCAGCTCCCGCCCCCGCGCCTCGGAGCCGAATTTCCGGGCGCGGTAGGTGGCGCGCTCGACCCCTTCCTCCGGCATGTCCGGGTTGAGCTGGAAGGGGCGCCAGCGGATGGCGAAGCGCAGGCCGTCCGTGGCCAGATCGGCCAGCGCGGCTTCCATGTTCCGCTTGCCGATCCAGCACCAGGGGCAGATCGCGTCGGAGACGATGTCGAGCGTGCGGACGGGCTGGGTCATGGCGGTTCTCTCTCCTGCTGCCGCGGATATGGGAGGTTCAGCCCAGCGCTGCCAGCCGCCCCGGCACCTGGGCCAGCACCTCCGCCCCCGCATTGGCGAAGGCGAGGCGGAGGTGGCGCTGCTGGCCGGGGCCGAAGAAGGGGCCGGGCAGCGTCATCAGCCCCTGGGTCGAGGCCAGCAGTTCCGCGGATTCCAACGCATCCGGCGCCCCCTCCGGCAGGCGGAGATAGGCGAAGTAGGTGCCGATGGCGTCGAGCCGCCAGCCCGGAAGCTGCGCCACGGCAGCGCGGAACAGCTTGGCGCGGTCCGCCATCAGCAAACGGTTCCCTTCGCGCCATTCAAGCAGCCCCGACACCGCCCAGGCCAGGGCCTCCTGCGCCGGCCGCGCCGGGCAGATCTGCCAGGTGTCCAGCGCCTTGGCGAGTTGCGCGCGGAAGGCCGGCCCCGCCGCGATGGCGCCGATCCGGTGTCCCGGCACGCAATACGCCTTCGAGAACGAATACAGGTGGACCAGCCCGTCGCGCCACGACGGGTCGCCGAACAGCCCGTGCGGCGGCGACTGCTCCGGCGTCAGGAAGTCCCGGTAGGTCTCGTCCAGCACCAGCCAGGTACCGCGCGCCCGGCAAATCTCGGAAAATTCCTGGATCACCGCGGCGGGATAGACGGCACCGGTCGGGTTGTTGGGCGAGACCAGGACCAGGGCACGGACCGGGTGTGCGTCCATCAGCGCGGCGGTCTCCGCAGGGTCCGGCACGAAGCCGTTCTCCGGCCGGGTCGGCAGCGGCACGGCGCGAACGCCCTGCATCGTCAGCGCCATCTGGTGGTTGAAGTACCAGGGCGCCGGCAGCATCACCGCCTCACCGGGCTCGGCGAGCACTGCCATGGTCATGGCGAAGGCGAGGTTGCAGCCGGCGGTAATCGCGATGTCGGCGGCCTTGATACCGGCGCGGTAGACGGCGGACATGTCGTCGGCCAGCGCCTTGCGCAGCGGCGGGTCGCCGTCGATGGCGCCATAGCCGGCGCAGTCCCGGCTGCCGGCGGCCTGCGCCAGCCGCACGAGCAACTCCGGCGGCGGCGGGTAGCCCGGCACCGCCTGCGTCAGGTCCAGCGCCGGCCCGGCGCCGCCGGCATAGCGCGCGGCCCAGGCGCGGGCGGCGGGGATCGGTGGCTCGGCGGTTTCGCGAAGGCGGGCGGAGAGGTTCATGCGGGCAGCGTGCCGCCACCGGCCGGCGCGGGCAATGCGGCCGCCGGATCATCCTCGATGATCGGACGGCCCGTGACGTGCCGCCAATGATGCCAGAACAGCCGCGCCGCCACGCCGCGCCAGGGCGCCCAGGCCAGCGCGATCCGCGCCAGCTCCTTCGGCGCCGGCCGCACCTGCAGCCGCTTCAACTGCGCGACGCTGGCGGCGAGCGCGATGTCGCCGCTCGGGAAGATGTCGGGCCGGTCATGCGCGAACAGCAGGTGCACCTCCGAAGTCCAGCGCCCGAGGCCGCGCACGGCGGACAGGTGCGCCACCGCCTCCTCATCCGCCATCGCCCCCAGCCGGTCCAGGCGCAGCGATCCGTCGAGGCAGGCCGCCGCCAGCGCCCGCGCATGCGCCGCCTTCGGCCGCGACAGGCCGCCGACGCCGCACAGCACGTCATCCTCCATGGCCACCAGACCGGCCGGGTCCAGCGCGCCTGGAATGGCGGAAAGCCGCCGCCAGATGGCGCCCGCCGCCTGGTTCGAGATCTGCTGCCCGCAGATGGTGCGCAGCAGCCCGCCGAAGCCGGCCGGGCGCGACCGCCAGGGCAGCGGACCGGCCGCCGCCTCGATCGCCGCGAGGTCGGGGTCCGCCGCGACCAGCGCCGCCACCGCCTGCCGCGCCCAGGCAGGGCCCGCGGGGAAGTTCGGCGGCGGGGATGCAGGAGGGGGGCTCATCCCCGCCGCCACTACAGCACGCCAGCCCGGGCCGGGAGGGGGGTGGCCCCGTGGCCCCATCGGGGCCGTGCCGGGCCAGCGTCCTGCCCCCTGCAATTTGCCCCGACGCAGCCACCGTCCAAGGGTCTGGAACCACCTGAATTGCAACGCTTCGTTGCCGCGGCCGCGCCCGTCACATGCTGCAACATTCATCTGCCAATCGGCGTTAGGTGCCGGCCCGCGCCGCACTATGTTACGGCCATGGACGCCACCGCCCCCCACATCCTCGTCGTCGACGACGACCGTGAAATTCGTGAACTGCTCGGCAAGTTCCTCGAGAAGCAATCGCTGCGCGTCACCGTGGCCCGCGATGCGCGGGAGGCGCGGAAGCTCTGGCCGCTCGGCCGCTACCACCTGGTGGTGCTGGACCTCATGATGCCGGGCGAATCCGGGCTCGACCTGGCCCGCTGGCTGCGCACGCAATCCGAGGTGCCGATCGTCATGCTGACCGCGATGGGGGAGGATACGGACCGCATCGTCGGGCTGGAACTCGGCGCCGACGACTATGTGGCAAAGCCCTTCAACCCGCGCGAATTGCTGGCCCGCATCCGCGCCGTGCTGCGCCGCGCCACCGCCGACAGCAGCACCGGACCCTCCCAGGAACCGCCCGCCCGCATCCTGCGCTTCGCCGGCTGGGTGCTGGAGCCGACGCGCCGCCGCCTGGTCAACCCGCAGGGCGCGGAGGTGCCGCTGACCGGCGGCGAGTACGAGTTGCTGATGGTGCTGGTGGAACGCCCGAACCGGGTGCTGACGCGCGACATGCTGATGGACCTGCTGCGCGGCCGGCAGGCCGGGCCGTTCGACCGCGCCATCGACGTGGCAGTGTCCCGCCTCCGCCGCAAGCTGGAGGATGACGGCCGCAACCCGCAGGTCATCAAGACCGTGCGCGGCGGTGGCTACGTGCTGTCCGCCACCGTCGAACGCAGCTGAGCCGGGATGCGCTGGCTGCGATGGCTCTGGCCCCAGACCCTCGCGGGGCGCACCGCGCTGGTGCTGCTGACCGGCCTGATCCTGGTGCAGGTGGCGGGCCTGACCATCCATGCGCTGGACCGCGTGGATTTGCAGCGCTTCCAGCAGGCGCGGGAGATCTCCCAGCGGTCCTACGGCGCCTGGCGCAGCCTGCTGCAGGTGGCGCCGGAGCGGCGCCGCGGGCTGGTGGATGACCTCGACATGCCGCCGGGGCTGTCGCTCACGGTGGATGACGACGCGCTGGCGAAGCCCGGCTTTCCGCCACCGCCGCCGCAGCTGATCCGCCTGCTGCGGCTGGATGGCCTGCGCCACGCCCCGCCGCGCTTTCGCCCGCGGGAGGTCCTGATCGCGACGGACCGCCACCCGGGTCGGCTGATGGTCAGCCTGCGCTTCCCGGACCAGGGCTGGCTGAACCTGCGGCTGGAAATGCCGCCGCCGCGGCCCTGGCATTCCGAGACCTTCCTGGTTGCCTTCGTGCTGATGACGCTGGCCGCCGTGGCGCTGACGCTGTGGGCGGTGCGGCGACTGACCCGGCCGGTGGCGGCGCTGGCGGCCGCGGCGGACCGGCTCGGCCGCGACGTGAATGCGACCCCGCTGCCGGAGACCGGCCCGGCCGAGGTCGCCACCGCCGCCCGCGCCTTCAACACCATGGCCGAGCGCATCCGCCGCTTCGTCGGCGACCGCACGCAGATGCTGGCGGCCATCGGCCACGATTTGAAGACGCCGATCACCCGCCTGAAGCTGCGCGCCGAGTTCCTGGACGATGACGAACAGCGCCGGAAGATGCTGGCCGACCTCGACGAGATGGAGGCGATGATCGCCGCCACGCTGGCCTTCGCGCGGGATGATTCGACGCGGGAGCCCTCCGTGCCCGTCGACCTGGCGTCCCTGTGCCGCACCGTGCTGGACGAGGCCGCGGATGCGCGGCCAGACCATGCCGACAGCATCACCTATGAGGGGCCTGAACACCTGACCGTCGCGGCGCGGCCGGGGTCCCTGAAGCGGGCGCTGGCCAACCTGGTCGCCAATGCGGTGATCTATGGCGGGTCCGCCCGGCTGGCCCTGGCGCCGCCCGTCGCGGGCAGCATACGGATCGCGGTGGAAGACGACGGGCCGGGCGTGCCGGAGGCGGATCTGGAGACGGTGTTCCAGCCCTTCCGCCGGCTGGAGGAAAGCCGGAACCGGGAAACCGGCGGCACCGGCCTCGGCCTGCCCATCGCCCGCAACATCTTCCGCGCCCATGGCGGCGACGTGGTGCTGCGCAACCGGCCGCAGGGCGGCATCGCGGCCATCGCCACCATACCGGTCTGAGATCAGGGCCCGAACAAAGCCAGCGCCACCTCGCCCGCCACCAGGCTGGCGGACAGCGCGAGGGTCGACCAGCGCATCGCCTCCCGCCACAGGGGCTCCCGGGCAAGGGGCGCGTGCAGCACGCGCGGGCGGGGCGGGATGCGGAGGTCTGCGGGGATCTCCGGACGGAGGGGGAAGGTTGCTGTGCTCATGGGGTGACTGGAACATAATGAGAACATGAACGCAAGCACTGAAAGTGTGTCCAGCGTCGAAACAGAGGCGACATGCGAACCCCTTGTGGAACCCCCGCCGCGCCGCGAACATGACCCGATGGAGGAACGCCGCATGTCTGCATCCGATGGGTTTCTCGGCCGACGCCTGCTGGTGCTGCGGGTCGCCACCGCGGGCGTCGCCGCCACGCCGGCTGCCGGCCTGGCGCAGGGCAGCAAATCCGGTGGCGGCGGCCTGCCGGGCGCAAAGGGCAGTACGCCCACGCCCCCGGCGCGCAGCGGCCTGACCGATAGCGACCCTTCGGATGAGCCGGGCGCGGGGCGCGGCGGCAACCGTCCGCGCAGCGGCGTCTCCGACAGCGACCCGAACGACCCGCCGGGTGGTGGCCGCGGCGGCAACCGCCCGCGCGCCGGCGTGTCCGACAGCGACCCGTCCGACCCGCCGGGCCGCGGCCGCGGCGGCAACCGGGCGCCTGCCGGCGCGACGGATAGCGACCCCTCCGACGCGCCGGGTCGTGGTCGTGGCGGCAGCCGCCCGCCTGCCGCCGGTCCCTCGGACAGCGATCCCTCCGACCCGCCCGGCCGCGGCCGCGGCAGCGCGCCGGAGACCAAGCGGACCTGACCGGCCTCGGAGAGCGTTTGAGAATGCCGGCGGCTGAGGATCCGCAGGGTATTTTGCGTCCCTGGCAGAAGGCGGACGCCGCCGATGCTGGTTGCATCGGCAAGTTCGACGACGCCCCAGGGGCGGAAAAGACCCGCGGAGCCGACCCGCCCGGTATTCTCAAACGGTCTCTCAGCCGACCAGGATGCCGCGCCCGGCGAAGAAGTCCTGGAACTGCGCGACCGGAAGGCGCGCATCCGCCTGCGTCGCGGGGCTGTCGCCGGAGGGGTTGTGCAGGCGCAGCGCGCCCGCCGCGTCCAGGCCGAAGACCAGCACCAGGTGCCCGCCCCGCGCGGGCGGCGGCGTCTCCGGTCGCCGGATGCCGGGGTGGACGGAGGCGATGAACAGTCTGGCCGGCGCCTCGACAAGCCGGGCCACATCCTGCGCCGACTGTTCCAACAGGATGCGCGCCGGGATGCCCTGCCCTGCCAGCCAGGTGACGGCGCCGGCGTAGATCAGGCCGCGGATGCCCTCGGGCGTCTCGACATAGCCGCCCGCCGCCTGCACGCCGCGCCGCACCTGATGGATCGGCGGCACCGGGCGGCCGAGCGCACCGAGCACCATCTGCAGGCAGGCGCAGCCGCAGAGGTGTTCGGCCCAGCGCGCATATTCACCCTGGTCTTCTGCGCCGCTCGTGGCCCAGCGCGGGTCCGTCGCCGCGTCACGCCCCGCCAGGAAGTCCGCGACCAGGCCGCGGCTTTCCCATTGTGCGCGGAATGGCGGGATCAGGCCGCGTCGTTCAGGTGGCAGGCGCTGCGCTGGTCCGGCGCGATGGCCCGCAGCTTCGGCACCTCCACCCGGCAGCGGTCGAAGGCGTGCGGGCAGCGCGGGTGGAAGTGGCAGCCGGGCGGCGGGTTCAGCGGCGACGGAATTTCCCCCTTCACCGTCGCGAAGGCCCGCTTGCGGTTGCCGATGCGCGGCACGCTGGCCAGCAGCGACTGGGTGTAGGGGTGGTTCGCGGCGGCGAAGACCCGCTCGGTCGGCGCCTCCTCGACCACGCGGCCGAGATACATGATGACCACGCGGTCGCTGAGGTGTTCGACGACGCCGAGGTCGTGGCTGATGAACAGGTAGGTCAGGTCCAGGTCGCGCCGAAGCTGCATGAACAGGTTCAGGATCTGCGCCTGGATCGACACGTCGAGCGCCGCCACCGCCTCGTCGCAGACGATGAATTCCGGCGCCACCGCCAGCGCGCGGGCGATGCCGATGCGCTGCCGCTGGCCGCCGGAGAACTGGTGCGGGTAGCGCCGCTTGAAGACGGGGTCCAACCCGGCGCGGCGCATCTGCGCATCGACATAGGCATCGAAGCCGGACCGGTTGGTCAGCCCATGCACCAGCGGCGCCTCCCCCACGATGTCCGCCACCCGCATGCGCGGGTTGAGGCTGGCATAGGGGTCCTGGAAGATCATCTGCCGGCGCAGTTTCGCGATCTTCGCGGCCTCGCCCTGCATCGCCGCGACGTTCTGGCCGTTCCAGAACACGTCGCCTTCCGATTGCGGCAGGATGCCCGCGACGATGCGGCCGAGCGTGGATTTGCCGCAGCCGGATTCGCCGACCAGGCCCACCACCTCGCCCTTGCGGACGCGGAGGTCGACGCCGTCCACGGCATGGACGATCTCCTCCTTCACCGAGGCGCCGAGGCGGCGCGCCAGGCGGGCGGCGATGTCGAGCTTCTTGGAGAAGCGGCGCGAGACGCCGCGCAGCTCCACCATCGGGGTCTCGGTGTCGGTGAAGGTGCGGGGCGCTTCCTGGACTTCACTCATGCCGTCGCCACCTCCTCGAGATGCGGGTGGTGGCAGCGCGCCAGGCGGCCCGGCAGCCAGCCATGCAGTTCCGGCATCACCACGCAATCCGCCGCCGCGCGCGGGCAGCGGGTGCGGAAGGAACAGCCTTCCGGCAGGTTGAGCAGCGAAGGTGTCATGCCCGGGATCTGCCGCAGCGGCACGCCGCGCTTGTTGCGGGACGGCACGCTGCCGATCAGGCCGTGGGTGTAGGGATGCAGCGGCGCATCCAGCACCTCGCCGACGTCGCCATGTTCGACGACGCGGCCAGCATACATCACGGCGATATCGTCCGCGAGGCCGGCGACCACCGACAGGTCGTGCGTGATCCACAGCATGGAGGTGCCGGTGGTGGCGCACAGCTTCTGCACCTCCGCCAGGATCTGCCCCTGGATGGTGACGTCGAGCGCCGTCGTCGGCTCGTCCGCCACGATCAGGTCGGGCCGGTGCAGCAGCGCGATGGCGATGGCGACGCGCTGGCGCATGCCGCCGGAGAACTGGTGCGGGTAGGATTTCAGGCGCTCATCCGGGGACGGGATGCCGACCATGCCGAGCGCATCGCGCGACCGGGCACGGGCTTCGGCGTCGGAAACCTTCTCATGCGCCTGCACCGTCTCGATCATCTGCGTGTCGATGCGCAGGACCGGGTTCAGCGTCATCATCGGGTCCTGGAAGATCATGGCAATGCGGTTGCCGCGCAGGTTCCGCATCTCCTCCTCGGACAGCTTCGCCAGGTCCTGGCCCTTGAACAGGATCGATCCGCCGACGAGGCGGCCGGGCGGGTCGACCAGGCCCATGATGGAGAAGCCCGTCACGGTCTTGCCGGAGCCGCTTTCGCCCACCAGCCCCAGCACCTTGCCGCGGCCCACGGTGAAGGAGACATCATCCACCGCCTTCACCACGCCGCCGCGCGTGAAGAAATGCGTCCGCAGGTTCCGCACTTCCAGCGTCGGCGTCAGCGCGGCATCCGAGATCAACGGTTCGACCATTCCCAACCTTACTTCTGCAGCCGCGGGTTCAGCACGTCGCGCAACTGGTCGCCGACCAGGTTGATGGCGACGATCGTCACCAGCAGCGCGATGCCCGGATAGAAGGAAATCCAGTATTTTCCGGACAGCATGTATTCATAGCCATTGGCGATCAGCAGGCCCAGCGACGGCTCGGTGATCGGCACGCCGAGGCCGAGGAAGGACAGCGTCGCCTCCAGCGCGATGGCGCGCGCCACCTGCATGGTGCCGATGACGATCAGCGGCGGCAGGCAGTTCGGCAGCAGGTGGCGGAACAGGATGCGGTAGCGCGGCAGCGCCAGGCATTCCGCCGCCTCGATGTATTCGCGCCGGCGTTCCACCAGCGCCGTGCCGCGCACCGTCCGCGCGTAGTAGGCCCATTCCACCACGACGATCGCGATGACCACGTTGGTCACCGACTTGCCGAGGAAGGCCAGGATCATCAGCGCGACGAGGATGGAGGGGAAGGACAGCTGCAGGTCGACGATGCGCATGATGAGGCTGTCGGTCTTGCCGCCGGCATAGGCGGCCGCGAGGCCGAGCGAGGCGCCGACCAGGCACGCGATCAGCGCCGACCCGGCGCCCACCGTGAGCGAGATGCGCAGCCCGTACATGATGCCGGACAGCATGTCCCGCCCCTGGTCGTCCGTGCCGAGCCAGAAGGTGGTGGCGCCGTCGCCGGATTTCTCGCCCGGCTCCAGCCGCCCATCCATGATGTCGAGCACGGCGAGGTCGTAGGGATTTTGCGGCGAGATGAAGGGCGCCAGGATCGCCACCAGGATGATGATGGAGATCACCACCAGCCCGCCGACCGCCAGCTTGGATTCGAAGAACTCCGAGACGAAGCGCTGGAACGGTGTCTCCACCTTGTCCTTCGCGGGATCCCGGGGAGGCGCTTCCTGGCCGACGACGGCGCTCATGGCGTGCCTCCCCTCACTTGCTGTCGAGCCGGACGCGCGGGTCCAGCACCGAATACATCAGGTCCACCACCAGGTTGATGGTGATGAACATCAGCACGATGATCATCAGGTAGGCGACGATCACC
Organism: Falsiroseomonas sp. E2-1-a20; assembly: GCF_051433195.1. NCBI lineage: Bacteria > Pseudomonadati > Pseudomonadota > Alphaproteobacteria > Acetobacterales > Roseomonadaceae > Falsiroseomonas > Falsiroseomonas sp. E2-1-a20. The sequence goes on along the minus strand of NZ_JBHMFT010000001.1, from coordinate 256,046 downwards.
GGGCGATCGAGCACGTTGATGCTGTCGATGATCAGCTTGCCCATCCCCGGCCAGGCGAAGATGCTTTCGGTGACCACGCTGAAGGCGATGGTGCTGCCGAACTCCAGGCCAGTCACCGTGACGACCGGGATCAGGATGTTCTTGAACACGTGCACGAAGGTGACGCGGAACGGGCTGAGCCCCTTGGCGCGGGCGAACTTCACGTAGTCCATCAGCATCGTCTCCCGCACCCCCGCGCGGGTCAGGCGGATGACCAGGCTGATCTTGAACAGGGCCAGGTTGAGCGCCGGCATCGCCAGGTGCGAAAGCCCGTCCAGCGTCAGGAAGGACCATTGCAGCCCCAGCAGCTCCCGCGTCTCGCCGCGCCCGGTGGAGGGTAGCCAGCCGAGTTGCACGGCGAACACCATGATCAGCATCAACCCGACCCAGAAGGTGGGCAGGGAGAAGCCGAGGATCGACCCGGCCATGATGCCCTTGCTGGCGATGCTGTTCGGCTTGAGGCCCGCATACAGGCCGAGCGGCAGGCCGATGATGATCGCGCCGACGGTCGCGGCCAAAGCCAACTCGAGCGTCGCCGGCATGCGCTGCAGGATCAGTTGCAGCGCCGGTTCGTTGAACACGAAGGAGCGTCCAAGATCCCCCTGCACCGCCTTGCCGAGGAAGACCAGGTATTGCTGCCACAGCGGCAGGTCGAGCCCGAGCGCCGCCACCGCGCGCTCCCGCTCGATCTGGTCGGCATCGGGGCTGATCAGGATCTCGACGGGGTCGCCGATGGCGAAGACGCCGATGAACACGATCACCGACATCGCCAGCACGACGCCGACGGCCTGGATCAGCCTGCGGAGGAGGTAGACGCTCATCGGCGGGCGTTACCGGGCTGCGGCCGGGCGCGTATCCTGCGCCCGCGTCAGCTCATCCACCCGTGCGGTATGCGTCAGCCCGCGGCGCATCGCCCAGATGTTGGTCTGGATGTGCAGCGGGATGACGGCCACGTCCTCGGCGGCGATGCGCTGCGCGCGGATCAGCAGCTGTTCGCGCTTCGGCTCGTCCAGCTCCACCAGCGCCTCCGTCAGCAGGCGGTCGACCTCGGCGTTGGAATAGCGGCCGCGGTTCGACGCGCCCCAGCCGCGCTCGCGCGAGACGGTGCCGATGATGTTGCGCAGCGGGTGGCTGCCATCCGGGTTGGAGCCCCAGCCGATCAGGAAGGAGGAGAATTCCTGCCGCCCGGCGCGGCCGACGAAGGTGGACCAGGTCTGCGCCTCCACCGCGGTGCGGACGCCGATGCGGGTCCACATCTGGCCGACCGCCTGGATGATGCGGCTGTCGTTGATGTAGCGGTCGTTCGGGCCGGACAGCGTGATGCGGAAGCCGTTCGGATAGCCGGCCTCGGCCAGCAGGCGGCGGGCGGCGTCGGCGTCGTAGGCCGGGGCCTGCACGTCCGGCACATGGCTGAAGGTGCCCGGCGGCAGGAACTGGCCGGACGGCGTCGCCGCCCCCTCCATCACACGCTCCGCGATCGCCTTGCGGTCGATCGCCATGGACAGCGCGCGGCGCACCCGCACATCGGCCAGCGGATTGCGGCCGAGCGGCTGGCCGTTGTTGTCGGTGATCTGCGGCGAATTCTCGTTCGCCCCGCGCAGATGGTCGAGCCCGAGGAAGATCAGCCGCAGCCCGACGGTCTCCGCCACGTTCATGTTCGGGTCGCGGCGCAGCCGGGCGAGGTCGCTGGTCGGCACCTGGTCGATGATGTCGAGGTCGCCCGACAGCAGCGATGCCGTGCGCGTCGCGTCGTTGGTGACCATGCGGTAGTTCACACGCTCGAAGGCCGGCTTGTCGCCCCAGTAGTCATCGTTGCGCGCGAACTCGATGCGGTCGCCGTTGCGATGGGCGACGACGCGCCACGGACCGGTGCCGATCGCGGCGCGGCCGTTGTTGAAATCCTCGGTCGTCGCATCCGCATGCGTCTCCGAATCCAGGATGCGGACATTGGTCATGTCCAGCGGCAGCAGCGGATAGGGCGCGCGCGTGTGGAAGCGGATCGTCAGCGGGTCGACGATCTCCATCCGCTCGATCGGCCGCGCATAGGCGGCGTAGGAGGACGGGCTGTTCGGCACGTTCGGCAGGCGGTTGATGGTGAAGACCACGTCTTCCGCCGTGAAGGCGTTGCCGTTGTGGAACTTCACGTCCGGCCGCAGCTTGAATTCCCAGGTGGTCGGGCCCGTCGCGGACCAGGACAGCGCAAGGCCCGGAATGTTGCGCGCCGCCGCATCCGTGCTGACCAGCTTGTCGAAGATCATGTCGCTGACGGCATTGTTCGGCGACAGCTGGTGGTAGTGTGGGTCGAGCGACGTGACGGGCGAGCCGACGCCCATGTTCAAGGTCTGGGCGTGGACCGATGCGAGGTGGACCGGTGCCAGGCCCAGGACCAAGGCCGACACGGCCACCGTGGTGGCATTCCGGATGCTGTTGCGCATCACGCTCTCCTCATTCGAAGCTTCCCCGAAGCGGCACCTGTAGCAGCATGGCAGCCATGCGGCTAGGCTGCCGCATTCCTGCCACTGCCGAGAGTATCCGCATAATGACACCATCCCGCCCCCGCCTCGGGCGCGCCCTGCTGGCCGCAAGCTTGCTGCTGGGCGCCGCCCCGGTCCTGGCGCAACCCAACCTGACCATTGGCATCGGCGGATCGCCGACTTCGCTCGACCCGCATTTCTACAACGCCTCGCCCAACATCAGCCTGACCATGCATATCTTCGACCGCCTGGTGGAACAGGATGCGACGGCGCGCATCCAGCCGGCGCTGGCCGAAAGCTGGCGCGCGGTGTCCGAGACCACCTGGGAGTTCAAGCTGCGCGCCGGCGTGAAGTGGCATGACGGGCGGGACTTCACCGCCGAAGACGTCGCCTTCACCATCGGCCGCGCGCCCAACGTGCCGAACAGCCCGGGCGGCTTCGGCGGCTTCGTCCGCGCCATCAGCCGCGTCGAGGTGGTGGACCCGCTGACCATCCGCTTCCACACCGCCCAGGCCCACCCGCTGCTGCCGACCGAACTGGCCTCGATCCAGATCATCTCCCGCCATGTCGGCGAGGGTGCGGCGACGGAGGACTACAATGCCGGCCGCGCCGCGATCGGCACCGGGCCCTACCGCCTGGTCTCCTACCGCCCCGGCGACCGCACCGAATTCGCCCGCAACGAGGCCTACTGGAAGGGCGCCGAGCCCTGGGGCCGCGTCTCCTACCGCTTCGTCGCCAACGACGCGGCGCGCACCGCGGGCCTGCTGGCCGGTGACCTCGACGTGATCGACCAGGTGCCGTCCACCGACATCGCCCGGCTGCGGCGCGACCAGCGGCTGAACATCTCGGAGATCCAGGGCCTGCGCCTGATCTACCTGATGACCGACTTCTCCCGCACCGACACCGCGCCGGTGCTGGTCAGCGACAACGAAGGCCGCCCGCTGCCGCGCAACCCGATGCTCGATCCCCGCGTGCGCCGGGCGCTGTCCATCGCCATCGACCGGGAGGCGCTCGCCGAACGGGTGATGGAGGGCACGGCGAAGCCGACCGGCCAGTGGCTGCCGCCGGGGTCCTTCTCCTACAACCCGGCGGTGCAGACCCCGCGCGTGGACCCGGAGGGTGCCCGCCGCCTGCTCGCCGAGGCCGGCTTCCCGCAGGGCTTCCGGCTGACGCTGACGACGCCGAACGACCGCTACCCGAACGATGCCCGCACCGCGCAGGCGGTGGCGCAGATGTGGAGCCGGGTCGGCGTGCGGACGGCGGTGGAGGCGCTGCCCTGGACCAGCTATGCCGCGCGCAATTCCCGCCAGGAGTTCAACGCCCGCCTGGCCGGCTGGGGCAGCGTGACCGGGGAGGCCAGCTACATGCTGGTCAACATCTTCGGCACCTACAACCGCGAACGCCGCACCGGCGCCTCCAACAATTCCCGCTACTCGAACCCGGAGCTGGATGCGCTGACGGCGCGCGCCGCCGGCACGCTGGACGATGCGTCGCGCGAGAAGCTGCTGCAGGAGGCGGTGGCGATGGTGGACCGCGAGACGGCGATGATCCCGCTGTTCCAGCTGGTGAACTTCTGGGCGACCCGCCGCGGGATCTCCTACGAGCCGCGGATGGATGAGCGGACGGTGGCGATGGGGGCGCGGCCGGCCAATTGAAGGCGGGCGGGAGCCCCCTCACCCAACCCTCTCCCCGAGGGGGAGAGGGCTTTACTCCTCCTCGGCGTCGGCGACGGGCAGGATGGCGGTTTCCTTGGGCGAGGCCAGCGCCAGGATCGTCTCGGTGCGCGCGACGCCGGGCTGGCCGCGCACGGCCTCGGAGACGAAGGTCTCCAGCGCCGCGATATCGGCCAGCCGCAGCTTCAGCAGGTAGCACCAGGCGCCGGTGACGGTGTGGCATTCCAGCACCGCCTCATGGTCCTTCATCGCCGCCATGAAGTTGGCATCGCCCTGCCCGGGATGCATGGCGACGAAGACGAAGGCGAGAAGCGGGCAGCCGGCCGCGACCGGATCGAGGTCGATCCGCCAGCCGCGGATCACCAGCCGTTCCTCCAGCCGCTTCACCCGCTCGGCGGTCGCGGAGACCGACAGGCCCGCGACCTTGGACAATTCCGCGAGTCCGGCCGCGCCGTTCTCCTGCAGCGCGACGACGAGGTTCCGGTCGATTTCATCCATGGGCGGAGATTAGCCCAGCCCGGACAAAAAAAGAAACGGCGGGCTCTCGCCCGCCGCATCTTTTCCGGCGATCCGCGCCGAGTGCCGTCAGATGTAGTGTTCGGCCAGCGGCCGGAAGCCGTTGAAGGCCTGGCTCGCATAGGTCGTCACATAGGCCCCGGTCGACAGAAGCTGCACCTGGTCGCCCGAATCCAGCGCCAGCGGCAGCCGGTAGTTGGACTTCTCGTACAGCGTATCCGTGCTGTCGCAGGTCGGGCCGGCGATGGTCACCGGGCCTTCCGCGGCGCCGTCATGCGGCGTGCGGAAGTCGTAGCGGATCGCCTCGCCCTCCGTCTCCGCCAGCCCGCCGAAGCGGCCGATATCCAGGTAGACCCAGCGCACCGGATCATCTTCCGACTTGCGCGACACCAGCACCACCTCGGACGACACCACGCCGGCATCGCCGACCATGAAGCGGCCCGGCTCGATCACCATCTCCGGCAGCGCGTTGCCGAAATGCTCCGTCATCGCGCCCATGATGGCATCGCCGAACTGGTCGATCTCCGGCACCTCGGCGCGGTAGCGCACCGGGTAGCCGCCGCCGAGGTTCACCATGCGCAGGTTGATCCCGGCATCGCGCAGATCGGTGAAGATCATCGCCACGCGCGCGATCGCCGCCTCGTAGGCGCCGGTCTGCGTCTGCTGGCTGCCGACGTGGAAGGAGATGCCGTAGGGGTCGAGGCCCCATTCGGCGGCCTTCAGCATCAACGCCTTCGCCATCTCCGGCTCGCAGCCGAATTTGCGCGAGAGCGGCCACTCGGCCCCTTTGTTCTCCACCAGGATGCGGCAGTAGACGCGCGCGCCCGGGGCGGATCGGGCGAGCTTCTTCAGCTCCGGCTCCGAGTCGAAGGCGAACATCGTCACGCCGGCGGCGAAGGCGGCCTTGATGGCGCTCTCCTTCTTCACCGTGTTGCCGAAGGAGATGTCGGCGGGCGCCGCGCCGGCCTCGAGGCAGGCCTGGATCTCCTCCCAGGACGCCGCATCGAAGGAGGAGCCGAGCGCGCTCAGCCGATCCAGGATCGGCGCGGCCGGGTTCGCCTTCACGGCGTAGTAGACGCGCGCCAGGGGCAGCGCGGACTTCATCCTGCTGTAGTTCTGCGCAACGCGGTCCACATCCAGCACCAGGCATGGCGTGGCGGGCGATTGGTCGCGTAGATACGAAGCGATTTTCGGGTTCATCGCGCCCGTACTCCCCTGGAATGGCGGAGACAGCCCCTGCGGGGGCGGCCCCTAGATTGACGAAACGGTCGAACGAACCAGCGACCAAAGAGAAACCGGCGGGGTTGAGCCCGCCGGGGTGCCAGAACGCTTGACGTCGTTGCGTTAACCTTGCGCCGCGGTGGCAACCCCGATCATTCGGGCTGCTCCGTGGGCCTGGGGCCTTCGGCACGTGCGTACTGCGTCTGCGGCGCATATAGGCGCGATGCCGCGAGGGGGAAAGCGGTTTTCACCAAGCCGGCCGTTTTTTTTCCGCGAAACGCCGTGAAGCGCCGGAAAGCCCCCCTGCCCGCCCCGGGGGGCGCCCGTGATGCCTCCTGAAAAGGCGACCGGTTCCAAGCGAATCCGCCTGAACCGGCCGCATCACCTTCAGCTGGCGATCAGCCCCCGGTTGGTGATGGTGATCTGGCTCGCGGCGCAGACATTGATGCGGCGCAGTTCGGAGGCCTGGCCGTTGTTCCAGACCACGCGGAAGTCGTAGGAGCCTTCATTGGCGGCCCGGTAGGTCACCTGCCGCCCCGGCGCCAGCACGGACCGCCCGAGCTGGTCATTGCCCCAGGCGCCCAGGCTCGAATGGCTGAAATACAGCCGCTCCACCGTGCGGCCGGACTGGTTGACCACGCGGAAGGCGGTGTTGCAGGCCGGCCGGGTCACCACGGCGCGCTGCTGGATCTGGCCCTGCGGCTGGACATAGACGGCCTGCTGCGGCGCCTCGACGCAGGCTGAGAGCGCAACGGCCCCGAACAGGGACCACAACCGACGGCTGAACATGCTTTCCTCCCATGGCGAACCGTTCGCCACGGGAATAACGCTAAACTTAGTTCACGTCTGGGAACAAGCCTGCGTTCAGCGGATCAGCCCGGAGACCGGCGAGGACGGGTCCGCCGCCGCGCTGCGCGGCATGCGGCCGGCCAGGAAGGCGTCCCGCCCCGCCTCCACCGCCGCCTTCATGGCGCGGGCCATCCGCACCGGGTCCCCGGCATGGGCGATGGCCGAATTCAGCAGCACCGCGTCGCAACCGAGCTCCATCGCCAGCGCGGCGTCCGACGCCGTGCCGATGCCGGCATCGACCAGCACCGGCACCTTCGCCTGGGCGATGATCGCCTTGATCATGAAGGGGTTGGCGACGCCGAGGCCGGAGCCGATCGGTGCGCCGAGCGGCATGATGGCGACGCAGCCCATCTCCTCCAGCCGCTTCGCCGCCACCGGGTCGTCGGCGCAATAGACCATCACCTCGAAGCCATCGGCCAGCAGCGCCGCCGCGGCCTCGAAGGTCGCGGCCATGTCCGGATACAGGAAGGGCGGCGGGCCGAGCACCTCCAGCTTCACCAGGTTCCAGCCCCCCGCTTCCCGCGCCAGGCGCAAGGTGCGGACGGCATCCTGCGCGGTGAAGCAGCCGGCGGTGTTGGGCAGGTAGGTGTAGCGGTCGGGGGGGACGAAATCCTGCAGCATCGGCTGGCTGGCATCGGACAGGTTCACGCGGCGCACCGCCACCGTCACCATCTCCGCGCCCGAGGCCTCGATGGCGCGCTGCGTCTCCGGCAGGTCCTTGTAGCGGCCGGTGCCGACCACGAGGCGGGAGCGGAAGCGCCGGCCGGCGACGGTCCAGCCCTCGTCAGCCTGTGCCAATCCGTCCATCTCAGCCACCCCCGATGAAATGCACGATCTCCAGCCGGTCGCCCTCGGCCAGCCGTGTCGCGGCCCAGGCGGAGCGCGGCACGATCTCCAGGTTGCGCTCGACCGCGACCTTGGGCGCCGCGAGGCCGATGAGCGTCAGCAGCTCGGCCACGGAGGCGCCCTCCGGCACCTGCCGGGCCTCGCCGTTCACCTCGATGGAGATCGTCATGCGCGTCTCTGTCATGCCCGGAAGATGGCCGCCGCCCGGGCCGCGAACAAGACGCACCCGGCGCAGGGCTGGCATATGGAAGCCTGGCGGCCGGCTTGCCCCTGCCGTTCGGGCCGTGCTAGCCCGGCCCACCCTGAAAAACCCGGGATTCCCGTGACCCCGCCGCTGATCGTCGTCCTGAACGGCCCCAACCTGAACCTGCTCGGCACCCGCCAGCCGGAGATCTATGGCGCCGCGACGCTCGACGACGTGGAGGCACTGTGCGCCGAGACCGCGGACCAGCTCGACCTCGCCATCGACTTCCGGCAGACGAACGGCGAGGGCGAGCTGATCACCTGGGTGCAGGAATGCCGCGGCCGCGCCGCCGGCATCATCATCAATCCGGCCGGCTACAGCCACACCTCCATCGCCCTAATGGATGCGTTGAAGGCCGTCGACCTGCCGGTGATCGAGGTCCACATTTCCAACATCCACCGCCGCGAGGAATTTCGCCACTTGAGCTACGTCTCCAAGGCCGCCACCGGCGTCATCGCCGGGCTTGGCATCCAGGGCTATGCGCTGGCGCTCCAGGCGATGGCCGAGCTCGTGGCCGCAGAGGGAGAGCCCTGATGTCGGGCGTGCGATTCGACGCGGACGCGATCCGTGAACTCGCCAAGATCCTGCGCGAGACCGACCTCACCGAGATCGAGCTGGTCGAGAAGGACAGCCGCATCCGCGTGGCGCGCCAGGTGACGGTGCAGGCGGTGGCGCATGTGCCGGCCGCGGCCGCGCCGGCCGCCGTGGCGGCGCCGGTCGCCGCGGTGTCGGCGGCGGAGGCCGATGCGGCGCATCCGGGCCTGGTCACCTCCCCCATGGTCGGCGTCGCCTACCTCTCGCCCGAGCCGGGTGCCGCGGCCTTCGTCACGCTCGGCGCCAAGGTCGCGCAGGGCCAGACGCTGATGCTGATCGAGGCGATGAAGACCTTCAACCAGATCCGCGCCCCGCGCGCCGGGACCGTGACGCGCATCCTCGTCGATGGCGGGTCGCCGGTGGAATACGGCGAGCCGTTGATGATCATCGAGTGATGTTCAGGAAGGTTCTGATCGCGAACCGCGGCGAGATCGCGCTCCGCGTCCATCGTGCCTGCCAGGAGATGGGCATCCGCACCGTCGCGGTGCATTCCACCGCGGACAACACCGCGATGCATGTGCGGCTGGCCGATGAAAGCGTCTGCATCGGCCCGCCCTCGGCCCGCGACAGCTACCTGAACATGGCGGCGATCCTCTCGGCGGCCGCGATCACCGGGGCGGAGGCGATCCATCCCGGCTACGGCTTCCTGTCGGAGAATGCGAACTTCGCCGAGATGGTGGAGGCGCATGGCCTCGCCTTCATCGGCCCCTCGCCCGCGCATATCCGCATGATGGGCGACAAGATCGCCGCCAAGGACGCGATGCGCCGGCTCGGCGTGCCGTTGGTGCCGGGCTCCGAGGGCGCCGTGACGAGCTTCGAGGAAGCCCGCGCCGTCGCCGACCAGGTGAAGTACCCGGTGCTGATCAAGGCGGCCGCCGGTGGTGGCGGGCGCGGCATGAAGGTGGCGCGCAGCGAGGACGAGCTGGACGAGGCCTTCCGCGTCGCCCGCGCCGAATCCAAGGCCGCCTTCGGCGACGACAGCGTCTACCTCGAGAAGTACCTCGACCGGCCGCGCCACATCGAGTTGCAGGTGCTGGCCGACAACTACGGCAGCGTCGTGCATTTCGGCGAACGCGACTGTTCGCTGCAACGCCGCCACCAGAAGCTGGTGGAGGAAGCCGGCAGTCCGGTGCTGACGCATGACGAACGCATGGCGCTCGGCGCGCAGGTCACCGGCGGTCTGCGCCAGCTCGGCTACCGCAACGCCGGCACGCTGGAGTTCCTGTGGCAGGATGGCCAGTTCGCCTTCATCGAGATGAACACCCGCCTGCAGGTCGAGCATCCCGTCACCGAGATGGTCTGCAACGTCGACCTGGTGAAGGAACAGGTCCGCATCGCGGCCGGCGAACCGCTCGGCTATACGCAGGACGAGGTGCGCTTCTCCGGCCACGCGATCGAGTGCCGGATCACGGCCGAAGACCCCGAGACCTTCGCCCCCAGCCCCGGCCGGGTGGACATGTACCACGCGCCCGGCGGGCTCGGCGTGCGGGTCGATAGCGCGCTGTATTCCGGATATACCGTGCCGTCGCACTACGACAGCCTGGTGGCCAAGCTGGTGGTGCATGGCCAGACCCGGCCGGAAGCCATCGCCCGCCTGCGCCGCGCGCTGGCGGAAATGGTGGTCAGCGGCATCAAGACCACGCTGCCGCTGCACCAGCGCATCGTAGCCGACCCGCAATTCCAGGCCGGCGACTATACGATCCACTGGCTGGAGAAATTCGTCTCTCAACAATCTTGACAATGCCAACATAAACCTGACAGCCGCTGCGGCAACCTGCCCTCGCAGCGCCATCCAGGTTGGCGCATACTGGCGGGGTGAGCCGGCGCCAGTTTGAAATCACGCCTGACCTGATGCTCCGCGCCTATCGGGCGGGGTTGTTCCCCATGGCCGAGACGCGGCGCGGGGACCGGCTGTACTGGCTGGACCCGGAACAGCGCGGCGTGCTGCCGCTGGACCGCTTCCACCTGTCCCGCCGGCTGCGGCGCACGGTGCTGTCCGGCGGCTTCACCGTCACCACCAACCGCGACTTCCACGGCGTCATCGCCGCCTGCGCCGCCCCGGCCGAAGGGCGCGAGGACACCTGGATCAATCCCGAGATCGAGCGCCTGTTCGGCGCCCTGCACCGCATGGGCCATGCCCATTCGGTGGAGGCCTGGCTGCCCGGCGACGGCGGGCCGCAACTGGTCGGCGGGCTGTACGGCGTGGCGCTCGGCGGCGCCTTCTTCGGCGAGAGCATGTTCAGCCGCGCCCGCGACGCCTCCAAGGTGGCGCTGGTGCATCTGGCGGCGCGGCTCCGGCTGTTCGGCTTCACCCTGCTGGACGCGCAGTTCCAGACCGCCCACCTCGCGCAGTTCGGCTGCCACGAGGTGCCGCGCCAGTTCTACAAGCGCCTGCTGTCGGAGGCGGTGGAGGAACAGGCGCGCTGGGACGACGCGGTGGACGCGGATCAGGTTCGCGCCGAGATCCTGAAGCTGCGCGGCGACTGAACGGCACCTGCGCCCCGGCTATTGAGACCGGCATTCCAGGATGCGGATGTCGTAGACCGGGTGCTGCAGCATGTTCACGCCCGGCGCCTGGGCGAACATCCAGCCGCGGAAGGCGGGCGGCGCATCGGCCGCCGCGCGGCTGTCCGTGATCTCCATCCAGGCGGAGGCGTCCGCCACCTCGTCCGGCGGCCGGGCGAAGCAGGACCGCACGGTGATGGTCAGGCTGCCGAAGCGTTCCGGCTGGTTCAGCGTGGCGCGCAGCAGGGTGATGCGCGCCGTCACCTTGTCCAGCGCCTGCAATACTGCAACGCGCTGCGGCCGCCATTCCTGAGCCATGGCGGGCAGCGCGAGCAGGGTGAAGGCCAGTGCGAGGCGGATCATGCGCCGCGCTTCGGGCTGGGCAGGGCCGCGACCATCTCGGCAAAAATGCGCCGCATGGCGGCCTCGTCCACCCCCATCAGCACCGCATCCTCGAAGGCGTCGCGCAGCACCTGCGCGGCCTCACGGTGGTTTTCCGCCAGCACCTTCAGCTTCTCCCGGCAGGACAGCGGCGTGCCATCGGCGCCGGGCCAGCTTGCGGGCGGGTCCAGCGCCGTCATGGCTGGGTCGGCGCGGCCTCGCCGCCGCGCGCCGGCGCTTCCGTCATCGAGAAGATGAAGCGGCCGAGCAGGCTCTCCAGGCTGATCGCGGACTGGGTGATGGTGATCTCCCCGCCATCGGCCAGGATACGATCCGCCCCGCCCGGCACCAGCGAGACGAAGCGGCCGCCGAGCAAGCCCTCGCTGGCGATCTCGGCGGAGCTGTCGGCCGGCATGCGCAGCGATGCGTCGATCCGCATGGTCAGCACCGCGAGGAAGGTGGTCGGGTCGATGCGCTGGTCCACCACGCTGCCGACCTTGACCCCGGCGACCCGCACATCGGCACCCGGTGCCAGGCCGTCGATCCGCTCGAACTTCGCACTCAGCGTCAGGCCGGGCCCGGAGAAGCCGCCGCGGCCGCTGTTGGTGACGGCGTAGGCGAGGAAGCTGCCGGTCACCAGCAGCACCAGGGCGCCGGCCAGGACTTCCGTGAGGGAACGGCCCTTCATGGGGTCCACGCCTCGTAGTCGCCGGTCGTCACCTGGCGGCGGCCGCCGGAATAGTCATGGCCAGCGGGGTGCCAGGCCTGGGCGGTGCCGGTCGGGTTCGGGCGGTGTTCCACCATCCAGGGATGGCGCTTCGCCTCGTCCAGCGGCAGGGCGGAGGTGTGGTGCAGCCAGGCGTGCCATTCCGGCGGCACGCTAGTCGCCTCCGGCGTGCCGGCATACAGCACCCAGCGGCGCTTGCGGCCATAGCCCAGGTAATCCTTGCGGGATTCGTAGTAGGCATTGCCGAAGCGGTCGGTGCCGATCTTGCGGCCGGACAGGGTGGCGGTCAGGCGCAGCATCAGCGACATATGCGGTCCTCGGGCTCCGTGCATCCGCGGTCGGGCAGATGCGGAGGCACGCAGTTTCGCACAACCCCCGGCCCGGCGCAAAATCGGCGCTTGTCCACAGGATGTTGCGCGAACGGGCGGTTCGACCCACCAGATACGGCTTCCGCCGGGCGCCGGGGGGCTCTAGGCTGATCCCATGACATCACTCGCCGGAACGCTGTGGGATCGGGTCGGGCTGTGGCGGGTGCGCGCCGCGCCGGACCCCGACGCCGCCCCCCGCCCGATCGCCCTGCCGCTCGACTGGGACGAGGCGGCGGCGGAGGCCATCGCCGCGCTGGCACCGGGCAGCGGCCCGGTGGTGTTTCCGAAGCTGGCGGAGGCCTGGATCGGCCGGCTGGCGCTGCGGGGGCGGGAGCTTGGCGTGCTCGCCGATGCCGCGGCGCAGGACCGCTTCGCCGCCGCCCTGCGCGCCCTGCTGCTGTCCCGCCGCGGCGCCCCCGGCGTCGCCATCTGGCGCGGCGAGGCGCGTGGCCCGGCCCGCTTCGTGCTGAACCTGCCGGCCTTCCTGGATGCGGAGGGCGGCTTCGATGCGGCCGGCTACGTCGCGGCCGTCGGCGTGGCGGTGCGGGCGCTCGATATCTGGACGGGGGCCAAGGCGCCGCGGCTGGGCGTCGGCTTCTGCGACCTGGCCGGGCTCTTCGCAGGCCTTGGCCTGCGCTACGGCTCGGCCGAGGCGCGTGCCGTCGGCGCCGCCATCGCGGCCTTGACGCGCGGCGCGGCGGAAGCCGAATCCGGCCGCATCGCGGAGCTTCTGGGGGCGAAGGAGCCGGTGGCGCTGTTCGCGCCGCCGCCGCCCGGCGCCACGGTCGTGCCGGGCCTGGCCGAGGCGGCGCGGGCCGCGCTGGATGCGGCGGCCGGCAGCCCCGGGTTGCGCCACCAGGTCCTGGTCGCGCTCGCCGCCCCGGATGCCGTGGAGGCGATGCTGGGGGCCGAGACCGGCGGGCTCGCCCCTGCCCCCGGCGCCACGCGGCTCTCGCTGGATCGCGGCGGCTGGGTGGCCGAGGTGCCCACCCGCAACGCGCTGCGCATCGGCCGCGCCGCGGCGGAGACTCTGCTGGCCCCGGTGCCGGATGCCGACTGGGCCGCGATGGCCCGCGCCGCCTCCCCCTGGCTGCACGTGGCGCCGCCGATGCCGGTGGCCGAGGCTGCTCCGGCCCGCGCCGCGCCGCCCTTGCTGGAACCGGCGCGCGCGCTGCGCCCATCCGGTGCCGTCTGGCGCGTCTCGGTCGGCGGCCACAAGGTGGTGCTGCGGACGGCGGAGGATGCCGAGGGCCGGCTGGCCGAGGTCACCGTCGCGCTGAGCAAGGAATCCGCCGCCTATCGCAGCCTGATGGACGCGATGCTGCAGGCGGTTTCCATCGGGCTCGCCGGCGGCGTGAAGCTGGACGCCTACATCGAGGCCTATGCCTATACCCGCTTCGGCCCTGCCGGCCTGGTGGAGGGCGACCCGGCGATCCGCCGCGCCACCAGCGTGCTGGACTGGGCGTTCCGGCGGCTGGCGCTGGATTATCTCGGCCGGCGCGACCTGTCCGACCCCTCCGAGGCGGATTGCGCGCCGGATGCGACGGGCCACGCCGCGGAACAACTGCCGCTGCTGCCGATGGACCTGCCCGCCGCCCCGGCGCCGCGCGCCCGGCGGCGGCAACTCAAGCTGGTGGGATAGGGAACGGGCATGTCGGTCGAGGCTACTCTCCAGAAACTGGGCATCACCCTGCCGCAGCCGGCGGCCCCGGTGGCGAACTACATCGGCTTCAACCAGGTGGGCAGCCTGCTGGTGGTCTCCGGGCAGATCCCGTTCAAGGACGGCAAGGTGGCCTTCACCGGGAAGGTCGGCCAGGGCGTGACGCTGGAACAGGGGCAGGAGGCGGCGCGGCTCTGCTTCATCAACCTGGTGGCACAGGTGAAGGCGGCGGTGGGTGACCTGGACCGGGTGAAGCGGGTGGTGCGCCTCGGTGGCTTCATTGCCGCGGGGCCGGATTTCACCCAGCACGCGGTGGTGATGAACGGCGCCTCCGACCTCGCGGTGGCGGTGTTCGGGGAGGCCGGGCGGCATGCGCGGACCACGATCGGCGTGCCCTCCCTGCCCGCGGATGCGGCCGTGGAAGTCGAAGGCATGTTCGAGATTGGCTGACCGGTTGCGGCGGCCGCCGCGCGCCCAACCTGTCCTGCCATGCCCGACGACCAGCCTGAACTGAGCCTCGCGCTCCACCGCTCCATCGCCGAGATCCCGGCGCTGGAGTGGGATGCCTGCGCCGGCGACCAGAACCCCTTCGTCAGCCACGCCTTCCTGCTGGCGCTGGAGGAATCCGGCAGCACCGGCGGGCGCAGCGGCTGGCTGCCGCAGCATGCGGCGCTGCGGGACGGGGCCGGGCGCCTGCTGGCCTGCGCGCCCTGCTACGCCAAGGCGCATTCCCAGGGCGAATACGTGTTCGATTTCGCCTGGGCGGATGCCTATGAGCGGGCGGGCGGCCGCTACTACCCCAAGCTCCAGGTCGCCTCCCCGTTCAGCCCGGTGCCGGGGCCGCGGCTGCTGGTGCGGCCCGATGCGGGCATCGGTGCGGGAGCGCTGGCGCAGGGTCTGGTGCAGGCCTGCGGGCAGCTCGATCTGTCCTCCGTCCACTGCACCTTCTGCACGCCGGAGGAATGGGAGACGCTCGGCGCAGCCGGCTGGCTGCAACGCATCGGCACGCAGTTCCACTGGACCAACCCGGGCTATGCGAGCTTCGACGACTTCCTGGCCGCGCTGTCCAGCCGCAAGCGCAAGCAGATCAAGCGCGAGCGGCGCGATGCCGAAGCCTCCGGCTTCGTGCTGAAGACGCTGCGCGGGCACGAGATCACCCGGCGCCACTGGGACGCCTTCCACCAATTCTACCTGGCCACCACCGACAAGCGCTGGGGCCGCAGCGCCTACCTCAAGAAGGCGTTCTGGCCACTGCTCGGCGAGAGGCTCGGCGACAAGGTGGTGCTGATGGTGGCCGAGCAGGATGGCGAACCGGTGGCCGGCGCGCTGAACTTGCTGGGGTCGGAGGCGCTGTACGGCCGCAACTGGGGCTGCATCGTGGATGCGCCCTTCCTGCATTTCGAGCTGTGCTACTACCGCGCCATCGACTTCGCGATCGAGCACAGGCTGCCCCGCGTCGAGGCCGGCGCGCAGGGCGAGCACAAGATCCAGCGCGGCTACCTGCCGGTGCCGACCTACTCCGCACACTGGATCCAGCACCCGGGCCTGCGCCGCGCCATCGCGGACTTCCTGGACCGGGAGCGCCCGGCGATGCTGGCGGAGATGGAGGCCCTGGGCCAGATGTCGCCGTTCAGGCGCGACGGCGAAGCCTGACGATGTGCTGACCGCCTACGCGCAACTCGCCGCCTCCATGGCGCTGGTCGGCGCCAATGTCGGCGTCGCGAAGCTGCTGGCGGCCTCCCTGCCCATTCCGATGATCGCCGGGCTGCGCTGCGCGCTGGCCGTCGCCGTGCTGTGGCCGCTGGCGCGCGCGATGGATGGGCGCGTGCGGGTGGATGGCCGCAGCCTGTGGAACCTGGCGTTGCAGGCGGCCTTCGGCACGGTGATCTACAATGCCGGCCTGCTCGCGGGCCTGCGGCTGACCACGGCGCTGGAGGCCGGGCTGGTACTGGCGACGCTGCCGGCCGTGGTCGCCATCGGCAGCGCGGTGTGGCTGCGGGAGACGCTGCCGCCGCGCCAATGGGCCGCGGTCGCGCTCGCCGCCTTCGGCATGGGCGCCATCACGGTGGCCCGCGTCGGGGCCGAGGGGCATGGGTCGCTGCTCGGCAACCTGCTGGTATTCGGCGGCGTCTGCGGCGAGGCGATGTATGTGCTGCTCGCCAAGCGCATCGCCGGGCGCGTGCCGGTGGTGACCGCCAGCCTGTGGATGCAGGGCTTCTCCGTGCTGATGCTGCTGCCCTTCTGCCTGCCGGTGCTCGGCAGCGTCGCGGCACTGGCGGACCCGGCGGTGGCCGGCCTGCTGGTGTTCCACAGCCTGACCACCAGCGTGCTGTGCCTGCTGCTGTGGTACGCCGGCATGAAGCGCGCCCCGGCCGGGATCGCCGGGATCTTCACGGCGTTCCTGCCGGCGACGGCGGCCGTGGTGGCGGTGGCGTTCCTGGGCGAGACCTTCACCGCCGCGCATGCGGCCGGCTTCTGCCTGCTGACCGGCAGCATGCTGCTGGCCACCTGGCCATCCCGGAAGCGCAACGTGTAGGCTCGCGCGGATGCGCGCCTGGCTGTCCTGCACGGGGTTCGAACTGCTGGCCCGCGATCCCGCGGATATCGTCGGCCGTCTTGCCGCCGCGCAGCAGGCGCACGGCTATCCCGGCTCGCCGGACCAGGATTTCGCCTGGCGCGGCCAGGTGGCGGCGCTGCGGCAGGCGGTCGCCGAAGCCGACGGCGCGGCCTGGACGCTGGCGCTGGAATACGACCTGCTGCGGCTGGAAAAGCGCGTCGACGCGGTGCTGCTGACCGACCGCGCCATCCTGGCGCTGGAGTTCAAGACGGCCGCCGCCACCCCCGCCGCGCTGGCGGAGGCCGAGGATTACGCGCTGGACCTGCGCGACTTCCACGCCGGCAGCCGCCGCCACCCGATCCTGCCCGTGCTGGTCGCCGGCGAGGGCGGGTTCCGCCCGCCGCCTCAGCCGCCGCTGTTCTGGGACGGCGTGCTGCAACCGCTGGCCTGCGGTGCGGCCGGCCTTGGCGACCTGCTGGCCTGGGTGCAGTCCACCGCCCCCCTGGGCGGCGCGTTGGATGGCGCGGCCTGGCTCGCCGCGCCCTACCGCCCGGTGCCGACGATCGTGGAGGCGGCGACGCTGCTCTACGCCCGCAACGGCGTCGCCGAGATCGCCAGCGCCCGCGCCGACGCCGCCAACCTGACACGGACGGCCGCCGCGATCAGCCGCGCGGTCGCCCTGGCGCGGCAGGAGAAGGCGAAGACGGTGGTGTTCGTCACCGGCATTCCGGGCGCGGGCAAGACCCTCTGCGGCCTCAACGCCATCTTCGGCGCCGCGAAGCAGGATGGCGCCGCCTTCCTCACCGGCAACGCGCCGCTGATCGCCGTGCTGCGTGCCGCCCTGGTGCGGGATGCCGTGCTGCGCGGCGAATGCGGGCGGGCGGAGGCCGAACGTCGCGTCAAGGCCGCGCTGCAGAACGTGCACCGGTTCCTCGAGGACAACGCCGGGGCCGCCGCCGCGCCGCCCGAGCGCATGATCGTCTTCGACGAGGCGCAGCGCGCCTGGGATGCGGCCAAGGCGCGCCTCGGCACCCGCAACCGCCCCTCTCGCCTCAGCCTGAGCGAGCCCGGGCATACGCTGGACATCATGGGCCGGCACGAGGGCTGGGCCGTGGTGGTCGCGCTGATCGGCCAGGGACAGGAGATCAACACCGGCGAGGCCGGCCTCGCCGAATGGGGCCGGGTCATCGAGTCCGATTCGCGCTGGCGCGCCGTCGCCGCGCCGCGCGGGCAGCAGGGGCTGGACGTGCCCGGCGCCGGCTGGCTGGCGCTGGACTCGGCCCTGGACCTGGTGACGCCGATCCGCAGCATCCGCGAAACCGCCGGCGCCGCCTGGGTGGATGCGGTGCTGCGCGGGGCGGTGGCGGAGGCGCGGGCTCTCGCTGCCGGCTGCACCCTGCCCTTCCTGGTGACCCGTGACCTGGCGGCGATGCGCGCCGCGCTGCGCGGCCTGGCGCGCGGGCAGCGCCGCGCCGGGCTGCTGGCCTCGGCGGGTGCAAAGCGGCTGCGGGCGGAGGGGCTCGGCGTGCAGCTGGAGGATGTGGCGGACTGGTTCCTGCGCCGCTGGCCCGACGTGCGCGGCTCCGACGCGCTGGAGACCATCGCCACGGAATATGACTGCCAGGGGCTGGAACTGGATGTCGCCGGCCTCGCCTGGGGCGGCGACTTCATCCGTCGCGGCGGTGCCTGGCAGGCGCGCAGCTTCGTGGGCGCGGCCTGGCAGCGGGCTGGGAAGGACGCGACCTTCATCCGCAACACCTACCGCGTGCTGCTGACCCGCGCCCGCTACGAGACCGTCATCTGGGTACCGCGCGGCAGCCCGCGCGCCGACCCGTTCCACGACCCGACGCGCGACGCGGCGGAGATGGACGCCGTCGCCGAATTTCTACTGCTATGCGGTGCTCGCACGCTGGAAGTTTCGACCCCGCCGCGGCAGGACACCGCGCCCGCCCTGCTGCTATAGCCGCGCCATGCGCCGTATCCTGTTCGCCCTGCTGGTCCTGTTCGCCGCCCCTTCCCAGGCGGCGGAGCTCAAGCTCGCCACCTGGAACATCGCCTGGCTGACCCTGAAGCCGGAGGGCCACCCCGCCCTGCCGCGCAACATCGCGGCTCGCGAGCCCGCCGATTTCCGGCTGCTGCGCGACTACGCCCGCCGCCTCGCCGCCGATGTGGTGGCGTTGCAGGAGATCGACGGCGCGGAGGCCGCCGCCCGCGTCTTCGACCCGGCCGACTGGACCATCCACCTGACCGACGAGGCGGACGTCCAGCGCCCCGGCTTCGCCATCCGCCGCACCCTGCGCGCCACGCCGATGCCCGATTTGCGCGGCCTCGACCTGTTTCCGCGTGCCCGCTACAGCCTGCGCCGCGGCGCCGATATCCTGGTGGAGGCCCCCGCCACGGAGGGAAGCGGTGGCGCCCGCCTGCGGCTGCTGTCCGTGCATCTCGACGCCGGCTGCCGGGAGGACCGCTTCGGCCCCTCCGCCCCGCGGGACTGCGACAACCTGGCGCGCCAGGGCCGCATCATCGCCGAATGGGCGGCGGCGCGGGAGCGGGAGGGCGTGGCCTTCGCCATCCTCGGCGACTTCAACCGTCGCATCCGGCCCGGCGATGATTTCGGCACCATCCTGGACGACGCAGCACCCATGATCCGCGCGACGGAGGGGCTGTCCTCCCCCTGCTGGGCCGATGCGCGCGGCGGGCGGCCCTTCGTCAGCCATCTCTGGCTCGGCGGGCCGGCGCGGGAGTGGCTGGTGCCGCGCAGCCTGGCCGTGATGGCCTATGCCGAGCGCGGCAACCGCTACCGGCAGACCCTGTCCGACCACTGCCCCGTCAGCGTCCGCCTCCGGCTGCCCTGATTTCATGCGGCAATTCGCCCGGATCACGCTGCCCCTGGCCGGGCTGAACTTCGTCAACCAGGCGTCGCGCACCATGATCGCGACGCTCGGCCCGTTGCTGGCGCTGGAATTCGCGCTGTCCGCCAGCGAGTTGGGCCTGCTGGCCGCGATGTTCTTCGCGGCCTATGCGGCGGCGCAGTTGCCGGTCGGGCTCGCCATCGATCTGTGGGGCGCAAGGCGGGTGCAGGCCGTGCTGGCGCTGGTCGCGGCCACCGGCTTCCTGCTGTGCGCCCTGGCCACCGGCACCTTCGGGCTTGCGCTCGGCCGGGTGGTGACGGGGTTCGGAATCTCGGCCGGGCTGATCGCCATGCTGAAGGTCAACACGCAGTGGTACCCGCGCGACCGCGTCGCCGGGATGACCGGCTATGGTGTCCTGGTCGGCTCCTTCGGCAGCATCGCCGCGACGGTGCCGGTGGCGCTGCTGGTGCCGGAGATCGGCTGGCGCGGCATTTTCGGGCTGCTGACCGCGATGTCCGTTGGCGTCAGCCTGTGGATCTGGATCTCGGTGCCGGATCGCGGGCCGGGGGCAGCTTCCCCGCCGAAGCGGCGGCTGGGGCAGGAGATCGGCGAGTTCGGCCGCATCTTCCGCCACCCGGCCTTCCTGCGCTTCGCGCCCTCCGTCGCGCTGCTCTCGGCGCTGAACTTCACCTACCAGGGGCTCTGGGCCGGGCCGTGGCTGCGCGACGTGGGACAGCAAGCGGAGGCGGCGCGGGCCCTGCTGCTGCTGTGCTACGCCGCCGGGCTGATGGTGGGCAGCGCCGGCACCGGCCAGCTCGCCTCCCTCCTGCAACGCCGCGGGCACCACCCGATGCTGGTGCCGTGGCTCGCCATGGGCGGCATCGCGCTGGTGCAGGTCCTGCTGATCGCGCAGCCGCCGCGCGGGATGGTGGCGCTCGGGCTGGTCTGGTTCGCCTTCGCGCTGTGCGGCGCCGCCGGCCCCTCCGGCTATGCCGCCATCGGCCAGCGCTTCGGTGCGGAACTGGCGGGGCGGGTCGCCACCGCCATCAACGTGACGATGCTGGTGCTGGTGTTCCTGCTACAGAATGCCATCGGCTGGATCCTCGACCTCTGGCCGACCGGCGCGGATGGCGGCTGGAATACGGCCGGATATGGCTGGGCCCTGGCGATGACGCTGGCGCTGCAGGCCGTGGCCGGCTGGCGGATGCTGCGGCCGGAATGAGCAAGGGAACGCGACAGGTGGAACGACTGATCGAATCGGTGCTGTCGCGCTTCCGGGTGGAGGATGGCAAGGCCTTCCACCTGAAGGACCACCGCCCGGACGACACCGCCGGCCTCGAGATGAAGAAGAAGGAAGCCGCCGAGCAGTTGCAGCGCGGGGTCGACTACCTCGCGACGCAGCAGGACATGCTGTACGCGCAGGATCGCTGGGCGGTCCTCTGCATCTTCCAGGCGATGGACGCCGCGGGCAAGGACGGCGCCATCAAGCACGTCTTCTCCGGCGTCAATCCGCAGGGCTGCCACGTGACGTCCTTCAAGGCACCGAGCGCAAACGAGCTGGACCACGATTTCCTCTGGCGCCACGTCACTGCCATGCCCAGCCGCGGCACCATCGGCATCCACAACCGGTCCTGGTACGAGGAAGTGCTGGTGGCGCGCGTGCATCCGGCCATCGTCGAGTCGCAGAAGCTGCCGCCGAAGCTGCTGACCAAGCGCATCTGGGACGAGCGGCTGGAGGATATCGCCGCCTTCGAGCGCTACCTCGGCCGGCAGGGCGTGGTGGTGCTGAAGTTCTTCCTGCATGTCAGCCCGGAGGAACAGCGCGAACGCTTCCTGAAGCGGGTCGCGGAGCCGGAGAAGCACTGGAAGTTCAGCGCCAACGACGTCTCGGAGCGCAAGCACTGGGACGCCTATCACGCCGCCTACGAGGCCGCGATCCGCGCCACCGCCACGCCCGACGCGCCCTGGTACGTGGTGCCGGCGGACCGCAAGTGGTTCACCCGCCTGGTGGTCGCCGCCGCCATCGCCAAGGCGCTGGAGGATCTAGCCCTGCACTATCCGGTAGTGACCGACGCCCAGCGCCGCGCCCTGGTGCAGGCGCGCGAGGATCTCGGCGCCTGATCGGCCGCCGCCTCCTGCTCGGCGCGCCGCTGCTCGCGGGCTGCTCGCCGACCGACCTGGCAAATGCGTTCACGCCCCGCCGCGGCAGCATGCTGGTGCCGGACCTGGCCTATGGCCCCCTGCCCCGCCACCGGCTGGACCTGACCCTGCCGCCGATGCCGGGGCCGGAGACGCCGCTGGTGGTGTTCTTCCATGGCGGCGGCTGGGAGACCGGCAGCCGCAAGGACTACGCCTTCCTCGCCCGCACCCTGGCGGTGCGCGGCATCGCGGTGGCGGTGCCGGACTACCGGCTGTGGCCTGAGGCACGCTGGCCGGATTTCGTCGAGGATGCGGCGCTCGCCATGCGCTGGCTGCGGACCGCGCCGCAGGTCCCGCGCGGGCCGGCCTATGCCATGGGCCATTCGGCCGGCGGATTCCTGGCGGCATCGCTGGCGCTGGACCCGGGCTGGGGCGTGCAGCCTGGCCTCGCCGGCGGCATCCTGCTGGCCGCGCCGATCTGGTGGCAGCCGGACTACGAGCCGATCATCAGCATCTTCGCCGAGGCGCCCGGTGGCCTGATCCAGGCGACGCCGGACCGCGCCACCCTGGCCGGCGCGCCGCCGATGCTGCTGCTGCACGGGCTGGCGGATACGGTGGTCGGGCCGTTCCACACCCGCGAGCTGACGGCGGCGCTCCAGGCCGCCAGCCGGCCGGTGCGGGCGCAGCTGTATGAGGATGTCGGCCATATCGGCATCATGGCCGCCCTCGCCGCGCCGCTGCGGACCATCGGCCTGGCGGCGGCGCCGGTGTACCGGGAGGTGCTGGACTTCGTCGGCATCCCGGCGGGGTAGCGCGAAACACCCGAAACGAAACATCGATCGCGGGCGGCCGACCTGGGGGATAGGGTGCATCACCCCGGAAGGTGCATCGCCATGCAATGGAACGCGCTGCAGAATGCCGCCAAGGCCAAGGGCCAGCTCGTCTTCGCCATGAACCAGGCGCAGACGCCGGCGATGACCCAGCCGGGGCCCTGGGGCACCTCCACCGACGGCTACTGCATCGGCCTCGCCGCCACCTGGATCTCCCTGCAATACCAGGCGAAGAACTTCCCGTTCGATGGCGCCAAGGTCTGCGACAACCCGCCGTGGAAATCCACCATGTCGCAGACGCTGTCAGACGGCACGCTCGCCGCCAGATGGCTGGACTACTGGACCGCCGCCACCGGCCCCTTCCAGATGACGCTGTCGGACGGGCTGAAGGCGAGGCGGGCCACGATGCTGACCGGCGGCTTCATCCGTTCCATCGCCGCCAAGGCCTATGGTTGCTACGGCATCACCGTGACGGGCACGGGCGGCAGCCACGCCATCGCGCTGCGGCACGGGCGGGACAACCGCTTCCACTTCTTCGATGCCAATAATGGGCACTTCGTGGTGCGGGACCACACGCTGATCGCAGCCTTCCTGGACAAGTACTGGAAGGACAGCGGCTACGCGAACACCTTTCTGGAGTCGACCGCCGCCATCGTCGGCATCCGGCCGCCGATTCAATAGGCGGCGCCGCGCCGGGCAGCTCTGCCGTCGTCCGCCCGCCCAGGGTGAAGGTGCCGCTGACCGGCACCTGCATCGGGGCCATATCGTTCAATCCGGTCGAGGCCGATCAACCGCGTCCCGGCTCGCCTCTCAGCCCTCCCCTGCCCCGGCCACCGCGTCCAGCACATGCAGGGAATAGGTCAGCGCCGCCCCGGCATTGACGGCGATGGCGACGCCGAGCGCCTCCGCGATCTCCTCCCGGCTCGCGCCTGCCGCCTTGGCCTTGCGGGCGTGGGCGTCGATGCAGCCCTGGCAGCGGGTGGTGACGGCAACCGCGATGGCGATCAGCTCGCGGGTCTTGGCGTCCAGCAGCTTCGTGGTCGAGGCCGCCCGGCTGAGCGCGCCGAAGCCCTTCACCACCTCCGGGTGCAATTCCTTCAGCTCCCGGCCGCGGTCGCGCAGCCCGGCGCTGTAGCTGTCCCAGTCCTCGATCCGCGTATCGGTGGTCATCGTTCGTCCTTCCGGTCCAGAAGACCGTTCAAAAAGAAAGGTGCCTCCCCTGCGGGAGACACCTTCCGGATATGCCTGGCGTCGGGTGGCGGAGCCTACTCCGCCGTCTCCGGCTCCTTCTCCGCCTCGCCGTCGCCGCTGTCCTCCGGCTTGGGCAAAGCGGGCGGGGCGGCCTCGAAATAGTCGAAGACCAGCGCGCCGTCCTTGAGGCCGACCTTCACCGAGCCGCCCTTGACCAGCTTGCCGAACAGCAGCTCCTCCGCCAGCGGCTTCTTCACCACCTCCTGGATCACGCGGCCGAGCGGGCGTGCGCCATAGAGCGGATCGTAGCCACGCTCGGACAGCCATTCCCGCGCCGCGGAGGACAGTTCGATCGTCACGTTGCGATCGGCCAACTGGGCCTCAAGCTGCATGATGAACTTGTCCACCACCCGGGCCACGATCTCCGGCGTCAGGCCGCCGAAGCCGATCACCGCGTCCAGCCGGTTGCGGAATTCCGGCGTGAACAGGCGCTTGATGGCGTCCTCATCCTCCCCGGTGCGCTTGTCGCGCCCGAAGCCGATGCTGTTCTTCGCCATGTCGGAGGCGCCGGCATTGGTCGTCATGATCAGGATGACGTTGCGGAAGTCGACGGTCTTGCCGTTGTGGTCCGTCAGCTTCCCGTGGTCCATCACCTGCAGCAGGATGTTGTACAGGTCCTGGTGCGCCTTCTCGATCTCATCGAGCAGCAGCACGCAATGCGGATGCTGGTCGATGCCATCGGTCAGCAGGCCGCCCTGGTCGAAGCCGACATAGCCCGGCGGCGCGCCGATCAGCCGGCTGACGCTGTGCCGCTCCATGTATTCCGACATGTCGAAGCGGATCAGCTCGATGCCGAGCGTCTTGGCCAGCTGCTTCGCCACCTCGGTCTTGCCGACGCCGGTCGGGCCGCTGAACAGGTAGTTGCCGATCGGCTTCTCCGCGTCGCGCAGGCCGGCACGGGACAGCTTGATGGCGGCCGACAGCGCGTCGATCGCCTTCTCCTGCCCGAAGACCATGGACTTCAGGTCGCGCTCCAGGTTCCGCAGCGTCTCCTTGTCGTCCGAGCTGACGGATTTCGGGGGAATGCGGGCGATCTTCGCCACGATCTCCTCGACATCCTTCAAGGTCACCGTCTTCCGGCGCTTGCCCTCCGGCAGCAGCATCCGCGACGCACCGACCTCGTCGATCACGTCGATCGCCTTGTCCGGCAGCTTACGGTCATGGATGTACTTGGCGGAAAGCTCCACCGCCGCGCGGATCGCCTCCGGCGTGTAGCGGACCTTGTGGTGCTTCTCGTAGTTGGTCTTGAGGCCCTGGAGGATCTTCACCGCGTCTTCCAGGTTCGGCTCGTTGACGTCGATCTTCTGGAAGCGCCGCACCAGGGCGCGGTCCTTCTCGAAGTGCTGCCGGTATTCCTTGTAGGTCGTGCTGCCGATGCAGCGCAGCGTGCCCTGGGCCAAAGCGGGCTTCAGCAGGTTCGAGGCATCCATGGCGCCGCCGGAGGTCGCCCCGGCGCCGATCACGGTGTGGATCTCGTCGATGAACAGGATGGAGCCGGGCTGCTGCTCCAGCTCATTCACCACGGCCTTCAGGCGTTCCTCGAAGTCGCCACGGTAGCGGGTGCCGGCGAGCAGGCTGCCCATGTCGAGCGCGAAGATGGTGGACTTCGCCAGCACCTCCGGCACGTCGCCCTCGATGATCCGCTTGGCCAGGCCCTCCGCGATGGCGGTCTTGCCGACGCCGGGGTCGCCCACATACAGCGGGTTGTTCTTGGTGCGGCGGCACAGGATCTGGATGGTGCGCTCGATTTCCGAGTCGCGCCCGATCAGCGGGTCGATCTTGCCCGCCTGCGCTTTCTTGTTGAGGTTGACGCAGTAGTTGGACAGCGCGTCCTGGCCGCGGTTGGCCCCGCCGCGGGTCGGCTTCTCCTCCTTCTCCACAGGCTCCTCCGGCGTCTGGGCGCTGCCCTGCACAGGGCGGGACGTGCTGCGGCCAGGCGCCTTGGCGATGCCGTGGCTGATGAAGTTCACCGCATCCAGCCGGGTCATGTCCTGCAATTGCAGGAAATAGACCGCGTGGCTTTCGCGTTCGGAGAACAGCGCGACCAGCACATTGGCCCCCGACACCTCGTCCCGGCCCGAGGACTGGACGTGGATGGCGGCACGTTGGACGACGCGCTGGAAGCCCGCGGTGGGCTTGGCATCGCCGGCACGGTCGGAGACGAGGCCCGCGAGATCCTTGTCCAGGAAATCGGCGAGGTCGCGCTTCAACTTGTCGCTGTCGACGCCGCAGGCACGCAGCACGGTGGCGGCGTCCACGTCGTCGGCCAGGGCAAGCAGCAGGTGTTCGAGTGTCGCGTATTCGTGCCGGCGGTCGTTCGCGAGGCCGAGGGCACGGTGGAGCGTCTGCTCGAGGTTGCGGGACAGCATGGTCTGACGCTCCCTAACGGGTGGCCTGGGTGCTCAACGCAGCACCCCGGCACGGTTTGCCCTCAATGTGGTCATGCCCCTGCTCCGGCGACAGGTCCAGGCTCGCACTTCGTTCGTAGCCGGATCAATGCGAATCGCCGTTACTCGTTCTCGCCATCATTCTTTCTCGATGGTGCATTGCAGAGGGTGCTGGTTCTGCCGCGCCAGGTCCATCACCTGCGTGACCTTGGTCTCGGCGACCTCGTAGGTATAGACGCCGCAGACGCCGACGCCGCGGCGGTGGACATGCAGCATGATGCGCGTCGCCTCGTCCCGCGACTTCTGGAAGAAGCGTTCCAGGACGTGCACGACGAATTCCATCGGCGTGTAGTCGTCGTTCAGCATCAACACCTTGTACATCGCCGGCTTGCGGGTGCGCGGCCGCGCCTTGACCACCACGCCGGTGTTCGGGCCGTCCGATCCGTTGTTCCCCGTATTGCCTTGCCCGGGGCGCTTGTCGCTGTCGCTCATGCCTGCCTTGGTTGCTGATCCCGGCTTGCCGGTCGTTGGTGGCCGGTTGCCGGGTTGCCGGTTGAGGGCGCCTGATACCGTAGGATATCGGAGCGCAGGGCCGCACGGGAAGGGCTTGACGCAATTCTACCCGCGCCAGCGACTATTTGGGTTAACGCAGGCCCCGGGGCCAGGGGCAGGATGCGGGAAAACCGGCATGGCCCACAATGCAGAAGGCCCGCCCCGGTCGCGCCTGCCTTGCGGCAGGACACGACCCGGACGGGCCATCGGCATCTCGGCGACCGGCCCGCGGGCCGGCCGACGTTCAGGCAGCGAAAGGTCAGGCCGCGAGCGGCTTGCCGAACTTCTCGGCGGCCAGCGTCATGCGGGCGGTCAGCGGCGCGCTGGCCTGCTCGGCCAGGCGATAGGCGGCCTCCTGCAGCTTCGCGGTCTCGGCCATCGTGCGCTCCAGCGAGGCCTTGGCGAAGGCGGCCTGGATGTCAGTGGCTTCCTTCAGGCTCTTCACGCCGGACAGCGCCTTGGCGCTTTCCATGGCGTGGTCGGTGATCGCCTGGGACATGGCGAAGTACTGGCGACCGAGGTCCTGCATGCCCGTGGTCAGGGTCTGCGTCGCCTTGGTCATCGCCTCTAGGTTGCCGCGGCTGAACTCGGCGGCCTGCTCGGCGGCCTTGTAGAAGCCCTCGGCGGTCTTGGTGGCCTGCTGCATGCCCTGCTCCATCGTCTCGCGCGCCTTGGCGGCGCCGTCTTCCATCATCTTCCGGGCCGGCTCGGCCTGCGTGTTCATCTGGGCTTCGGCCTGCGCGGCGGCCTGGGTGGCGACGGCGTCGACCAGCGCGATGCCGCGCTTGGCTTCGGTCTTCGCGTCGGATTTGAGTTCTGCGGCCATGTGATCCAGCTCCTCGGTTTGTTGCTCGCCGGCGCAAGCGCCAGTGCGGGAGCCTTCGACCCGGCTCCAGGGCTGTTTTTGCTGCGGTGCAGCACGACCGCCTTCTATCAAGGCATGGCGAGGCGAGGCAAGTGTTTTTTTGCAGTGCAGCATGATCCCGGTGGAACTCATGCGCCCGCAGATCGATGGCGGCGACGGAGTCGCGATGGCAGGCGTGATGCCCAACTACTTGTTGCCACATCATGTTCTGCTTTCGCCCCCGTCGACAAATTGCCCCGAAACTCCCTAGGCTCAACTTCCGGTGGCGCACGGGGGGTGGGCCACACAGGGGGTTGAACGCCATGTCCATCCGGCTCGGGACCCTGGCTGGCCTGGTCACGCTCGCGGCTTGCCTGTTCACCGCCGCTGCGCCCGCCCGGGCGCAGATCGGCAGCGAACGCTACGCCGCCATCGTACTGGACCACCGCACGGGCGGCATCCTTGTCGCCGCCAACGCCGACGAGACGCGGCATCCCGCCTCGCTCACCAAGATGATGACGCTGTACCTGGTGTTCGAGGCGCTGGCCGAAGGCCGCATCGCGCTCAACTCCAGCGTGCCGATCTCGGAGGAGGCGGCGTCCCGCCCCCCCTCCAAGCTCGGCATCCCGGCCGGCGGCAGCGTCACCGTGGAACAGGCGATCCTGGCGCTGGTGACCAAATCCGCCAACGACGTCGCCGCCGCGGTGGGCGAGCTGCTCGGCGGGTCGGAGGAGCGCTTCGGCCAGATCATGACGCAGCGCGCCCGCAGCCTGGGCATGACGCGCACCACCTTCCGCAACGCCTCCGGCCTGCCGGACTGGGACCAGGTGACCACGGCGCGGGACATGGCGACGCTGGGCCGGCGCCTGCTGCTGGATTACCCGGACCGCTACCACTATTTCGGCCGCACCGAGGCCGCCTTCCGCGGCCTGCGCCTGCGCAGCCACAACCGCATGCTGACCAGCTACGACGGCGTGGACGGCATCAAGACCGGCTACATCCGGGCCAGCGGCTTCAACATCGTCACCAGCGCCAGCCGCGACGGCAGGCGGATCGTGGGTGCGGTGTTCGGCGGCAGTTCCTGGGTCGAGCGGGACCAGCACATGACGGCCATGCTGGACCAGGGCTTCGACCGCATCGGCGTCGCGCCGCGGACCGAGATGGCGCAGCCGGCGGCACCGCTGATCCTGCGCAGCGCCCGTGCCGCGCCGGTGCAGCGCAGCGCCCGCGCCGCCGTGGTGGCACCGGCCCGCCAGGCCGGCCGCGCCACCGCGTCCCGCCGCGCACCGGCCCGCACCTCCCGCGCGGCTGCCCGGCAGGCGCCCCGCGCGGGCGCCCGACAGGCTCCGCGCGCCGTGGTGAACCGCCCGGCGTCCCGGGCCGCGGCGCCCGCGGTTCGCACCGCGACGACCCGCACGGCGGCAACGAACCGCAGCGCCGCCCGTACCCCGGTCGCCACGCCGCCGCGCCGCGCCGCCGCGCCGGCCCGCGTCGTGACCCGCAGCAGCATCGCGCCGCGGCGCGCGACGCCGATGCGGCCGCCGCAGCGCCGCTGAGGTCTCCCGGCGCGGCGGTCAGCCTTCAGGCCATGCCGCCCCGCGCCGCCACCGGCCACAGGCACTCCACCCGGCCGCGCCTGACGCCGACATACCAGTCGTAGCGATCCACCGTCGGGTCGCAGTGTCCTGGCACCAGCCGCACATGCTGCCCGAGTCGCGGCAGCGCCGACGGGTCTTCCGCCTTCAGGTTGCCGTGCTCGTCGGAGGCTCCGGTGTAGGTCACGCCCGGGAAGCCATGCACCAGCGGCAGGCCGGAATCGATCGCCACCGCCTTGTGCCCGGCATCGACCACGCAGAAGCCCGGACGCGGGCTGGACATCACCTGGGCCAGCACGAACAGGGATTGCCGGAACGGCGGCGGGTCCTCGTTGCGGCCGTAATCGGCATCCATGAAGGCGTAGGACCCGGCCTGGATCTCGTTCCAGACGCCGGTGGCCAATTCGTTCTGGAAGGTGCCGGTGCCGGCGCCGCCGATGATGGCGCAGTCCAGGCCGCGCTGGCGGAGCTGTTCCACGGTGCGGCGGGTGCCTTCCGCGGCACCGGCGATCGCCTCGGCGCGCGCTTCCGGCGTGCGGCGGTGCTGGGCGTTGCCGTGGTAGGATTGCAGGCCGCCGAAGACCAGGTGCCGGCTGCCGGCGATGCGCTCGGCCAGCGCCACCGCCTCCGGCCCCGGCGTCACGCCGCAGCGGCCGGCGCCGCAGTCGATCTCGACCAGCACCGTCATGCGCAGCCCGGCGTGCTCGGCCGCTTCCTCGATGGCGGCTATCCCGGCTTCGTGGTCGGCGCAGACGGCGACCCTGGCGATGCCGGACAGCGCGGCGAGGCGCGCCAGCTTGCGCGGGGCGATCACCTCGTTGCTGACCAGGATGTCGGTGACGCCGCCCCAGGCCAGCGCCTCCGCCTCCGCCACCTTCTGCACGCACTGCCCGATGGCGCCGCGGCGCATCTGCTGCAACGCGACCACCGGGGATTTGTGCGTCTTGGCGTGGGCGCGCAGCTTCGCGCCGGTCGGCGCGAGGATCGCGGCCATGGTATCCAGGTTGTGTTCGAAGGCATCGAGGTCCAGCAGCAGCGCCGGGGTCTCGACATCCTCCTCGCGCATGCCGGGTTCGGCGGGTGGGGCTTGCAGCATCTTTGTCGGTTCCTCAGTCGGCCAAGGCGGCGGTCAAAGCGACCATGATGGGGTCAATCTCGGAAACATCGTTGTAGCCGTGGAAGCTGATGCGGATACGGCCGCGGCCGTTCCAGGCCAGCACGCCGCGCACCGCCATGGCCGCGACGATGGCGCCGGCGCGTTCATGCGCGATGCAGACGCTGGCACCGTGATGTTCCGGATCGGGCGGGGTCATGCTCCCGATACCGGCCTGCCGCAGCCGGTCCAGCAGCGCCACCGTCAGGCCCTGTACATGGCGCCGCACCGCATCGCGCTCAAATCGGGAAAAATGGTCCAGCGCGGCGTGCAGCGCGTAGGCCGGCGCATGCGCCGGGTTGCCGCGGGTGAAGACCCCGGCATCGGGCCGCAGCACCAGCTTCCCGGCATAGTCGGGGCGCGGGCCGGTGACGATGGAATACCAGCCCGCCGTCGCCTGCGCCCAGCCCGGCTGGCGCGCCCGGTTCCAGTAGGCGATGGCGGTGCCGGTCAGGCCCAGCATCCATTTGTAGCAGGCGGAGAAGGCGAAATCGGCGACCGAGGCCTCGATCGGCAGCCAGCCGCTGGCCTGGGTGAAATCGACCACCAGCAGCGCATCGCCCGCCGCCGTCCGCAGCGCCGGCAGATCGTGCCGCCGCGCATCCAGGTAGGACACCGCGCTGACGGCGACCATCCGCGTCCGCGCATCCACCACCCGCGCCACCTCCGCCGGGTCCGCCATGCGGGCGAAGCGCAGTTCCACACCGCGGCGCATCGACACCGGCGCGACGACGGAGGCGTATTCGTTGCGGTCGAGCACGACGTTGTCGCCCTCCCGCCAGTCCAGGCTCTCGACCAGCAGGGACATGCCCTCTGCCACCGAGGACACCAGCCCGATCTCCTCGGTCGCCACGGACCAGAAGCCAGCGAGCCGGGCGCGCAGGCGCTCGACCTCCGCATCCAGCCTGGCGCGGCCGGCGGGGCCGGTGGATTTGTCCTGTGCGTGGCGCGACAGGGCCATGGCCTGGGCGTGCAGCACGGGCGTCTCGCCGGCGGCGCAGACATGCACGAGGCCGGGCGGGATGTGGAAATCGGCGGGGTTGAAAAGGGGCACGGGTCCTGCCGGGGTTGCGCTTCGGCGGAAGCTTGGCACGGTGCGGCCGACGCGGCGAGAAGCCGGGCGACACGGGAAGACAGCCAGCCATGGATTTTGCCCTGACCGAGCAGCAGGAGGCATTGCGCGAAGCGGTGGCCCGCATCTGCGCCCGCTTCGGCGACGACTACTGGCTGGCGGCGGATCGCGCGCACCGCTTCCCGCAGGAATTCCACGCCGCCATGGCCGCCGATGGCTGGCTCGGCATCTGCATGCCGGAACGCGTCGGCGGCACCGGGCTCGGTGTGACGGAGGCCGCCATCATGATGCAGGAGGTGGCGCAATCCGGCGCCGCCATGTCAGGCGCCTCGGCCATCCACATGAACATCTTCGGCCCGATGCCGGTGGTGGTGCATGGCACCGAAGCGCAGCAGGACCGCATGCTGCCGCCGCTGATCTCGGGCGCCGAGAAGGCCTGCTTCGCGGTGACGGAGCCGAATACGGGGCTCGACACGACGCAGTTGCAGACCTTCGCGGCTCGCAGCAATGCGGGCTACGTTATCACCGGCCAGAAAGTCTGGATCAGCACGGCGCAGGTGGCGGACCGCATGCTGATCCTGGCGCGCACCACGAAACTGGAGAATGTCCGCAAGCGCAGCGAGGGTCTCTCGCTGTTCTACACCAGGCTGGACCGCAGCAAGGTCCAGGTGCGTGAACTCGCAAAAATGGGCCGCCATGCCGTCGATTCGAACGAGCTGTTCATCGATGGGCTGGAGGTGCCGGAGGAAGACCGCATCGGCGAGGAGGGACGCGGCTTCGACTACATCCTGCACGGGCTGAACCCGGAGCGCATCCTGGTCGCCGCGGAGGCCATCGGCATCGGCCACGCCGCCATCGCCCGGGCCTCCGCCTATGCCAAGGACCGGGTCGTATTCGGCCGCCCGATCGGCCAGAACCAGGCGATCCAGCACCCCCTCGCCGCCTGCTGGATGCAGTTGGAAGCGGCACGGCTGATGGTGATGCAGGCCGCCTGGCGCTACGACCAGGGCCTACCCTGCGGCGCGGAGGCGAATGCCGCGAAATACCTGGCGGGGGAGGCCGGGTTCAATGCCTGCCAGCAGGCGGTGATGACCCTCGGCGGCTATGGCTTCGCGCAGGAATACCACGTGGAACGCCTGCTGCGCGAAAGCCTGATTCCGCGCATCGCCCCGGTCAGCCCGCAGCTGGTCCTCTGCTACATCGCCGAGCGGGTGCTCGGTCTTCCCCGGAGTTACTGAATGCTGGCCGAACTCGAAGCCGCTGCGACCCGCCATGAAACGCCCTGCGGCGATGGCCGCATGGTGTGGCGCGTCTGGAACGCGGGCGGCGGCGCACCGGTGATGATGCTGCATGGCGGCAGCGGGTCGTGGCGGCATTGGGTGAAGCAGATCCCGTGGCTGGCGGCAGAGCGCATGGTGGTGGCGCCCGACATCCCCGGCCTCGGCGAAAGTGACGACCCGCCGGAACCGCAGGACCCCGCGACCATCGCGCAGGTGCTGATCGAGGGCCTCGCCGGCATCGTGCCGGACACCTCGCTGATGGACCTGGTCGGCTTCTCCTTTGGCGCACTGACCGCGGGCTTCGTGGCCAAGCTGCTGGCGCCCCGGCTGCGCAGCGTCACCATCTGCGGGGCCGGCGCGCTGGGCACGCCGCGCAGCCCGGTCAGCATGATGAAGGTGCGCGACAAGACCGGCGCGGCGAAGGTGGAGGCGCATCGCCACAACCTGGCCAGCCTGATGTTCGGCGACCCGTCCCGGATCGACGCGCTGGCGCTGGAGATCCAGGAGATCAACTCGAATGGTGCGCGGCTGAAAAGCCGGCAATTCGCGCCCAGCGGCAACCTGCGCGACGCGCTGGCCGCGGCGCAGGGCGTGCCGCTCAACGCCATCTGGGGCGAGCGCGACGCCGTCGCCTGGCCCAACCTGCATGAGCGGGTGGATGCGCTGCACGGCGCCCGGCCGGATGCCCGCATCGCCGTGGTCCCCGGTGCCGGGCATTGGGTGGCCTATGAGGCGGCGGCGGAGGTGGATGCGCTGCTGCGGGATTGGCTGCGGCGGGGGGACTGAACCAGACGCCTCCGCAACCGTTGGCACGTCCAACAACAGGAGTGCGTCGCATGGGTGTCTTCAGCTCGATCATGTCCAAGATCTTCGGCAAGCGCACCGCGCAGGCCGCGGAGACACCGGCCGCCGATGGGGCCCCGACGCCACAGGCGCAGCCCGACCTCGCCACCATGGCGCCCGGCACGACGCCGGCCGCGCCCACCGCGCCGGTGGATGTCGAGGAAATCCTGGCCGGCATGGCGGAGCAGAACCCGCAGAAGCTGGACTGGCGGCATTCGATCGTGGACCTGATGAAGCTGCTCGGCCTGGATTCGTCCCTGGAGCAGCGGAAGGAGCTGGCGCGGGAGCTGGGCTATTCCGGCGACACCAGCGATTCCGCCGCGATGAACATCTGGCTGCACCGCCAGGTGATGACGAAGCTGGCCGAGAATGGCGGGCGCGTGCCGGATTCGCTGCGCGGCTAGAGAATTTTCAAGTCGGGCGGATACGCCTGACGGCTCGGAAAATGCGCCAAATCAAAAGCCAGGGCGGTTTCACCTGTGCATGGCACAGGTGAAACCGCCCTAGCCCATCCGCTCCCGGTACCGGGCGCCCCAGCCCTCGCCGCGTACCCAGGCCAGGAAGTTGTCCCGGCCTGGCGCCTGCCCGGTCACGGCGCAGACGCTGCGCCAGGCGAGCGCGTGCATGCAGGAGGTGACCGGCGCATCCCCGACGAAGGGCTGGCCCAGGATGGGCCCCAGCGTCGGCATCCCCGTGCCCAGCATCGCCACCGCCTGGACCCGGCCGGATGGCATGGCCGCGAGCGCCGCCGCGGCGCCGGCCGCGGACATCGCGTAGATCGGGTGGAAGCTGCCATCGGCCATCGCGCCGCGGGACACCGCCGCCACATCGAAGCCGCGCGCGGTCCAGTAGGTTGTCGCGGCCTCCGTCAGGTCGTCCGGATAGGGCGAGACCAGCCCGATCCGCTCCGCCCCGACGGCCTGGAACGCATCCCGCACCGCCAGGGCCGCGGTGATGACGGGGATGCCGAGCGCATCCTGCATCCGCGCCACCAGCGCATCCTCCTCCGCCACGCCGGAGTAGTAGCTGGCACCGGTGCAGGCGAAGGCGAGCGTGCCGATCGGCGCATTGGCGAATTGCGCCGCGGCGCCCGGCAGGTCCCGCAGATAGTCCAGCAGGCGCGCGACGATGCTGGGCTTCGTGCTGGTCAGCCGCGCATTCAGCATGGCGATGCCGGGCGGCCAGAGGATGGCGAATTCCGGCTCCACCGTCGTGTTGGCCTGCGGCGTCAGTACGCCGACCAGGCCGCGCGGGGCGTATTCGACGGTCATGGCATTCGCGGTCCCTGGCTGCATGGCGAAGGTTTGCCTGCCCCGCGGCATCGGCGCTAGGTTTCGCGCTTCCCGCCGCCGGAACCCACGCCATGCGCCGCCGCCACCTGCTGACCTTGATACCCGGCGCGATTGCGACGCCGAGCCTGGCGCAGGCCCAGCCGGCCTGGCCGTCGCGGCCGGTGCGGATGGTGGTGCCCTTCCCGCCCGGCGGCACCACCGATTTCATCGCCCGCCTGGTCGGACAGCGGCTGGCCGTGGTGCTTGGCCAGTCCTTCGTGGTGGAGAACCGCGCCGGCGCCGGCGGCACGGTCGGTTCCGACCATGTGGCGAAGAGCCCGCCGGACGGCCACACGCTGATCGTGTCCAACATCGCCAGCTTCGGCGTCGGGCCAAGCGTCTATCCCGCCATGCCCTATGATTCCGTCCGTGATTTCGCGCATGTGGCGCTGCTGGCCGAAATCCCCTCCGTGCTCGCGGTGAACGTCGCCAGCCCGATCCGCGACCTGGCGCAGTTCATCGAGGCGGCGAAGGCACGGCCCGGCCTCGCGGTGGGCTCGCCCGGCAACGGCACCTCCTCCCACGCGAAGCAGGCGATCCTGCAACGCTCCGCCGGCATCGAGACGACGCATGTGCCCTATCGCGGCAGCGGCCCGATGATGAACGACGTCGCCGGCGGGGCGCTGGAATCCATGATCACCACGCTGGTCGAGGCCGGGCGCAACGAGCGCTTCCGGCTGCTGGCCGTGACCGCTGAGGCCCGCGTGCCAGGCTGGCCGGACCTGCCGACCTTCAAGGAACTCGGGCATCCTGACCTGGTCGCCTCCACCTGGTTCGGCCTGTCCGCCGCCGCCGGAACGCCCGCCCCCATCGTGGCGCGGCTGAATGCGGAGGTGCTGGCCGCGCTGGCAACGCCCGAGATCACGGCGCGGCTGGTCGAGACCGGTGCCACGCCGCGGCGCATGACCGCGCCGGAGTATTCGGACTTCGTCGCCGCCGAGGTGCGGCGCTGGGCCGCCGTGGTGCAGGCGGCGGGCATCCGCGTCGGCTGATGCCGGACCGCGACAAGGCGCCGGACCCGCCGCCGCGCACACCGGCGCAGCAGGCGCGCGAGGCCCGGCTGGCGGCCGCGCTGCGGGAGAACCTGCGCCGGCGCAAGGCCCAGGCGCGCGCGCGTGCCGATGTGCCGCCGGATCCGCCCGAGAAGGCCAAGCCCGCGCCGGAGGACAAGCCCGGGTCGTAATGGACCTGACATGCCGGCTGGGCTAGACGGCGATCCCCGACGACGCGCAAGGCTCGCCCCGCCCATGTCCATCATGCCCGACACCTGGATCCGCCGCATGGCGCAGGAGACGGCGATGATCGAGCCGTTCGTCGAAAGCCAGCGGCGTGAGGGCGTGATCTCCTACGGCCTGTCCTCCTACGGCTACGATGCGCGGCTGGCCGACGAGTTCAAGATCTTCACCAACGTCGACAATGCGGTGGTGGACCCGAAGGTGTTCTCGGACCAGGGCTTCGTGACGCGGCGCGGCGAGACCTGCATCATCCCGCCGAACAGCTTCGTGCTGTGCCACACCATCGAATACTTCCGCATCCCGCGCGACGTGCTGGTGATCTGCCTCGGCAAATCCACCTATGCGCGCTGCGGGCTGATCGTGAACGTCACGCCGCTGGAGCCCGAATGGGAAGGCCAGGTGACGATCGAGATCAGCAACACCACCCCCCTGCCCGCCCGCATCTACGCCAACGAAGGCATCTGCCAGTTCCTGTTCCTGCAGGGCAGCGCGCCGCCGGAGGTCAGCTACGCGGACCGCAAGGGCAAGTACATGCGCCAGCGCGGCGTCGCCTTGCCGAAGCTGTAGGCACGGCCGAAGAAGATGGGTGCCGAAGCCCTCTCCACCCGCAGGGGGGAGAGGGAGATACTCCAGTAGCTCGATAGGACCACGCATGGACCGCATCCGCATCCGTGGCGGCAAGCCGCTATCGGGCAACATCCCGATCGGCGGCGCCAAGAACGCGACGCTGCCGCTGATGGCGGCCGGACTTCTCTCCGACGGCCCGCTGGTGCTGGAGAATGCGCCGGACCTGGCGGATATCGCCACCATGCGCGCCCTGCTGTCCCAGCACGGCATGACGGTGGACCACGACAAGCCCGGCCGCCGCCTGGTGCTGTCCGGTACCGCGAACAACCTGGAGGCGCCCTACGACCTGGTGCGCAAGATGCGCGCCTCCGTCCTGGTGATGGGCCCGCTGGTGGCGCGCTTCGGGGAGGCGCGGGTCTCGCTGCCCGGCGGCTGCGCCATCGGCACGCGGCCGGTGGATTTGCACATCAAGGGCCTGGAGCAGATGGGCGCCGTCTTCGACCTGGAAGGCGGCTACATGCATGCGAAGGCGCCCGGCGGCCTGAAGGGCGCCACCATCATCTTCCCGCAGGTCAGCGTCGGCGCCACCGAGAACCTGCTGATGGCCGCGACGCTGGCCGATGGCGTGACGGAACTGGTGAATGCGGCGCGGGAGCCCGAGATCGGCGACCTCGCCATGTGCCTGATGCGCATGGGCGCGCGGATCGAGGGCATCGGCACCGACCGCCTGGTGGTGGAGGGCGTGAAGACGCTCGGCGCCGCCACCCACCCGATCATCCCGGACCGCATCGAGGCCGGCACCTACGCCTGCGCCGCGGCCATCACCGGCGGCACGGTGCTGCTGGAGGGCGCGCGCATGGTCGACCTTGGCGCCGTGGTGCGGACCATGCGGGAATGCGGGGTGGACGTGGCGGAGGAAACCGCCGGACTGCGCATCACCCGCCGCAACGGCCTGCGCGGCGCGGACGTGATGACCGAGCCCTTCCCCGGCTTCGCCACCGACATGCAGGCGCAGTTCATGGCGCTGATGTGCGTGGCGGAAGGCGCCAGCATGATCACGGAGACGATCTTCGAGAACCGCTTCATGCATGTGCCGGAGCTGACCCGCATGGGTGCCCGCATCAAGTACCACGGCCAGTCCGCCATCGTGCGCGGCGTGCCGAAGCTGTCCGGCGCGCCGGTGATGGCGACGGATCTGCGCGCCTCCGTCTCCCTGGTGCTGGCCGGGCTGGCGGCGCAGGGGGAGACCATCGTGAACCGCGTCTACCACCTGGACCGCGGCTACGAGGCGCTGGAGCGCAAGCTTTCGGCGGTGGGTGCGGAGATCGAGCGGGTCTAGCTCTCCGCCCTCAGAACGAAACGCAGCTTCTCCGAAAGCTCCTGGCGCCGGTAGGGCTTGCTGAGCAGCACCACGCCCGGGTCCAGCCGGCCGTGATGCACCACGGCATTTTCCGTATAGCCCGAGGTGTACAGCACGCGCAGCGTCGGCCGCAGCAGCAGCGCGGAGGCCGCAAGCTGCGGGCCCGACATGCCGCCGGGCATCACCACATCGGTGAACAGCACATCCACCGGCGCATCGCCCCGCAGCACCTCCATCGCCTCCTGCCCATTGGCGACGGCCCGCACGCGGTAGCCCAGGTTGCCGAGTTCACCGGCGACATGCGCGCGCACCATGGCATCGTCCTCGACCACCAGCACGCTTTCATCGCCGCGCTGCGACCTGGCCCGGGGGACGGGGAGGCGCGGCGCCGTGCCCTCGGCGGCGCGCGGCAGGTACAGCTTCACGGTGGTGCCCTGGCCGGGCTCGGAGTAGATCCGGATGTGGCCCTGCGACTGCTTGACGAAGCCGAACACCATGCTGAGGCCGAGGCCGCTGCCGCGGCCGAATTCCTTGGTGGTGAAAAACGGCTCGAACACCTGCGCCAGCACCTCGGGCGTCATGCCGCAGCCGGTGTCGGTCACGGCGATCGCGACGTACTCGCCGGCCGCCACCTCCTCATGCTGCGCGGCATAGGCGGCATCCAGCAGGGCTGACGCCGTCTCCACCGTCAGCCGGCCGCCCTGCGGCATCGCGTCGCGCGCATTGAGCACCAGGTTCAACAGCGCCGCCTCCAGCTGCGCCGGGTCGACCAGCGCCGGCGGGAGATTCGTTGCCAGGTCGAAGCGGCACTCGATATGCTCGCCGAGCGTGCGGCGCAGCAGCACCTCGACGCGGCGCAGCTCGCTGCCGACATCGGTGGGCCGCGGATCGAGCGGCTGGCGGCGGGCGAAGGCCAGCAGGCTGCGCGTCAGGTCGCCGCCCCGTTCCGCCGCCAGCCGTGTGGTCTCCGCCAGTTGCAGCAGGTCCGGGTCGTGCTCCAGCTGTTCGGCGAGCAATTCGGCGCTGCCGAGGATCACGGTCAGCAGGTTGTTGAAATCATGCGCCAGCCCGCCGGTCAGCTGGCCCACCGCCTCCATCCGCTGCGCCTGCAGCAGCTTGCGGTTCAGGTCGGCGATGGCGTCCCGCTGGTGCTGCAGCGAATCCGCGCTGCGGTTCAGCACGGCCATCAACCCGCCCAGCTCGCCGCCCGGAAAGGGCGGGGCGATCCGCGCCGCCAGGTCACCCTGGCCAAGCCGCCAGGCCATCGCGGAGATGCGCCCGACCTCCCGCCTGATCCCCAGCTCCCCGATCAGCCACACGGCGATGGCGAGGCCGAGCGAGACGGCGGCCAGGATCACCAGATCCTGCCGCAGCCGCCGATCCGCCTGCGCCACCAGATCCTGCCGCTTCTGGCCGACCAGCACGCGCAGGCCGGACCCTTCGGTCAGCGGGGCGGTGCCGGCGGCCCAGATGCGGACCTGGCCATCCTCGCCGCGGACCTCCCAGGTCGGGCGCCGATCCTCCCCGGATGCGAAGCGCGCGACTTCGCCGGCCAGCACTCGGTCGGGCGATCCGCCACGCGCCACCATCTGCTCCGTCCAGACCAGCGCCACCCCGTCCGGGCCGACCAGCAGGATCTC
This sequence comes from Falsiroseomonas sp. E2-1-a20, assembly GCF_051433195.1. NCBI lineage: Bacteria > Pseudomonadati > Pseudomonadota > Alphaproteobacteria > Acetobacterales > Roseomonadaceae > Falsiroseomonas > Falsiroseomonas sp. E2-1-a20. Next base: position 216,461 of record NZ_JBHMFT010000001.1, on the reverse strand, counting down.
CTCGCCGGGTTGCAGCCGGTTGGCGTGGTCCTGCACAAGGGTGACGAGGTTCAGCGAGGCGAGCAGGACGAAGGACAGGTCGCCGGCCGCATTGCGTGCCGGGAACGCAACCTGGAGCACCGAGAGGCCGGTCAGCCGCCCGAAGGCCGGCTGCAGGACCACGCCGCGTTCCGTCAGCAGTGCCTCCTGGAAATAGCGGCGGTCCCGCAGGTCGAGCTGCCGGCCGGTCTGCAATGAGTCGCAGACCAGCCGGCCCTCCGGGTCGATGGTCAGCAGGCCGGTGAATTGCTGGTACTGTTCGCGCACCGCCGACAGGAAGGCGGAACAGGCGGCGGGCTCGGGCTCCGCCAGGTCGCGCGCCCGCGCCAGGCCGAACAGCAACTGGCTGGCGCCCATGATGCGGTCATCGAGATCGAGCGCCACGACCCCGGCGGCGGAGACCAGGCGCGAGGTGGCGGAGTCGATCTGCGCCTGGCGTTCCTGGAGGAAGCGGAAGCCAACGAGCAGCGCCGGGACCAGCGTGGCGACGGCGACCAGCCACAGCAGGCGGGCGCGGATGCTCATGCCAGGATCATCGAGCCAGCCCCTGCGGCTGGCGGATGGGCCAGCCCTTCCCCCGGTCCGTCGGGGCCGGAAGGGCACCCTTCGGCTGGTCGGCCCCTGACAGGCCTCGCAATCAGACTGAGGTCCGCGTCAGGAATTGACCATCATGCAAGCACCTTGACCCTGGCAGAAAGATCGGTGCCCTGCAATCGGGGGTTGGTCCGGCGTTCAGCCTCGGAACATGCCGCCGCCATCGACGTCGACCACCGTGCCGTTCACATAGGCAGCACGCGGGGAGGCCAGGAACACCGACAGATCGGCGATCTCCGCCGCCTCGATTGGGCGGCCGTAGGGCAGCCCGGTCAGGGTTTCCGCCCAGCGGTCCTCGTCGCCGAACTTCAGCTTCGCATTCACCCGCGCCTGGGTCTCCATCCGCGCCGTGCGGGTGGCGGCGGGGTTGATGCCGAGCACCCGCACGCCGGCCTCCTGCGCCGCGCCACCCAGCGCGGAGGTGAAGGCGATCAGCGCCGCATTGCCGGTGCCGCCGCAGATGTAGCCCATGCGCGGGGCGCGCCCGGCCATGCCGATGATGTTCAGGATGACGCCGGCGCGCTTCGCCTCCATCCCCGGATAGTACAACTGGCACAGATGGATGTAGCCGAGCACCTTGAGGTCCCAGGCCTGCTGCCACCGCGCGAAGGGTATGTCCTGCAGGCGGCCGGAGGGGATGGCGCCGGCGTTGTTCACCAGGATGTCGAGGTCCGGGAAGGCCGCGTGCAGCCCCTCACGCGCCTCGGGTCGGGACAGGTCCGCGGCGTGGGTTTCCACCCGGACCTGCGCGGTGCCACGCACCGCATCGGCGGCGCTGGCCAAGGTAGCGGGGTCGCGCCCGGCCAGGATGATGTCACAGCCCTCCCGCGCGAAGGCTTCGGCACAGGCCAGGCCGATGCCCTTCGATCCACCCGTGATCAGCACGCGGCGGCCGGCGAGGGAGAGGTCCATGCTCAGACCTCCATCTCGATCAGGAACGGCCCGTCCTGCGACAGGCTCTGCTGCAGAAGGTCGGCGACACCTTCCAGCGTCGTCGTCCGCGCCGCCGCCACGCCCATGCCGCCGGCCAGCTTCACCCAGTCGAGGTTCGGGTTGCCGAGGTCCAGCATGTCCATCGCCGTGCGGCCGGGGTTGGCACCGACGCCCTGGTACTCGCCGATCAGGATGGCGTATTTCCGGTTCGAGATGATGATGGTGGTGACCGGCAGCTTTTCGCGCGCCTGGGTCCACAGGCCCTGCAGGGTGTACATCGCGGAGCCATCGGCCTGCAGGTTGATGACGCGGCGGCCGGGGGCGCCGATCGCGGCGCCGGTCGCCAGCGGGATGCCGCAGCCGATGGCGCCGCCGGTGATGTGCAGCCAGTCATGCGCCGGCGCGGCGTGGGTGATTTTGTAGAAGCCGCGGCCGAAGGAGACCGATTCGTCGGCGATGATGGCGTTGTCCGGCATCAGCGCCGCCAGCGTCTGCGCCAGCCCCTCCGGCGTCGGCGTGCCGCGCACCGGCTGTGGGCGCGGGCCAGGGTCGGGGATCGCGGCCTGCGGTGCGCCGAGTTCCTCGGCCAGTGCCGTCAATGCCTGGATCGGGTCGGCCTCGTAGCGCGTCAGCAGCAGGATGTCGGCGTCCTCGCGGTGGTGGCGGGACGGCTTGTTGGGATAGGCGAAGAAGCCGACAGGCGCTTTGCTGTTGACCAGGATGATGGTGGTGTAGGGCTTCAGCGCCTCGATCGCGAGATCGGCCGGATAGGGCACGCGCTCCAGCTGCATGCGGCCCTGGCCGCGCTCGACGCGCGAATTGGACATCTCGGCCAGCACCGCGGCGCCGGTCGCCTGCGCGACGCGCCAGGCCAGTGCCTGCGCCTCCGCCGTCAGGGCCGGGCCGCCGAGCAGGATCAGCACGTCCTTCCGGTCGCGCAGCGCCCGGGCGGCGTTGCGGACCGCGTGCGGGTCCGCCTGCGGCGCGGCCGGCACCGGCAGGCCGGTCGCGGGGCCGCCCGGCGCCTCGTCCCAGCACACGTCCGACGGCAGGATCAGCGTCGCGATCTGGCCCGGCGAGGTGCGCGCCGCCTGCACGGCGGTCGCCGCATCGCGGCCGACATCCTCGGCACGGGCCACGGTACGCGTCCAGGCGGAGACGGCGCGGGCGAAACCCTCGGTATCCGCGGTCAGCTGCGCATCGAGCGGCCGGTGGTAGGTCGCCTGGTCGCCGACGCAATTGACGATGCCGGACCGCGCACGGCGCGCGTTGTGCAGGTTGGACAGTCCGTTCGCCAGGCCCGGGCCGCAATGGAGCAGGGTCACGGCGGGCTTGCCGGTCATGCGCCAATAGCCATCGGCCATGCCGGTGACGACGTTTTCCTGAAGGCCGAGCACGCACCGCATCCCGGGAATGCGGTCCAGCGCCGCGACGAAATGCATCTCGCTGGTGCCGGGATTGGCAAAACAGGTGTCCACACCCGCGGCCAACAGGGTGTGCACCAGACTTTCGGCTCCGTTCACCGGCATCCTCCCGCAACTTGAAGGCCGCAAGGTGCGCGGCGGCGGGATTGGCCGCAAGGGTGGGCGCCCCGATGGTCTGCGGCGGGTTTACGATCGGCCATGTTTTGGCAATGATGACGCGTCCGTGACCGAGGGGGGCCGCGGCAAAGGGGACGACCTGCATGCCGCGTCTGGCCGTGGCGTTTTTCTGCTCGGGCTTTGCAGCCCTGCTGTGCCAGATCGTCTGGCAACGCATGCTCGGCATCTTCGCCGGGTCGGACACCATCTCGGCGGCGCTTGTGGTGGGCGCCTTCCTGGCCGGCCTCGGCCTCGGCTCGCTGCTCGGCGCCTGGCTGGCGGACCGGCTATCGCCCTACCGTGCCCTTCTCGGCTTCGCGCTGGCGGAGGTCGCGGTGGCCGGCTTCGCGCTGGTCTCCAAGTTCTTCCTGTACGACCTGCTGGCGACCGAGCTGGCCGGGGTGGTGGACAGCCCCATCGCCATCTTCGCCCTGTGCTTCATGGGCCTGGTGCTGCCGACCACGCTGATGGGCGCCTCCCTGCCGCTGCTGGCGCGCGCGGTGGCGACCGATCTCGGTTCTGTGGCAGAACGCATTGGCAGCCTCTACGGGCTGAACACGCTGGGCGCCGGGCTGGGCGCGCTGCTCGGCGGCTGGCTGCTGGTCGGCAACCTTGGCTACACCGGATCTCTGGCGCTGGCCGCCGGGCTGGATGTGCTGGCGGCCGCCCTGGCGCTGACGCTGCTGCCGGGCCTGTCCCGCACGAAGCCGGCGCCGGTGGCGCGGAGCGCCGAGGCGCCGCAGGCCGAGCCCTTCGGCAGCCTGCGGCTGTGGTGCCTGCTGGTGTTCCTGTCCGGCTACGTCATCGTGGCGCTGGAGATCGTCTGGGTCCGGCTGATGGGCCAGATCGGGCAGTATCACGCCTACCTGTTCCCCACCGTGCTCGGCGTGTTCCTGCTGGCGGATGGCGCCGGCATCGCCTTCGCCTCGCGCCTGCTGCGCCGCATCCGCGACCCGCGCCCGGCCTTCTTCCTGACCCAGGCGGGCGGCTTCGCGCTGGGCGCGGCGCTGATCCTGCTGATGGTCTGGGCGTTGCCGCATTGGCCGGTGAACCAGTTCGTCTCGCCGGACATGCACCGCCTGCGCGGGCCCGGCCTGCTGACGACGGTGCTGCTGACGCTGGCGGTGGTGGGCCCGCCCTCCTTCCTCATCGGCATGACCTTCCCCTTCGTGCAGCGCGCCGTGCAGCAGGATCTGGCGAGCGTCGGGGCGCGGGTCGGCTGGGTGCAGCTGTCCAACATCATGGGCAATGCGGCGGGGTCGATCCTGACCGGGCTGGTGACCTTCCACCTGATCGGCACGGCCGGAACGCTGCGGCTGCTGGCCGTGCTGTCGGTGCTCCTCATGCTCGGCTGGCTGTGGCGGGAGGGTCGCGGCCGGCGCCCGGAGATCGCCATGGCGGTCGCCTGCGGCATCGCGCTGGTGGCGCTGCCGGGCAATGCGGCGCTGTGGTCGCGCCTGCATGCCGAACGGCCGGGCCAGGTGGTGGACTGGGCGGAGGACCGCTCCGGCGTCGCCTTCTTCCGCGACGACAACCGGCCCGGCTTCGGCCCGCACGGCCCCTTCTTCATCCAGGGCTTCAGCCAGGGGCAGATTCCCTTCCTGCCGATCCACCAGTTCCTCGGCGCGCTGGGCCCGCTGCTGCACCCGGACCCGCAGCGGGTGCTCGCCATCGGCATCGGCTCCGGCGGCACGCCCTGGGCCGCCGGCGTGTCTCCCGCGACGCAGGAAGTCCGCGCCATCGAGCTGGTCGGGCCGGTGCTGACCGCCCATGCCGGCATCGCCACGCGCTACCCGGATGGCCCGATCGCGGAGATGCTGCGCAACCCGCGCTGGCGGCTGGAATACGGCGACGGCCGCCGCGCCCTGTCCAAGGGCGAGACGCAGTACGACGTGATCCAGGCCGATGCGATCCTGCCGGAGGGCTCGCATTCCGGCCTGCTGTATTCGGCCGAGTTCCTCGAACAGGTCCGCCGCCGCCTGGCACCGGGCGGGCTGTATGTGCAGTGGGGCCCGACGCAGCGCGTGGTGGCCACCTTCGCCTCGGTCTTCCCCTACACCAAGCTGCTGATGCCCGGCTCCGTCCTGATCGGCTCCGACAGCCCGATTCCCTACGATTCGGCAGTCCTGGCGCGGCGCTTCGCGGAACCAGCGGTGCTGGCCCACCTGCATCGCGGCAATCGCGGCTTCACCGACTTCGCCGCCCTGTTCGCCGACTCGGCCCTGGTCTGGCGGCCCGGCGCGGAGCGGCCGGAGGCGGCGCTGACCGATGATTTCCCGCGGGACGAATTCTACCTGAACAACGGCGTCACCCACACCCATTCGCTGCGCCGGACCCAGGATCTGCTGGCGCTGGACGGACACTGAGCGCCCGGATGGTGCGGGGTCCGCCCGCGGGATAGTCTCCGGCCGCAAATCGCGGATTGATGTCTGATGAAGAAGGTTATCCTGCTCGGCTTCATCTGCGGGGCCCTGGCGGTGGTCGTGTTCCACCAGGGCACGCTTTACGTGCTGTACCACCAGTTCCCGCTCATCAAGACGCTGACCGGTGCCGCCGATGCATTCCGACCCGGCTCGGCCGGCTTCAGCATCCGCCCGGTGCCGCCGCTCGGCGTGCCGCAGATCGTCTCGATGATGTTCTGGGGTGGGCTTTGGGGCATCGTGCTGGCGGCGCTGATCCGCTGGGGCCGGATGCCGGACCTGCTGACCGGTTTCGTGCTCGGCGCCGTGGTCTGCACGGTGGTCGGCTTCACCGTGGTGGCGCAGTTGCGCGGCGCACCGATGTGGGCGGGCGGCAACAGCTTCGTCTGGATCCGGGCCGTGCTGCTGAACGGCGCCTTCGGCTGGGGCGCCGCCTTCCTGATGCGGCCGTTCTCGGTGCGCGGCGGGTAGGACACAGAACACGCCGCACTTCGGGCGCTGAGCGGTGTGTCTCTCTCGGGCCGGACGCCTTGACTTTGACGGATGTCGGACGCCTCGGTTGGCGCCGGTCCTGAGGCATACCGGGGCTGTCGCGATTTCTTGGTTTTTCGACTGTCGCTGGATCGGTTACCGTCCGCGCCCGTTGTTCATTCGGTTTCGCCCATATTGAAGTCCCGCCTTGTGCCAGGGGGATTGTTCCATGATGACCGATGGCTACGGGCTGACAGTGTCGACGACGTCGCCGACCGCGCGAGCCTCCTACCTCGAAGGCTGCCACCGCCTTCTCACCCTCTATCCTGGCGCCCTCGCCGCGTTCGATCAGGCCGTCGCCGAGGATCCGGGGTTCGCGCTCCCGCATGCGGCGCGAGCTCGCACGCTGCAACTGGCCGGCGACATCGCGGGCGCGCAGGCTGCGGCGGCCAAGGCCGCGACCCTCGCCGCCGGCCAGACGGAGCGGGAGAGGAGCCACGCCGCGGTCTTCGTCGAGCTTGCCGGCGGACGGCCCGCTGCCGCCCTGGATGCGGTGCACACCCATGTCGCCCTGTGGCCGCGCGACGCCATCGTGGCAAGCACCGCTGCCAATCAGACCGGACTGATCGGCATGTCGGGCCGCGCGGGGGCGGGAGCACCACCAGCTCGATTTCCTGGCCGCGCTGGCCCCGCACTACGAGGACGACTGGTGGCTGGACAGCCACTATGCCCTCGCGTTGTCTGAACTCGGGCACTGGGACGAGGCGCGTCGGCGCCTGGAACGATCCATCGCCAAGGAACCGCGCAACGCATTCGCCGCGCATTCGATGGCGCACCTGCACTACGAGACCGGCCAGCCCGAAGCGTCCACAAACTTCCTGCGCGACTGGCTTTCGCATTACCCCCGCGAAGGCGCGTTCCGTGGCCACCTGAGCTGGCACCTGGCCCTGGTCCTTCTCGGAGAAGGACGGGTGGAGGAAGGCTTTGCGCTCTATGAGGACGCCTTTGCGGAGGAGGATTATCCAGGCCCAAAGGTCGTCAAGCTGATGGACGCCGCGTCCTTTCTCTGGAGGGCGGAGCTCGCCGGGCATCCTCGCGCCCAGGCACGCTGGCGGGCCGTCCACGACTTCGCGCACCGGGTGTTCCCGCGTCCGGGTCTCGCCTATGCGGATTGGCATGTCGCGCTTGCCGACGCCGTTGCCGGTACCACCGAGGCGGCGGAGGCGCGTGCACGGGACCTCGAGGAGCTGGCGGAAGCGGGGCGGTATCCAGCAGGCCCCGGCATGGCCGCCGTCGCACGTGCCGTCGCCGCCTTCGAGCGAAAGGATCTCGACGCCGCCATCGAAGGGCTCGCGGCGGTGCTGCCGGAGCGCGAGCGCTTCTCGGGCAGCCGTGCGCAACTCGACCTGCTCGAGTTCACGCTGCTCAAGGCCTATCTGGATTCAGGCCGTCTGGAGGATGCAGGCCGCCTGCTGGCGGCGCGACGACCAGGGCCGCGCGGAATCCCTGTGGCCGGCGCCGAAGCCCTGAACTGACCCTGCCAAGCTTGTGCCAGAACGGCTCGAAGCCTAGCCGCTCAGCCGCCCCAGCAACGCGGTCAGTTCCGCCAGGCTGCGCGACCCGGTCTTGCGGCGGATCGCCAGCAATTGCCCGCGCACCGTATCCACCGCGATGCGCCGCGCCGCCGCATGCTGCGCCACCGTCTTGCCCGCACCCAGCGCGGCCGCCAGCGATGCCTCGGCCGGGGACAGCCCGAAGGCCTGGCGCAGCAGCGGCGCGCGGGGGCGCGGGCGCGCCGTGTCATCCGTCACCAGCAGCATCACCCCGGTGAAGCCATCCGGCATTCCGGGCGCCTCCAGCCGCCGCAGGGGCAGCGCCTGTACCAGCCAGGGCTGTGCGCCGCTGCGGCGCGGCAGCGCCACGCTGGCCGCATCCGGCATCATCCGCACCTTGCCGCCGATGGCCGCAAGGGCCGATCCCACGGCGCGGGCCAGCGCCTGGCGCGCCGGCGCATCCTGGCTGGACAGCCCCCCATCGCTCACAAGCGACAGGCCATCGCCCTGCGCCGCCATCGCCTCCACCGCCGGGTTGGTGGCGACGATCTGGCGCTGGCGGTCGAGCAGGACGACGCCCTGGCGCAGCGCGGAAAAACCGGCCTGCAACGCGCGGGCGGATTGCCAGTCGCCGGCAGCCAGCCGGGTCTCGGCGATCAACGCGCGGCGGAGATGCGGGAAGATGGGTTGCAGCAGCGCGGCCTCGGCATGGCCGAAGCCCTCGGCGCGGACCGCGCGGTGGAAGGCGATGCGGCCGGACATGCCACCGGGGCCCTGCACCAGGACCGAAAGGCAATGGAAGGCGCCGTCGCGCGGCGCCTTCCACTCGTTCCAGATGGCGCTGGCGCGCAACTGCCGCGCCGGGACCTTGCTGGCCAGGTTGAGCACCCCCTCCCCGCTCACGGCGGCCGTGCGCGCCCAGGGGTCGTGGTGGATCCAGTGCCGCGCGTATTCGGCCGTGACATCCGCGGCCAGCCCGCCACCCTGGCTGCGCGCCTCCCGCAGCACGCCGCGCTCGTACAGCATCAGGTGCACGGCATGGGTGCTGGTGCCGAGGACGCGCGCCAGTGGTTCCATGGCGCGTGTCAGGCCCCGCCCCTCCAGCACCGAAGCATAGAGGTCCAGCGCGAATCGGTCGGGGGAGAAGGGGTCTTCCAGGTTGATCACAGCGCAAATCTAGCACGCAAAAGTGAACCAGGAATGCCCGCGTCACAAGGTGCCATTGCGTCCAGGTTGGCGCCGGGATGCGGTGCCGCTTGCGGCCCCTGGCGCCAGCGTCCATCTCCGGGCCATGGAGCACCGCCTGCGCGTCCAACCCGACCCCTCCGACCCGCGCCTGACCCGGCGCGTGACGGGCCTCGACCACGCCAGCCAGCGCATCGAGACCAGCGTGACCGTCGAACGGCCCCTCACGCTGTACCTGAACGGGCAGGAGATCGTCACGATGATGACGATCCTGGACCGGCCGGAGGACCTGGCGCTCGGCTACCTGCTGAACCAGGGCATGCTGCGCCGCGCGGATCGCGTGACCGGCGTGGACTACGACGAGGATTTGCAGGTCGTCGTGGTGCGGACCGAGGCGAAGACGGATTTCGAGGCCAAGCTGCGCAAGAAGACGCTGACCTCCGGCTGCGCCCAGGGCACCGCCTTCGGCGACCTGATGGAGGATTTTGCCGGCGTGAAGCTGGCCGAGGCGGCGCAGCTGCGGACCTCCTGGCTGTACCGCCTGCTCCACCGCATCAACACGCTGCCGAGCCTGTACCTGGAGGCCGGCGCCATCCATGGCTGCGCGCTGTGCCGGCAGGACGAGCCGATCGTCTACATGGAGGATGTCGGCCGCCACAACGCGGTGGACAAGATCGCCGGCTGGATGTTCCGCGAGGACGAGGCGCCGGAGGACAAGATCTTCTACACCACCGGGCGCCTGACCTCCGAGATGGTCATCAAGACCGTCCGCATGGGCATCCCCATCCTGCTGTCCCGCTCCGGCTTCACCGCCTGGGGGGTGGAGCTGGCGCGGGAGGCGAATCTCACGCTCATCGGCCGCTGCAAGGGCAAGCGCTTCGTCGCCCTCGCCGGGGAAGACCGCATCGTCTTCGACGCCGACCTGGCGCATGTGCCGGAGGAATCGGCGAAGCACTGGCGCAAGAACAGCGCCGAGGCGATGGGCACTTCCGATGCGGGCTGATTCGCTCGCCGTCGCGCCGGAGGCGCGCGGGACCCTGGCAGTCGTGCTGGCCGGCGGGCTGGCGCGGCGCATGGGCGGTGGCGACAAGCCGCTGCGGCTGCTCGCGGGCCGGCCGCTGCTGGCGCATGTGCTGGACCGGTTGTGGCCGCAGGTGCCGGCGGTGGTGCTGAACGCCAATGGCGACCCGGCCCGCTTCGCCGCCTGGGGCCTGCCGGTGGTGCCGGACGGGCTGCCGGACCATCCAGGCCCGCTGGCCGGCATCCTGGCGGCGCTGGACTGGGCCGCGGCGCAGCGGCCGGACCTGCCCTGGGTGGTTTCCGTGCCCGGCGATTCGCCGCTGATCCCGCTGGACCTGGTGGCGCGGCTGCATGCGGCGCGGGAGGCCGCGGGCGTGCCCCTCGCCTGCGCCCTGTCCGCAGGCCAGACCCATCCGCCGATCGGCCTGTGGCCGGTGGCGCTGCGGCAGGCGCTGCGGGAGGCGCTGATGGCGGGCGAGCGCAAGATCGACCGCTGGACCGCGCGCCACGGCATCGCCCATGCGGAATGGCCGGTGCTGCCGGTGGACCCCTTCTTCAACGCCAATGCGCCGGAGGATCTCGCCGCGGCCGAAGCCCTCTTGCAACCCGCCGGGGTCGATCCGATACAGGACGGAACGGGGAGACCATCGCCATGAAATCCGTCCTGCTCGGCGCCGTGACCGCCATCATCCTCGCCTTCGGCGCCTATGCCGTTCTCGACCGCAACTTCCAGCAGACGGCGGACCAGCGGAACGTCACGCAGGGCGTGCGGCTGTAGCGGCTTCGATCCGCCGCGCCCTTCCCGCGGACATTCCGCGGCTGAAGGAGATACGCGGCAGCGTGCGCGAGAATATCCTGGGCCCGGGGCGGGTGACCGACGAGGACTATGCGTGGTTCGTCGCGCACGGACCTGTCTGGGTCTGGGACGATGGAACCGCGATCCTCGGCTTCTCCGCCGGCGACCCCCGCGATGGCTCGGTCTGGGCCTTGTTCGTGCACCCGGACCACGAGGGCCACGGCATCGGCAGCGCCCTGCTCACCCGCGCCTGCGACAGCCTGGCCGCCGCGGGACATCGGGCGGCGACGCTGGAGACGGCGGCCGGAACACGGGCCGAAGGCTTCTACCTCCGCCAGGGGTGGGTGACCGCAGGCCTGGATCCCGAGGGTCAACGGGCGTTTCGCCGCACCCTGGATCGAAGGCCCTGAACAGACCGGTCAGAACACCGCGCGGAACGGCAGCACCGTGATCCGGTCCCCGGGCGCCACCTGCGTCACCTCCTCCGGCAGTTCCGCCAGGGCGTCGGACCGGGTGAGCGAGGTCAGCAGGCCGGCGCCCTCGCGCTGGAACTTCTGGGCCAGCGGCAGCAGCCCATCCGTGGCGGCCAGCCGCACCCGCACATATTCGCGCCGTCCGGCCTTCTTGCGGTAGGCGAAGCCGGATTCGGCCGGGAAGCGCGGCAGCGCCTCCACCGCGGCGCCGGCAAGCCGCAGCACCAGCGGGCGGGCCAGGTGCAGGAAGGTGACCACGGCGGCCACCGGATTGCCGGGCAGCCCCACCACCGGCGTGCCGCCGATCACCCCCATCGCCGCCGGCCGGCCCGGCTTGATGGCCAGCCGCCAGAACACCAGGCTGCCGCCCTGCTGGATCGCCGCCTTCACATGGTCGGCCTCGCCGGTCGAGACGCCACCCGAGGTCAGCAGCAGGTCATGCGTCGCGGCGGCACGGGCCAGGGCGGCGGCGGTCGCCGCCGGCTCATCCGGCAGGATGCCGAGGTCGCAGGGCTCCGCCGGCAGCCCGGCCAGCAGCGCCAGCAGGGTGAAGCGGTTCGAATCATAGGTGCGCGCGGCGCCGAGCACGGTGCCGGGCTCCGCCAATTCGTCACCCGTGGAGAACACGCCGACCCGCACGCGGCGCCGCACCGGCAGCGCCGTCAGGCCCAGCGCCGCGGCGAGGCCGATATCGGGTGGCAGCAGGCGGCGGCCGGCCGGCAGCGCCACCTCGCCTTGCGCCACATCCTCCCCGGCCGGGCGGCAATTGGCACCGCGCTTCAGGCCCGGGGCGAGCAGCACGGCGCCGGCTTCCTCCCGCGCATCTTCCTGCATCATCACGGTGTCGGCGCCCTCCGGCATCGGCGCACCGGTGAAGATGCGGATGCTGCTGCCGGGGGCAATCGCCGCCGCCACCTGCCCGGCCTGCAGCCGCGCCGCGATCGGCAGCCGCGTCTCGCCCGCGGCCGCGAGATCGGCGTGGCGGAAGGCGTAGCCATCGACGGCGGAGTTGAAGAAGGGCGGCAGCGGCAGGGGTGCGCGCAGGTCGCCGGCCAGCACGCGCCCGGTTGCGGCCAGCAGGGCGACCAGCTCCTCGCCCGCCAGGGCGGGAACGCGGTCGGCGATCAGCGCCTGCGCCTCGTCCACCGACATCAGCGGCCCGCCGAAGGCGAAGCAGTCGTCGCTGAGCTGCGCCAAACCCGTCTCCCTTCAGCCCGGCCACGGCACCGCATGGGCCAGCACCAGCCCGGCGATGCCCGCGATGTCATCGAGATGGGTGTGCGGCAGGCGCGTGGAAGGCGGCGGCGCATCGCTGGCGATGGCGACGATGGCCGGGTCCTCCGGATGCAGCCAGGCCTTGCCGTTGGCGGCGCGGTGCACCTCGATCTTCGGGTGCGGGTCGCGCTTGAAGCCCTCGACCAGGATCAGGTCCACCAGGTCGAAGCGGGCCAGCAACTCCGGCAGGGTCGGCTCCGCCGCGCCGCGCAGCTCCGTCATCAGCGCCCAGCGATTGGCGGAGGAGACCAGCACCTGCCGGGCGCCGGCCTGCCGGTGCGCGTGGCTGTCCTTGCCCGGCTGGTCCACATCGAAGCCGTGGTGCGCGTGCTTCAGCGTGGAGACGGACAGGCCACGCGCGGACAGCGCCGGGATCAGCCGGGCCAGCAGGGTGGTCTTGCCGGAGCCGCTCCAGCCCGCCAGTCCGATTACGCGCAACGCCAGGAAACTCCAGAAATGAAAAAGGCCGGCCATGGCTTGCACCACGGCCGGCCCGCCAAGGAAAGGGGCGCCTCAGTCCGCGCCGACGGGCCGGGCGGTGGTCGGCGGGCCGCCGACGACGGTCTCCCGCGCCTTCGCCAGCTCCTCCTCCACCCACAGGCCGTGATGCTCGCGGGCCCAGGCGAGATCGACCTGCCCGGAGCCCATGGCATCGTAGGCCCCGGCCATGCCGAGCGAGCCGATGTAGATATGCGCCAGCATCGCCGCGATCATCAGCACGGAGAGCACGCCGTGGACGATGTGCGCCAGTTGCTGCCCGGCCATGTCGGTGACCGCGAAGGGGAAGATCAGCACGTAGCCGGAAATGGCGACCAGCGTGCCGCCGATCACGGTGATCCAGAACACCATCTTCTGCCCGGCGTTGAAGCGCTTCGCCTGCGGATGCCCGCGGCCGATGAAACCGCCGCCGGCCTTGAGCCAGGCCCAGTCCAGGCGATCGGGGATGTTGTCGCGCACCCAGACCAGGAACAGCACCAGGATGCCGAGGGTGAAGGGGAAGGCAAGATAGTTGTGCGCGATCTTGCCCCACAGGCTGATCGCGGTGAACGCCTCCGGCCCCACCAGCGGCAACAGGATGAAGCGGCCGAAGGTCAGGTTGAGGCCGGAAAGGCCCAGCACGATGAAGCTGGTCGCCGTCATCCAGTGCGCCACGCGCTCGAACAGGTTGAAGCGCTGGATGGTGCGGCCGGACAGGCCGCCCTCCACCTGGATGCGCCCCTTGGTCAGGTAGAACAGCGCCAGGATCACGAACATGCCGAGCACGGCGACGCCACCGACCCAGGTGAGCGTGCGGTTGTGGAAATCGCGCCACTCCCGCCCCTCGGGCTGGATGAGGGTGGCGGCCTGGCGGTCCGGGATGGTGATGCGGCCGCTGATGCTGCCGCCGCGCAGCGCGGATTGCAGTTCCAGCTCCTCGGCCGAAAGCTGGCCGCCGCTGAACGGCGCCGGCGTCGGCGGCACGTTGGAGGGCTGGCGCGGCTGCGGCGCGGTGACCGCTTCGGCCGCCGCGGGGGCGGGCGTGCCGGTCGGCGTGTCGCCCTGCGCGGTCGATTCCGGAACCTGGCCGGCCGGCTGGCTGCCGCGCCCGGCACCGACCTCCGGCACCGGCGCCTGGATTTCCGGCGCACCGGCCGCCGGCGCGCCGGGCTGGGACTGCGCCAAGGCGGGCGGCGCCAGCAGCAGCGCCAGCGCGAACAGGATGTTGCGCATCAGACCGTCACCGTTTCCTGGTAGGCGGTGCGCCAGCCCCAGGCGCCGGCGCCGTAGCCGCGGGCCTGCACGCGTTCGCGGTAGATGGTGGCGATCATCTCGCCATCGCCGGCCAGCAGCGCCTTGGTGCTGCACATCTCGGCGCACAGCGGCAGCTTGCCCTCGGCCAGGCGGTTCGAGCCGTACTGCGTGTATTCGACGATGGTGTTGTCCTGCTGCGGCCCGCCGGCGCAGTAGGTGCACTTGTCCATCTTGCCGCGGCCACCGAAATTGCCGACGCGCGGATACTGCGGCGCGCCGAACGGGCAGGCGTAGAAGCAGTAGCCGCAGCCGATGCACAGATCCTTGTCGTGCAGCACGATGGCGTCGGCCGTGGTGTAGAAGCAATTGACGGGACAGACCGCCGCGCAGGGCGCGTCCGTGCAGTGCATGCAGGCCATGGAGATGGACCGCTCGCCCGGCTTGCCGTCGTTGATGGTGACGACGCGACGGCGGTTGATGCCCCACGGCACCTCGTGCTCGTTCTTGCAGGCGGTGACGCAGGCGTTGCACTCGATGCAGCGGTCGCTGTCACAAAGGAACTTCATGCGCGCCATGATTAGGCACTCCTGATCTGGCAGAGCGTGACCTTGGTTTCCTGCATGAAGGTCACCGGGTCGTAGCCATAGGTCGTGATCGCGTTCACGCTTTCGCCGAGCACGATCGGGTCCGTGCCCTGCGGGTATTTGCTGCGCTGGTCCTCGCCCTGGAACCAGCCGGCGAAGTGGAAGGGCATCCACGCCACGCCGCGGCCGACGCGTTCCGTCACCAGCGCCTTCACGCGGGCCTTGGAGTTGTTCTCCGGCCCCAGCACCCAGACGAACTGGCCGTCGCGGATGTTGCGGCTGCGCGCATCCTCCGGGTTGATCTCGACGAACATGTCCTGCTGCAACTCGGCCAGCCACTTGTTCGAGCGAGTCTCCTCGCCGCCCCCCTCGTATTCCACGAGCCGGCCGGAGGTGAGGATGATGGGGAAGTCCGGCGCCACCTGGCGGGAGCGGTTCTGCACGGACTGCCCGAGATGCGGCAGGCGGAAGCCGCGGCGGTCCGGCAGGGTCGGGTACTGCGCGATCAGGTCGGTGCGCGGCGTGTAGATCGGCTCGCGGTGCACCGGCACCGGGTCCGGCAGGTTCCACGCCACGGCGCGGGCCTTGGCGTTGCCGTAGGGCACGCAGCCATGTTCCATCGCCACGCGGATGATGCCGCAGGACAGGTCGGTGGCCCAGGAGAAGGTGCCGCCGTTGCTCTCGATCCAGCCGCGCTCCGCCTCCGTCAGTTCCTCGTACCAGCCGAGGCGCTTGAGCACGGCGACGGTGAATTCCGGATAGCCGTCCTGGATCTCCGAACCCAGCGAGTAGGAGCCTTCCGCCAGCAGCGTCTGGCCTTCCCGCTCCACGCCGAAGCGGGCGCGGAAGGTGCCGCCGCCGTTCTTCACGTGCAGGTTCGTGTTGTACAGGATGTGCGTCCCGGGATGCTTCATCTCCGGCGTGCCCCAGCAGGGCCAGGGCAGGCCGTAGAATTCGTTCTCCACCGGAGAGCCCGCCGCGCCGCGCAGCGTCACCAGGTCGAACTTGTCCTGGTGTTCCATGTGCAGCTTCAGGCGTTCCGGCGACTGCCCGGAATAGCCGGTGCTGAGCGAGCCGCGGTTGATCTCGCGCAGGATGCTCTCGGCGGTCGGCGCGTTGTCCTTGATCTCATACGGCTTGAACATCTCCTCCCGGATCCGGACGGGCATGTTCTTGCGTTCGGCGGCGGCATCCAGCGCGCCGGCCAGGCGGTACATCAACTCGTAGTCGGTCTTCGATTCGAACAGCGGGGCGACGATGCGCGCGCCCCATTGCAGCGAACGGTTGGAGGCGCTGCGGCTGCCGTCGCATTCGAACTGCGTGCTGGCCGGCAGCAGGTAGGTATTCTCCTTCCGGTTCGACAGCACCGCGAAGGTGGTGGGGTGCGGGTCGGCGACGACCAGCAGGTCCAGCGCCTCCAGGCCCTTCACCGCTTCCGGCATGCGCGTCACGGTGTTGCCGCCATGGCCCACCACCAGCATGCCGCGCAGGCGGTCGCGCTGCTGGATCTGGTCCTTGGGCAGCGTGATCGCGTCGAAGTAGCGCGTCGTCGGGATGCCCGGCGTGCCCATCATCGCCGGGCTGTCGAAGCGGGCGACCATGTCCTCGTAGCGCACGTTCCAGACGCGCGACCAATGCCGCCAGGCGTTCTCGTCCAGCCCGTAATAGGCCGGCAGCGTCGTCACATCGAGGCCGAAATCGGTGGCGCCCTGCACGTTGCAGTGCCCGCGGAAGATGTTGGCCCCCGTGCCATCAGACCCGACATTGCCGGTGGCCAGCAGCAGGATGGAGAAGGCGCGCACATTGGCGGTGCCGACGGTCTTCTGCGTCGCGCCCATGCACCAGATCAGCGTCGCCGGCTTCTGCGTCGCGAAGGCTTCCGCCACCTTCTTCAACTGCGCGCCGGGCACGCCGGTGACGCGCTCCACCTCCTCCGGCGTCCACTTCGCGCATTCGGCGCGGATCTGGTCCATGCCGTAGACGCGCTGGGCGATGAACTGCTTGTCCTCCCACCCATTGGCGAAGATGTGGTGCAGCATGCCCCAGATGATCGGGATGTCCGTGCCCGGCCGGATGCGGACGTATTCGTTGGCCTGCGCCGCGGTGCGGGTGAAGCGCGGGTCGATGACGATCAGGTTCGCGCGGTTGCGTTCCTTGCCCGACAGCACGTGCTGCAGGCTGACTGGATGCGCCTCCGCCGGGTTCCCGCCCATGATGATCATGGTCTTGGAATTGCGGATGTCGTTGTAGGAATTGGTCTGCGCGCCGTAGCCCCAGGTGTTGGCGACGCCGGCAACCGTGGTCGAGTGGCAGATGCGCGCCTGGTGGTCGACGCTGTTGGTGCCCCAGAAGGCGGCGAACTTGCGGAACAGGTAGGCGCCCTCGTTCGAGAACTTGGCGCTGCCCAGCAGGAACATGCTGTCCGGACCCGATTCCTGCCGGATCGTCATCATCTTGTCGGCGATTTCCGACAAGGCGACGTCCCAGGACAGGCGCTGCCACTGCCCGTTCACCATCTTCATCGGGTATTTCAGGCGGCGGTCGCCATGCACCAGCTCCCGCACCGAGGCGCCCTTGGCGCAATGCGTGCCGCGGTTGATCGGACTGGCCCAGGCCGGCTCCTGCCCCACCCAGACGCCGTTCTGCACTTCCGCGACGACGGAACAGCCGACGGAACAATGGGTACAGATGTTCTTGATGCGCTGCACCGGCCGCGCATGGTCATGCACGCCCATCGCCGTCCCGGGCGCCGCCTGCGCGCGGGAGGCGCCGAGCGAGCCGAGCGCGGCAAGTCCGGCGCCTGCGAAGCCGGCCTGGCGGAGGAAGCTGCGGCGGTCCAGCCCGCCCGACGAAAGTCCCTGGTAGGCCGCGGACAGGCGCTGGCGTGCGGCCTTCCCCTCGGAGCGCTTGATCAACATCCGGGCGTGCTCCTGGTTTCTTATTCGTAGCGATTGGTGCGGTAGAAGGCCTGCACATGCGCCGAATCCGGCTTGTACCGGGCGGCGAGCCGCTGGCCCTCATTCTCCTTCCGCGCCTCCCGGCTCGGCACGCTGTCGGCGCGCTGCGCCAGGGCGGGCGTCGCGGCGGCCGCGGCGGTGCCGAGGCCGAGCGATTTCAGGAAACCGCGCCGGACGGGCTTTTCAGCGCCTTGTTCGCTCATCTTGGCATCTCCCAAACGCAAATCAGGCGGGCAGGTCCGCTGCCGCGGCCTCGTACTCCACCGCCAGGCGGCCGAGCCGTCCGACCGCGCGGTAGAACTCCGCCGTCTCCGCCTTTTCCAGGTCGGCGAAGAAGCGCGCGGCCCAGGGGCGGAGGTGGCGGGTGAAGAAGGGGGCGGTGGCATCGGCCTCCCCCGGAAAGGCACCCGCGAGCAGGCCGGCATAGGCCTCGCACAGGAAGGCGATATGATCTTCGGGCTCCGCGATGCCCTCCGCCCGCTCGATGCCGAGGCGGCCGAGATCGGCACGCAGGTCCGCCAGCGGACGTTCATGCAGGAAGCCGGTCAGGTAGTAGCTGGCATAGGGCAGCAATTCGCCGCGGCCGACGCCGATGAACAGGTTGAAGAACTCGCGCTCCGTCGTCTCCGCGGTGCTCCGGCCGGCGGCGGCGGCGAGCGCCGCATAGGCTTCGCCGAGTTCGCCCTGCTCCCCGCGCAGCGCCCGCATCCGGATCAGCAGGCCGGCATCCGGGGCCGCGCCCAGAAGGCGGCCGAGCAGCGCGAACAGCCGGGCGCGTTCCGCATCCACGGGGTCGAGTACGGCCGGTTCCTGCTGTTCCATCATCGCGGCATCAAGCGCTTTCGGCACGGGACAGGCGGCTCCCCAGCCACCATCGGTCCCCGTCGCCGCGCCAAACAAGCGTAAAGCCTCGCGTAAGGCAAGCACTTGATAACGTGTTGAGAATCGTTCGCAGTCAACTGAATGCGGGTGCCTCCCCCGCCGAAACCGCGCCGGTTTCAGGCCGGCATGGCCCCGCCATGGCGCCGCCGCGGCGCGAGGGCTTCCTGGTCCGGCTCGGCCGCTTCGGGCGCCTCGACCGGCGCCTCCGCGGTCACCTGGGGCAGGTCCGCCTCCGGCTCCATCGCGACCGGCGCCCCGCCGTCCGGCTTCCGTGGCGCGTCCGCGTCCGGCTCGCCGATCACCTGGGCGAGCAGCTTCTTCACCCCCTCCCCGATCTCGAGCGAGAAGCCGGGCGGCAGGCCCGCCGGGTTGTTGTAGTCCCAGGCGTAATCCGCCGGCCCGATGAAGTCGCGAATCGCCGGGTCCAGGCTCCACATCCGACGCAATGCCGCGCTGCGCAGGGCAGCCGGGATGCCGGGGCGCAGGAACAGCGAGAAGTCGCTGCCGGCCGTCAGATCCTCAATTTTGGGCAGCAGCGACAGGTCGATCTCCGCCAGGCCCGGGATCGGGCAGGCCTGGGGTTCCGAGGCTGCGGGCGGCGCTTCGGCGTCGGGCGGTGCGTCCAGCGGCACGGCTTCGGGCGCCGCCTCGACCGCGCGCTTGCGGCGGGACCAGCGGGTGAGGAAGCCGGCCTCCTCCTCCTCGGGGATCATCCCTCCGGCTCCTCCAGGCGTGAGCGATGCGCCAGCGCCTCCGGGTCGGCGCGGTCCCGCTTGCGCTTCCAGAAGCCGCGTTCCTTGTGATGGCGCGCCACGAAATCCGTCATCACGGCGTGCAGGCCGGGCGGCATCGGCAGGGATTCCAGCAGGTCCTGCCCGACATCGGCATAGAGATGCGCCTCCCCCGGATCGGCCGTCACCGTCTGCAAGGTCCAGCCGCTGGCGGTCTCGGCCGGCCGCAGCAGCACCCAGACCAGCGGCTGGGCGGAGGCGAGATTGTGCCGGTAGTTGTCGGTGTCGGTCGGGTACAGCGCCACCTCCGCGCTTCCGGCGAAGAAGACGGTGCGGCCCGGCTCCTCCCGTAGCACGGTCCAGGGCGGCAGGTCCGGGGCTTCCTCCAGCACCTCGATCGCGCGCCAGGCGTATTCCGCCCAGCGCGTCACGCCCGGCCGGCGCTCCACAAGCACGGCGAGCGGGATGAACAGGCTGTCCGGGTTGTGGGAGCGTGTCATTCAGCGGCGCTCCGGGCCGGGGGTCACGCGCCGGTCTCCCGCGCCCGCAGCGGCAGGCCGGCGACCAGGTTCTGCGGCTTCATCCGCAGCTTCTGCGCGGCGTCCATGGCCAGCGCCAGGTAAACCGGCTTCCCCGCCACGCGCGGCAGCACGCGGGAGGCGTCCGCGAACTCCAGCACGCCGAGCCAGAGGATGCGCGCCAGCCGCGCCTGCTTCACCTTCTTCCCCTGCCACAGGTCGTTGGCGATGGCGGTCGCTTCCGCATCCAGGCCGACATGCCAGGTCCAGTTGCGGTCCTCGATCACCGGCACCGGGCGGATCGCCACGGGCTCGCCGATGACATGGCCGATGAAGCGCTCCAGCGCGCGGGCCAGGCCGTGCTGGCCGGGGCGGTTCTCGGCGATGTCGAGGGCGAAGTCGTGCGCGTCGGACCGGCCGGGGTACAGCGCCGCAGTCTCCTCCGACAGCACGTCGAGCTCGACCTCCCGCGGCGGCGACCCGGCTTCCGTCAGCAACTGCCCGAGCGTGCCGAAGCCGCCATCGCCGCCGCGTATGTCGAGGTGTTCCTCATCGGCCAGCAGCAGGGCGCCGTGGTGGATGGCGGCGCGCTGCGGGCGGAACAGCAATTCGGCGGCGCGCAGGGTGAAGGCGTCGGATTCGCCCTCCATCGCGGCGCGGGCGACCAGGTGCGTCAGCATCTGCAGGAAGATCGGCGGCACGCCCTGCACGCCCTTCCGGTACAGATCCAGCCAGGCCGCCTCCAAACTCGGCTGCGCCGCGACGCGGTCGCGGAAGGCGAGGAAGACCTGGAAATTCTCGGCCGCGTCGGGGTCCGCCAGCCCGGCGAGTTCCGCCGCGCCCACCTGCCGCATCGGGTCCAGCAGCAGCGCCGCGTGCAGCGCCCGTTCGGCCGGGCAGGCTTCCGGCGGTGGCACCAGCTCCGGCCGGGCGCAGAAGGCGCGCCACAGGTCGGGCGTGCCGAGGATGCGGCCCTGCTCGTCGCGGTCGCACAGGTGGTGGCCGGCGGCGACCCAGAAATCGCCCGGCGCCAAGCCGGGGGGCGCGTTCATGGCCGCTTCCCGAGGCTGGTCAGGTCGGGATGCTCCACGGGCTCGTCCTCCACCAGGCTGAACACCGGCAGGGTGGTGAACTGCGTGTGCGGCGCCTCGCGCCGGTGCAGGGTCCGGAAGCGCTCCCGCACCTCGCCGCCCTCCAGGCTGCGGCTCAGGGCGAGCACGGTGCCGGGCGGGTGGTCGCAGAGGCTGGCGGCGAAGGCCAACTCCTCCCGCGCCGCCGCCTCCGCCGCCGCATCGTCCGGTGCGCCGTACTGCGCGCGGATATGGCCGGCGAGCGCGGCCAGGGCGGCATCCCAGGCTGCGGGAGGCACTTCGGCCACCTCGACCAGCGTCGACCAGCCGAAGGAGCCGAGGCCCAGGAAGCCGCCGCGGAAGGCCTGCCGGCGCTTGCCGGACAGCGCCTCCGGCGCCTCGTCCCAGAAGGCGAAGCCGCCGGACACGGCCCATTCACCGGGCTCGGCCGGATGCTCGAAGATGACGGTGTCGGAAGGGTCGAGGCGCAGGGTGCGCGGCAGGAAACGGGTCATGCGGGTTGCGCCAGGGCCTCCGTCAGGGCGTGCAGGGTGCGGCTGCCGTCGGCTTCCAGCACCAGCGCGCCGGTCGCCGGGTCCAGGCCGCGGCGGGCCTCGCCCATCCAGGGCTCCGCCTCCAGCCGCGCCAGATAGCGCTCCGCCAGCCGGGCGAAGCCGCCGCGCGGGCCGGGATGCTGCCATTCGGCCAGGCCGGCCATCAGGTGGCGCGCCCAGGCGGCGGTGAGGTCGGCGGCGGAAAGCTCCTCCTCCGTCCAGCCTTCCTCGCGGAGCGCGGTCTGGTGCAGGCCGTGGCCGGGCTCCCAGCCCTCCGGGAACGTCAACCGCGCCTCGATGCCGACCACCAGCCACTCCGGCACCGCATTCTCCGCCGCACCGGGCGGCCAGGCGAGGCGGGCGCGACCCACTTCCGCGGCATTGATTCGAACGGTCGCGGGCCAGCGCAGCGTCAGGGGCACCTCCGCCGGGCCATAGGCGCCGAGCGCATCGGCCAGCGCGCTGGCGGCGGCGAACAGCGCCGGGCGGGCGGCGGCGAGCGGTGCCTCCGGCTCCAGCACCACCGCCGCCTCGATCCGCGCCAGGGACCGCACCCAGACCAGCGTGCCGGCGCCCTGCACCGGGGCCAGGGCCACCGCGCAGGACAGCGCATCGCCGCCCTCGCGCAACGGGACAACCGGGGTGAAGATGGTCGGCAGGTCGGGAAGATCCATTGGCACCTGGCGTGAGTATCCCCGCGAACCCTCGCAACCGCGGGGTGGCGGGGATATATGCGCGGGCAATGCCCGGGCCTAGGCCCGGCCCGGAACGAGGCCGCATGACCCAGCCCGCGATCACCTTCGCCTGCACCTGCGAGGACAGCATGACGCTGGATGGCCGCGCCATCTCGCGCGGCTGCGGCGCCGCGTCTTTGCGCCTGGCGGAACAACTGTGCCTGTCCCAACTCGACCGCTTCCGCGCCGCGCTGGCCGAGGATGTGCCGGTGACGGTCGCCTGCACCGCGCAGGCGCCCTTGTTCGCGGAGGTGGCGGAGGATGCCGGCTTCACCCGCCCGCTGTCCTTCGTGAACATCCGCGAGACCGCCGGCTGGTCCGACGAGGGCCGCGCCGCCGGGCCGAAGATGGCAGCCCTGATCGCCGCCGCCGCCGTGCCGATGCCACCCACGCCGCTGGTGCCCCTGAAAAGCGAGGGCGTGACCCTGGTTCTCGGCCGGGACGAGGTGGCGCTGCGGGCGGCGGAACGCCTCGCCGGCACGCTGGACGTGACCGTGCTGCTGACCGGGGCGGAGGCCGTGGCGCCGGTGCGATCGGCCGAGTTTCCGGTGGCGCGCGGGCGGGCACGCGCCGCGACCGGCTGGCTCGGCGCCTTCGAGGTGGTGGTGGATGGCCACGCCCTGCCCCGCCCGTCCTCCCGGAGCGCCTATGAATGGGGGCCGCGCCGCGATGGCGCGGTAAGCCAGTGCGACGTGGTGCTGGACCTGACCGGCGGCGCAGCGCTGTTCCCGGCCTTCGAGCTGCGCCAGGGCTATCTGCGCGCGGACCCGGGCGATGCGGCGGCGGTGGAAGCCGCGATCGCGCAGGCGCGCGACCTGGTGGGCGAATTCGACAAGCCGCGCTTCGTCACATTCGACGCCGGCCTGTGTGCCCACAGCCGCAACCGCCGCACCGCCTGCACGCGCTGCCTGGATCTGTGCCCGACCGGCGCCATCACGCCCGGCGCCCTGACGCAGAACCGCGACAGCGTGGTGATTTCCGCCGAGATCTGCGCCGGCTGCGGCGCCTGCGCCGCGGTCTGCCCGACCGGGGCGGCGAGCTACGCCCTGCCCTCCTCGGACAGCCTGCTGCGCCGGCTGCGCGCGCTGCTGCTGACCTTCCGCGAGGCGGAGGGAACCGCGCCGGTGGTGCTGGTGCATGACGCCCACGGCGAGAACCTGATCGAGGCGCTGGCCCGCGCCGGCGATGGCCTTCCCGCGCGGGTGCTGCCGCTGCGGGTGAACGAGGTCTCGCAGCTCGACCTCGCCTTCTTCCTGTCCGGCTTTGCCTGGGGCGCGGCGCAGATCCGCGTGCTGATGCGCGGCCGGCGCGCGCACGGGACCGAGGGTGTGTTCCGCAACCTCGACTTCGTTCAGGAAGTCCTGGCCGGCCTGGCCGTGCCGGACCATGGCGCGGCGCGCGCCGCCGCGATCGAGACGGACGACCCCTTCACGCTCGGCGAGGCGCTGCGCGCCCTGCCCCGCCGCGGCCTGCCCTTCCCGCCGGCGACCTTCGTGGCACTCGGCGCGTCCCGTGATGTGCTCCGCCAGGCGGGGCGGGCCCTGGCGGAGGGCATGCAGCGGCGCGACGCCGTGCTGCCGATGCCGGCGCTGGCGCCCTTCGGGGAGGCAAGGGTGGAGGTGGCGGGCTGCACGCTGTGCCTCGCCTGCACCATGGTCTGCCCGACCGGCGCCTTCACCGCCAACCCGGAAACGCCGCAGCTCCGCTTCCTGGAGGATGCCTGCGTGCAGTGCGGGCTGTGCGCCACCACCTGCCCGGAGAAGGTCATCACGCTGGAGCCGCGGCTGAACCTGGCGCCCGAGGCCGCGCGGCTGCGGGTGGTGAAGGAGGAAGCGCCGTTCTGCTGCGACAATTGCGCCAAGCCCTTCGGCGTGAAGTCGCAGATCGACCGCGTGTCGCGCAAGCTGACCGAGAGCGGCCACTGGATGTTCCGTGACGGCAGGCAGCTGGCCCTGCTGCGCCTGTGCGAGGATTGCCGCGCCTTCGCCGCGACGGACGGCGCGGTGGACCCCTATGCCGGCCCGGCCCGCCCGGTGGCGAAGACGACCGAGGATTGGCTGCGGGAGCGGGAGTGATTGCGGCCGCCCCGCCGCATGCCTACCTTGAAGCGGCGCAAGGCGCAGGAGCAGCCATGAACGCCCCCTTCCCCGGCGGCAAACGCCCAGTGGAGCTGGACGCGGCGCTGGTGCAGCGCGCGGAGAAGCTGACCCGCGACCTGCCCGGCACCATCGAGCGCCTGCTCGCGGCGCATCTCGCGGAACAGGACAGCAGGCTGGCGCAACAGCGGCAGGATGCCGAGGCGCATGCCGCGGCGACCAACGCCTTCATCGAGAAGCACGGCTTCTGGGCCGAAGAATACCGCAGCTTCTGATGGCGCAATTCGACGTGCATCGTGCGCCCGGCCGCGCCAGCGGCGCCACGCCATTCGTGGTGGTCCTGCAGTCGGCACTGTTCGACCACCTGCGCACCCGGCTTGTGGCGCCGCTGGTGGATTCCGCTGCCGCCGCGGCCGCCGGCTACCCCCGGCGCACGCCGCGCTTCCGGGTCGCGGGCCAGGAGGTGACGCTGGACGTCCTGCAGACCGCCGCCATCCCGCGCGCGGCCCTCGGCCCGGTCGTCGGCTCCCTCGCCGATGACAACGACGCGACCCGCATCGTCGCGGCGGTGGACGAGGCGATTTCGCGCGCGCATGGCTGAACGCCGAACCGAAGGAACCACGGCATGACGATGAACCCGCAGATCCTGCTCGCCCGCCGCCCGAAGGGCGCGCCGGTGCCAGAGGATTTCAAGCTCGTCGAGACCGCGCTGCCGGAACCGCAGGACGGCGAGGTGCTGGTGCGGCATCGCTTCATCTCGCTCGACCCCTACCAGCGCGGCCGGATGGACGATGTGAAATCCTACTCCGCGCAGGTGGCGCTCGGTGCCGTCATGGAATGCCAGGCGGTGGGCCAGGTGGCGGCCAGCCGCGACGGGCGATTCAAGGAAGGCGACTGGGTGCTCGGCGGCTTCGGCTGGCAGACCTACTCGGCGCGCCCGGCCAAGGCGCTGATCCCGATCGACGCGAACGAGGCGCCGCCCTCCACCGCGCTCGGCGTGCTCGGCATGCCGGGGCTGACCGCCTGGGTCGGGCTGGCCGACATCGGCGAGCCGAAGGCGGGCGAGACGGTGGTGGTCTCCGCCGCCTCCGGCGCCGTCGGGCAAGTGGTCGGGCAATCGGCGAAAATCCGTGGCTGCCGCGTCATCGGCATCGCCGGCGGTCCGCGGAAATGCGAATTCGTGAAGGACACGCTCGGCTTCGACGCGACGGTCGACCACCGCGGCGACCTCGACGCGCAGCTCGATGCCGCCTGCCCGGACGGCATCGACGTGTACTGGGAGAATGTCGGCGGCGCGGTGCAGGCGGCGGTGTTCCCGCGGCTGCGGGAATTCGGGCGCATGGTGATGTGCGGCGTCATCGCGCAGTACAACACCGCCTCCGGCCTGGCCGCGCACGGCGCCCCGCCCGGCCCGAACCTCGGCCCGGCGGTGCGCAAGCGGCTGCGCATCCAGGGCTTCATCGTCTCCGACACCGGCTGGCCGCGCTACCCGCAGTTCCGCGCCGAGATGCTCGGCCACATCAAGGCCGGGCGGATGCAGTGGCGGGAGGATGTGGCGCACGGCCTCGCCGCCGCGCCCGCCGCCTTCATCGGCATGCTGGAGGGGCGCAACTTCGGCAAGCAGGTCATAGCCCTCGCCTGACCATGGACGACGCGGCGCTCGCACGGCATCTGTCGGGCACAAGGGTGCTGCTGTGCTACGGCCTGCTGGGCGAGGTCATCGCCGGCCTCGCCCCCGTGGGCATGGACTACATGGGCGGCCAGCTTGCCTGGCTCACCGGCCTCGGCGTGGCGGTGCAGGTGGTGAAGCTGCCGACCGCAGCACCGGTCGGCGTGAATGCCGGCCGCATCGCCGCGGCCATCCTGTCGGACCCGCGCCCGGCCCTCCTCGTCGGACATTCCAAGGGCGGGCTGGAGGCGCTGGCGGCGCTGCTGGTGCCCGGCATGGCGGCGCGCTGCCACGGCTTCATCGCCTTGCAATCGCCCTTCTTCGGCTCGCCGGTCGCGGATCTGCTGCTGGCGCGGCGGCCTGTGCTGATGGCGGTGCATCATCTTGCCCGGCTGTCGCGCCTCGGCACCGGACGCGGGTTGCGGGACCTGACGACGCCGGCGCGGCAGGGATGGATGCGCGCGCATGCGCCACAGGTGGCGGCGCTGACCGCCGGGCTGCCGGTCGTCACGCTGGCGACCGAACTCCGCGCCGAGGGCCATGACTGGCGCGACGGGCTCTACCGCCCGCTGGCGCGCTGGATGCAGGGCCAGGGCGCCGGGCCGAATGACGGGCTGGTGCCCGTCGCCTCCGCCCTGCTGCCCGGGGCGCGCCAGGCGGTGCTGCCGGGCTGCCACCGGGCGCTGGTCGCGCGCGGCCCGGGGCGGGACCCGGTCGGGGTGTTGCGGATGGCGCTGGGGCTGATCCTCGCGCCGGCCTGAGCCGGCCTGGTCAGCCGAAGATCACATCGCCCTCCACCAGGGCGGTCACGCCGCGCAGCGTCGCGATCGGCACCGGGTCATCGCCGCCCAGGCCATCCATGTCGAAACGCAGCTCGCTGTTGGTGGTGTTGAACAGCAGGGTCGATTCCGCGCCGGCCACAGGTGCCACGCCCTGCACCAGCGGCCCGGCGATGCCGAAGAAGATCCGGATCACGTCCTCGCCGCTGACGAAGCCGCGGATGAGATCGCCGCCATCGGCACGGTCGACGAACATGAAGACATCCTGTGCCCCGTCGGCCTGGCTCTGGTGCAGATCGGCGCCCGTGCCGCCGTAGAAGGTATCGGCGCCGGCACCCCCGATCAGCTTGTCGTCGCCGGCGCCACCAATGAGGTAGTCGTTGCCAGCCCCGCCCTTGATCAGGTCGTTGTCCCAGCCGCCAACCAGCAGATCGTCGCCTTCGCCTCCCAGCAGCGTGTTTTCGCCATCGCCGCCATTCAGCGTATCGGCCCCGGCCCCGCCATTCAGCAGGTCGCGGCCATCCTCGCCGTAGATCAGGTCGTCGCCATCATTGCCCTGGATGAGATCATCGCCGGCACCGCCCCACACCGAATCGGCACCGGCATCGCCACGGATCCGGTCGTCCCCGGTGCCGCCGATGATCTGGTCGTTGCCGGCGCCGCCGATCAGCCTGTTCGTGCCCGCAACGCCGTACAGGACGTCTGCGCCGTCGCCACCGGTCAGGGTATCGTTGCCGCCACCGCCGTTGAGGATGTCGTCGCCAGTCCCGCCGATCAGGCGGTCATTGCCGTCCCCGGCCGACAGGGTGTCATTGCCAGTCCCGCCGAGGAGCCTGTTGTCGCCGCCCGCGCCATCGATCAGGTCGTTGCCGGCACGGCCCGAGATCAGGTCGCCGCCGGAGCTGCCATAAACAGTATCGTCCTGCGCGCCCCCCTCGACCGTGCTGCCGCCGGCCCCAAGGACGACCAGGCTGCGGCGCCCAGCGTCCACGGCCAAGGTCACGCCCGCCACGGCCTCCCGCGCCAGGTAAAGCGAGACCTCCTGGACGGAGACGGCCGGCGCGTCGAGGATCGTCACGTTGAAGCGGGCGACGCTGTCGAGTGCGAGCGGCTGGCCCGGCGCGCCGGCATAGACATGGGAGTGGGTGAAGGCGAAGGAGGGCACCTGCGGCGTGAAGACCTCGCTGGCCCCGTCACCCCAATCCGCCACGTCGAGCGACACGGTCCGTTCCGGGCCCGCGGTGAACAGCCAGATCGGCTCCAGCGTGATAAAGCCGTTCTGGGCGCCGCGAAGGACGGTGAGGATACCAATCTGCATGCGGCGCTCCGGTGCGGCCAGGATTTGAACCGGAACGATAAAGAAGCTGCATCAAATTGAATGCAAGCGTCAATAAATGATTGCGCTGAGACGTCGCGCAGCCCGGGGCGCGTCGCGCGCCCCGGGGCCATCCTCATTCCTTGGCCACTTCCACCAGCACCAGCTCCGCATCCTCTTCCGCCGTGATGGAGAAGGCTGGCTCGTCGACAATGCCGGCGCCGTCCCGCTCGGCCAGCGCCGCCCCGTTCACCGTGGCTGCGCCTTTGGCAACCACCAGGTAGGCGGCGCGGCCGGGGGCCAGGTCCTGCGTCAGGGTCTGGCCCTTGGCCAGGGTCGCCGCCATCACCGCGCCATTGACGTTCAGCGGCAGCGCACCCGTGCCTGCGTCGCCCGGACGGCCGGAGGCCAGAACCTCGAAACCGGCCTCCCGGGTCGCCTTCGGGAACTCCTTGGCGCCCCAGTTCGGCTTGGCGCCGCGGACATCCGGCATGATCCAGATCTGGAAGATCTTCGTCGTCTCGGGCTCCAGGTTGTATTCCGCATGCACCACGCCGGTGCCGGCGGACATGATCTGCACGTCGCCCGCCGCGGTGCGGCCCTCGTTGCCGAGGTTGTCCTTGTGGGTGATCGCACCTTCCCGGACATAGGTGATGATCTCCATGTCGCGGTGCGGATGCGCGTCGAAGCCGGTGCCGGCGGCGATCTCGTCGTCGTTCCAGACGCGCAGCTTGCCCCAGCTCATGCGCTTCGGGTCGTGGTAGTTCGCGAAGGAGAAGTGATGCTTCGCGTTGAGCCAACCATGGTTGGCGCCGCCGAGGGTGGCGAAGGGTCGTACGTCGATCATCGGAAGGGTCTCCCGCTGGGCCGGGGCGATGCGCCGGGGCCGCTGTCTGTCGGGCGGTGAGATAGGGGATCGGCCGCCGGCTTGCAGCGGTGGCGTTCCGATCGGCCTCATTCAGCCGATGAATGGCGAGCCGGCGCACCGGCCGGATGGCGCGGCGTTGCGCAGTCCGGGCATCCCCGGTGTCCGAAGGAGCCCACGCCATGACCCGCTTCCGCTGCCTGCCCATCCCCACCGAGACCGCGACACGCTGGCGCGAAACAGGCCGCGACGACCGCGGCAACGCGCTGCTGCGCCGCAGGGTGGACGGCCCCGGCTTCCCCTGCCGCCACTGCCTGCGGCTCGGGCAGGCCGGCGAGACCATGCTGCTGGGCAGCTACGACCTGCCGCGGCCGCAGGGCGTCTACTGGACGCCGAGCCCGATCTTCCTGCACGCCGAGGCTGCCGATTGCACGCGCTTCGCGGCGGAGGGCGAGGTCGCGCCGATCGTGCTGGCGAACGGCCTGGTTTCCGTCCGCGCCTATGACGCCGAGGATCTGTGCCTCTACGACCTCGGCCAGGTGGTCGAGGGCGAAGCGGTGGCGGCGCCGCTGGCGCGGGCGCTGGCGGACCCGCGCACGCGCCACGTCAACATCCACACGGCGCGGCCGGGTTGCCTGCTGACGGCGGTGGAGAAGTGCGCCTAGGCGCCGCTCAGCGGCACATCAGGATCGGGATTTCCGAATTCTCCAGCACGTGCCGCGTCACGCCGCCCAGGATCAACTGCCGCAGCCGCGAATGGCTGTAGGCGCCCTGGCACATCAGATCCGCGCCGAAGTCGCGCGCCGCGCCCAGCAGCCCGGCGCCGACTTCCCGCGTCTGCGACTTGAAGGCCACCGTCTCGGCCTCGATCTCGTGCCAGCGCAGATAGGCGCGGATCCCGTCGGCGGAGGGGCCGCGGCGCTGGTAGTCCTCGGAATGCAGGATGCGCACGGCCTCCGCCTGGTGCAGCCAGGGCAATGCGGCGGCAACCGCGGCGGCGCTTTCGGCGCTGCCGTTCCAGGCGATGCAGATGCGCTTGCCCATCACATCCGGCGCCACGCGCGGCGCGATCAGCACCGGGCGCCCCGAATCGAACAGCACGGCATGCAGCGCGTCGGAGGAGGAGACATCCTCATCCGCCTCCGGATGCGGCACCACCGCCATGTCGTAGAGGCGCGACTGCTGCGCCACCACATCCTCCTCCCGGCCCGCGATCGATTCGAAGGACAGGGTGACGCCCGGCACCTTCAGCGCGGTGTCCGGGTTCGACGCCATGGTGAGGTCGCCATGCGTCGCGGTGAACCGCTCGAACAGCGCGCGGACGCGGCCGGCGCGTTCGCCGCTTTCGCGTTCGGTCGCGGCCATCATCTCCTCGATCATCGCGCCCGACAGGCCTTCGCCGGCCAGCGGCGCGACATCGCGCGCATCGACGCGGACATGCAGGCAGTGCAGGTGCGCGCTCCAGATCCTGGCCACCTTCAGCGCGGTGGCGAGGGCGGCCTCGCCGGCGGCGGTTCCGGTCAGCGGCAGCAACAGGCGTCGATAGGCCATCGCGCCTCTCCTTTATCCAGTTGGTCTCAAAGCCTTCCCGACGCCTTTATGCCCTATTCCGGGGGCGCAAGGCCAGTGTGGCCCGCGCGGCATCGAAAGCGTCCGTGGCATCCAGGATCGTCCAGGTGATCGCGCCCGGATCGGCGGTCGCCGCCCGTTCCAGCACCTCCACCGTGGCGTCGGAGGCATCGCGTCCCTCGGCCGTGCGGGCGGCGACGCGGCGGCGCAGCAGGTCCATCGGCGCGGCCAGCCACAGGCCGGTGAAGGGTTGCGGGCGCGCCGCATCCTCCGCCGCCCGGCGCTGCGCCGGGTCCAGGAACACGGCGTCGAGCACCACGGAATGCCCGGCGGCCAAAGCCTGCCGCGCCACGGTGTAGATCTCCGCATGCACCGCCTGGCTTTCCGGCGAGGCGTAGGCAGCGGCGGGCAGGCGCGCTTCCGGCGCCACGCCGGCGCGGCGCTTGCGCGTCTCATCCGTCCGCAGGTGCAGCGCGCCGGGCGCCACGCCGAGATCGGGCGCCAAATCGCGCGCCAGCACGGTCTTGCCGGTGCCCTGCAACCCGCCCACCGCGACCAGCCGCGGCGCCACCGGGCGCAGGAAGTCCCGCGCCGCGACCAGGTAGCGATGCCCGTCGCCGCCGCGCCGTGCCTCGACATGCGCGCGCACCATCGCCCGCAGCGCCATCCAGAAGCCGAGCGCCGGCAGCAGCCCGAAATCGCCGGTGCGGGCCAGATAGCGGTTCATCACCCGGTTCGCGGACGCGCGCTGGCCGAACTGGCACAGATCCATCAGCAGGAAGGCGAGGTCGTAGCCGGTATCCGTGGTGGCCAGCGCCTCGTCGAATTCCAGCGCATCGAAGGGCGTCGGCCGGCCCTCCCAAAGGCACAGGTTGCCGAGGTGCAGGTCGCCATGGCAGCGGCGCACGCAGCCCGCGGCGGCACGGGCCGCGAGGTGCGGCGCCAGCGCCGCCAGCCGCGTCTGCATCGCGGCGCCAAGTTCGGCGACCTCCGGCTCCGGCAGCCCGGTCGCGCGGCAGTCCCGGATGTTGCCCGCGAGCACGCGGCCGGCGGCGGCCGGCGCGTCGAAATCGCGTGGCGCCGGCGCGGCGGCCTGGTGCAGCGCCACCACGGCATCGGCGGCGGCATCCAGCAGCGCCGGCGTCAGCCCGCCGCGCCGGGCGATGACGTCGAGGAAATCGCCGGGCGGGACGGGCGCCATGCGCAGCACCCAATCCACCTTCTCGCCACCGCCATCGAGTGCCAGGTCGCCGCCCTCCTGGCGCGTGACAGGCACCACGTCGCGGTACAGGCCCGGCGCGTGCGGCTGGTTCAGCGCCAGCTCACGGCGGCAGAAATGCTCCCGCGCCGCCAGTTCGGAGAAATCGAGAAAGCCGAGGCGCACCGCCTTCTTCAGCTTCCACACCGTGTCCGGCCCGATGAAGACGGCCGAGATATGCGTCTCCACCGGGTCAGCGCCAGCCAGGCGCCGCAGCAGGGTCGCCGCGTCCGCCTGTCCGGGCGGGATCACGGGTAGAGCATCTCCAGCGTCCAGCCATCGCCATGGCGGTGGAAGACGCGGCGCTCGTGCAACCGGAACGGCATGTCCCGCCACAACTCCATGCGGTCCGGCCGCAGCCGGAAGCCGGACCAGTGCGAGGGGCGCGGAATTTCGCCCAGGCCGAAGCGCAGCGTCTGTTCCGCCACCGCCTTCTCCAGCGCGAAGCGGCTTTCCAGCGGGCGGGACTGCCGGCTGGCCCAGGCGCCGATGCGCGACCCGCGGGCGCGGGAGGCGTAGTAGGCATCCGCCTCCGCGTCCGGGACCTGTTCCACGCGCCCCTCGACGCGCACCGAGCGTTGCAGGGTTTTCCAGTGGAAGCACAGCGCGGCAAAGGGGTTGGCAGCCAGCTCGCCGCCCTTGCGGCTTTCGAGGTTGGTGTAGAAGACGAAGCCTTCCGCATCGACGCCCTTCAGCAGCACCATGCGGGCGGAAGGACGCCCCTCCGGCGTGGCGGTGGCCAGGCAGACGGCGTTCGGGTCGTTCGGCTCGGACTTCGCGGCTTCCGCCATCCAATCCTCGAAGACGGCGATGGGGTCGTCCTGCGTCGGGGTATCCAAGGCGCGTCTCCTGCTGGCGGCCGGTGGGAGGCCGACAGGTGAGAGGCCCCTTGCCCGTGGCAAGGGCATGTGCCACCACCGGAAGCCCATCGCAACCAGGCGCCGAGGCCCCTTCCCCATGCCAGATGACGTCACGTCCGAACCCGCCAGCACAGGGGTGCCCACCGGCACGCTGATGGCGGGGAAGCGCGGCGTCATCATGGGCGTGGCGAATGACCGCTCGATCGCCTGGGGCATCGCCCGCCATCTGGCCGCCCAGGGCGCCGAGATCGCCTTCACCTACCAGGGGGAGGCGCTGGAGCGCCGGGTGCGCCCGCTGGCCGAGAGCATCGGCAGCCAGCATGTGCTGCCCTGCGACGTGACGGACGATGCCAGCGTCGATGCGGTCTTCGCCAGGCTGGGCCAGGAATGGGGTGGCCTGGACTTTGTGGTCCATGCGATCGGCTTCGCCGACAAGCAGTTCCTGCGCGGACGCTACATGGACACGCCGCGGCCGGCCTTCCTGCAGGCGATGGATATTTCAGTGTACTCCTTCGTCTCCGTGGCGCAGCGCGCGGTGCCGCTGATGAAGCCGGGCGGCAGCCTGCTCACCATGTCCTACCTGGGTGCGGAACGCGTGACGCCGCACTACAACGTCATGGGCGTGGCCAAGGCGGCGCTGGAGGCCAGCGTGCGCTACATGGCGGCCGACCTCGGCCGCTCCGGCATCCGGGTCAACGCGATCTCGGCCGGGCCGATCAAGACGCTGGCGGCCAGCGGCATCGGTGATTTCCGCTACATCCTGAAGTGGAACCAGTACAACGCGCCGCTCGAGCGCAACGTGACCATCGAGGATGTCGGCGGCGCCGGGCTGTACCTGCTGTCCGACCTCGCCTCCGGCGTGACGGGCGAAGTCCACCACGTGGATTGCGGCTACCACGTCGTGGGGATGAAGAACCCGGATGCGCCGGATATCGCGACGGTCTGACCCCGGACGAGGGTGCCTCGCGCCGCGCCGAACATTGCGGTAAGCGAGGCGCACCATGTCCCACAACACCTTCGGCCACCTGTTCCGCGTCACCACCTGGGGCGAATCCCACGGCGCCGCCATCGGCTGCGTCGTCGATGGCTGCCCGCCGCGCCTGGCGCTGACCGAGGCCGATATCCAGCCGTACCTGGATCGCCGCCGCCCCGGGCAGTCCAAATTCGTGACCCAGCGGCAGGAGGCGGATGCCGTCCGCATCCTGTCCGGCACCTTCGAGGGCGTCACCACCGGCACCCCCATCGCGCTGCACATCGAGAACACGGACCAGCGGTCCAAGGACTACGGCGAGATCAAGGACCGCTTCCGCCCCGGCCACGCCGACCTGACCTATGAGCTGAAATACGGCGTGCGGGACTATCGCGGCGGCGGCCGCTCCTCGGCGCGGGAGACCGCGATGCGGGTCGCCGCCGGCGCCATCGCGCGGCGCGTGCTGGAAGGCGTGACCATCCGTGGCGCGCTGGTGAACATGGGCGGCGATGCCATCGACCGCGAAAGCTTCGACTGGGCCGAGGTCGACAACAACCCCTTCTTCTGCCCCGACCCCGCCGCCGCCGCGCGGTGGGAGGCGCGGCTGACCGCCGCCCGCAAATCCGGCTCCTCCCTCGGCGCCATCGTGGAAGTGGTGGCGGAAGGCGTGCCGCCCGGCCTTGGCGCGCCGATCTATGGCAAGCTGGATGCGGACCTGGCCGCGGCGCTGATGGGCATCAATGCCGTCAAGGGTGTCGAGATCGGCGATGGCTTCGCCGCCGCCGCCCTTTCCGGCGAAGGCAATGCGGACGAGATGCGGATGGGACCGGGCGGCGAGGTCCTGTTCGCCTCCAACCACGCCGGCGGCATCCTCGGCGGCATCTCCACGGGGCAACCCATCGTGGCCCGCTTCGCGGTGAAGCCGACCAGTTCCATCCTGACGCCGCGCCAATCGGTGGACCGCTTCGGGCAGGAGGTCGAGGTGCTGACCAAGGGCCGGCACGACCCCTGCGTCGGCATCCGCGCCGTCCCGGTGGGCGAGGCCATGCTGGCCCTGGTGCTGGCCGACCACCTGCTGCGCCACCGCGCGCAGAACCCGGATGCGCCCGTCCGCGCAAGGCTCCCACGCAACTAGATCCGCACCACGCCCGGCGCAGGCCGCGCCAGCCGCCCGGCGCCTTCGAGCCGCGCCAGGGCGCGGTAGACGGCCTCATGCGTCAGGCCGAGTTCGGCGGCAACCGCCTTCCAGCTCCGGCCGATGCGCCGCGTGCCGTCGGGTGCGGCGGGCAGCGCGCCGAGCAGGTCCAGCAGGCGATCCTCGGCCCGTGGCAGGGCCAGGCGCTGCGCCCGCGCGCGTTCCTCCACCAGCCGCGCCGCAAGGTGCGCGGCCAGCGCCCAGGCCAGCGCGGGGTCGGCGGTGGCGGCGCGGTGCAGCGCGGCGGCTGGGTGGATGGTGACCTCGGACGCCAGGGCGGCGATGCCGTCGCAATGATGCGTCTCGGCGAACAGCGCCGCCTCGGCGAAGCTCTCGCCCGGGCCGGCGCGGTGCAGGATGGCGGTGCGGCCCTCGACGGAGACGCGGCGCAGTTCCAGCGCCCCGCGCCGGACCAGGACCAGGCCGATGCAGAGGTCTCCGGTGCGGAACAGCGCCTCCCCGGCGGAAAGGCTGCGGCTGTGGCCATGTGGCAGGCTGGGCAGGGTCATGTGACCAGGATCATACGGCCCGCGCCGCGCCGGCGCTATCAGGCGGCAACCGCCGAGGACCCGCCCGCATGCGCCGCCTGATCGCCCTGGCCTGCCTGTTCGCCCTGCCCGCCGCCGCACAGCACGCGCATCACCACCCGCCAGCCGCGCAGCCCTATGCCGGGATGCAGGCCCGCGCCATCAAGGCCATCTCGCCCGAACAGGCCGCGGACCTGCTGGCGGGGCGCGGCATGGCGCTGGCCCTGGCGGCGGAGCTGAACGGCTATCCCGGCCCGATGCACGTGCTGGAACATGCCGAGGCGCTGGCGCTGACCACGGACCAGCGCGCCGAGGCGGCGCGGCTGCGCGACGCCATGGCGGCCGAGGCCCGCGCCCTCGGCGCCCGCATCCTGGCGGTGGAGGCGGAGCTGGATGCGCTGTTCGCCGGCGGCCAGGCCGAGGCCGGGCCGCTGGCCGCGCTGACGGCGGCGCTGGGTGGCCTGACGGGGCGGCTGCGGGAGGTGCACCTGGCCGCCCATATCGGCATGCGGGCCGCACTCACCCCGGCGCAGCGCGCCACCTATGCCAGCCTGCGCGGCTACGCCCCGCGCTGAGCGAAGGGGGCTTCCCGCCGGCCCGATCCTTCGCGACACTCGGGGGCCGCGGAGGACAGCATGCCGGATACCCACCTGCCACGCCGTATGACCGGCCAGGGCGAGACGGTCGAGACGCAGCGCCCGATCGGCGACGCGGTGAAGACCACCACCTGCTACATGTGCGCCTGCCGCTGCGGCATCAAGGTCCACCTGAAGGACGGCCGCGTCCGCTACATCGAGGGAAATCCGGACCACCCCGTGAACCGCGGCGTGATCTGCGGCAAGGGCAGCGCCGGGATCATGACGCAGTACTCGCCGGCGCGGCTGCAGGCGCCGCTGAAGCGGGTCGGCCCGCGCGGCTCCGGCGAATATGCCGAGATTTCCTGGGCCGAGGCGATGGAGACCGCGACCGGCTGGCTGCGCAACGTCCGGCAGACGGCGCCGGAGCGCCTCGCCTTCTTCACCGGCCGCGACCAGTCGCAATCCCTGACCGGCTTCTGGGCGGCGCAGTTCGGCACGCCGAATTTCGCGGCGCATGGCGGCTTCTGTTCGGTGAACATGGCGGCCGGCGGGCTGTACACCATCGGCGGCAGCTTCTGGGAATTCGGCGAGGTCGACTGGGAGCGCTCGAAGTACCTGGTGATGTTCGGCGTGGCGGAGGACCACGACAGCAACCCGATCAAGATCGGCCTCGGCAAGATGAAGGCGCGCGGGGCGAAGTTCGTCTCGGTGAACCCGGTGCGCACCGGCTATTCCGCCATCGCCGATGAGTGGATCGGCATCCGTCCCGGCACGGACGGGCTGCTGGTGATGGCGCTGATGCATGAGCTGCTGCGGACGGATCGCGTCGATCTCGAATTCCTGGTGCGCTACACCAATGCGGCCTGGCTGGTGGTCCGCAACGCGGGTGGCGCGGATGACGGGCTGTTCCTGCGCGACGGCGATGGCAAGCCGATGGCATGGGACCGCGTGGCGCAGGCGCCGCGCGATGCGGCGACGGCCGAGATGCAGCCGGCCATCGTCGGCGAGTTTTCGTTGACTGACGGCCGCAAGGCGGTGCCGGTATTTCAGCTGATGGCGGAACGCTACCTCGGTGCGGAGTATGCGCCGGCGGCGGTCGCCGAACGCTGCGGCATCAGCGCCGAACGGATCGTGCGGCTCGCCGACGAGATCGCCGACGTCGCCTTCAACCAGACGATCACGCTGGAGCAACCCTGGACCGATGCGCTGGGCCGGCGGCACGAGACGATGGTGGGCCGGCCGATCTCCTTCCACGCCATGCGCGGCATCTCCGCCCATTCGAACGGCTTCCACACCTGCCGCGCGCTGCACCTGTTGCAGATGCTGCTGGGCGCCGTCGATACGCCGGGCTCCTGGCGCTACAAATCGCCCTTCCCGCGGCCGATCCCGCCGGGGCCGGGGCCGGCGGGCCGAAACTTCGCGCCGAACACGCCGATCGCCGGCAACCTGCTCGCCTTCCCGCACGGGCCGGACGACCTGCTGGTGGATGATGACGGGCATCCGCTGCGGATCGACAAGGCCTTCAGCTGGGAGGCACCGCTCGGCCTGCACGGGATGATGCACACCGTCATCCACAATGCCGGCGCCGGCGACCCCTACCCGATCGACACGCTGTTCATGTTCATGGCGAACATGGCGTGGAACAGCGCGATGAACCCGATCGAGACCATCCGCATCCTGACGGAGCAGAACCCGGATGGCAGCTACCGCATCCCGCACGTCATCTATGCTGATGCCTTCTTCAGCGAGACGGTGCCCTATGCCGACCTGATCCTGCCCGACACGACGTATCTGGAACGCTGGGACTGCATCTCCATCCTCGACCGCCCGATCGGCAGCGCGCATGGGCCGGGCGATGCGATCCGCCAGCCCGTCATCAAGCCGGACCGCGACGTGCGGCCGTTCCAGGACGTGCTGATCGAATTGGGCGCGCGCCTCGGCCTGCCCGCCTTCGTGAAGGAGGATGGCTCGCCGCGCTGGAGGGACTATCCGGACTACATCACCAACCACCAGCGCATGCCGGGCGTCGGCCCGTTGGCCGGCTGGCGCGGGGAGGACGGGACGAAGAAAGGCGTCGGCGAACCGAACCCCGACCAGCTCGCGAAATACATCGAGAATGGCTGCTTCTGGCAGCACAAGCTGCCGCCCGAGCAGGGCTACTTCAAGCAGGCCAACCGCGCCTACCTGGATGAAGCCAAGGCGATGGGGATGATGGGGCAGTCCAACCAGATCGTCATGCAGATCTGGTCGGAGCCGTTGCAGAAGTTCCGCCTCGCCGCCCAGGGCCACGGCAAGCGCCAGCCGCCGGACCGGCTGCGCGCGCGCATCGAAACCTATTTCGACCCGCTGCCCTTCTGGTATGCGCCGCTCGACCAGCAGGCGCATGACGTCACGCCCTATCCGCTGTCCGCCGTCACGCAGCGGCCGATGGCGATGTACCATTCCTGGGGCTCGATGAATGCCTGGCTGCGGCAGATCCACGGCGCCAACCGGCTGTACATGTCGCGCGCCACGGCGACGAAGCAGGGCATCGCGCAGGATGACTGGGTCTGGGTCGAAAGCCGCGCCGGGCGGGTGAAGGGCCAGGTGACGCTGATGGAAGGCGTGAACCCGGACACGGTGTGGACCTGGAATGCCATCGGCAAGCGCAGCGGCGCCTGGCAGCTTTCGGCCGACAGCCCGGAGGCCGAGAAGGGCTTCCTGCTCAACCACGTCATCACCGAATGGCTGCCGGCCCAGGAAGGGTTCCGGAGTGCCAACGCCGACCCGGTGACTGGCCAGGCCGCCTGGTACGACCTGCGCGTCTCCGTCACGAAATGCGCGCCGCATGAGTTCGGCCACACCTCGCCGCATCCGCCGACCATGAAGCCACCGCCGAACATGCCGGCCGTGCCGCTCATCATCCGGGAGCCGGCGCGATGACCGAATTGCCGCCACCCTCCGCAAAGAAACTCGGCCTGGTCATCGACCTGGACACCTGCGTCGGCTGCCAGGCCTGCGCCACCAACTGCAAGGAATGGAACGCCGGCGGCCATTCCGCCCCCCTGCCCGACTTCCAGCCCTATTCGGCCGGGGCCGAGGGCGTGTGGTTCAACCGCGTGCATTCCTACGAAGCCGGCGAGGGCGAGGCCGGGCGCACCGTGCATTTCCCGCGATCCTGCCTGCATTGCGAGACGCCGGCCTGCGTCACCGTCTGCCCCACCGGCGCCAGCTACAAGCGGGCCGAGGACGGCATCGTGCTGGTCAACGCGGAGGCCTGCATCGGCTGCGGGCTGTGCGCCTGGGCCTGCCCGTACGGCGCGCGGGAGATGGACGAGGATGCGGGGGTGATGAAGAAATGCACCCTCTGCGTCGACCGCATCTATAACGAAACCATCCCGGAGCCGCAGCGCCAGCCGGCCTGCGTCATCGCCTGCCCGGTCTCCGCGCGCCATTTCGGCGACCTCGGCGACCCGCAAAGCGCCGTGTCGCAACTGGTGGCGTCGCGCGGCGGCTACGACCTGATGCCGGAGCTGGGCTACGGCCCGGTCAACAAGTACCTGCCGCCGCGGCAGCGTCCGGCGCCGAATCCGAACCCGCCGGCGGAGGCGGACCTGGCCACGCAGGACATCAGGAACCCGCTGCTGCGCTGGCTCGACCGGGCGCTGAGCCGATGAGCCGTGCCATGGCGGAAGCGCCGCAGGCGGCCCCCCTCACCCACCCCTCTCGCCCCGGCGGGGGGAGAGGGCTGTCCAGGATCTGCTCGACGTGAACCCGGCGCCGTCTATCGTCTTCTTCACCACCGCCTCCGGCGCCGGCTACGGCCTGCTGTTCTGGCTCGGCGTGCTGCGGCCACTCGGGCTGATGTCGGCCTGGCCGGGCTTCGCGCTGCTGGCGCTGGGCTTGGCTCTGCTGCTGATCACCGCCGGGCTGCTTTCCTCCCTGCTGCATCTCGGCCGGCCGGAGCGGGCGTGGCGGGCGCTGTCGCAGTGGCGGTCCTCCTGGCTGTCGCGGGAGGGTGTGGCAGCCGTGGCGACCTATGCGCCGGCCGGGCTGTTCGGGCTGGCACTGGTCTTCGGCTGGCCGGCGATCGGCACGCTTGCAGGTCTGCTGGCGGCGGCGGGGGCCGCGGCAACGGTTTGGTGCACCGCGATGATCTACGCCTCGCTCAAGCCGATCCGGCAGTGGCACCAGGAATTGGTGGCGCCGGGCTACCTGCTGTTCTCCGCCTTTTCCGGCGCGGCATTGCTGGCGGCGCTGTCCGGCTTCGCGGGGCGCCCCACCGTGCCGGCGCTGCTCGCCGTGGCGCTCGGCGTCGCCTCCCTTCTGTTGAAACGGCGCTACTGGCAGGTGATCGACGCGCCGGCGCCAGCCGATGCACCGACCATCGAGTCGGCCACCGGATTGGGCCGGATCGGCCGTACCCGGCCGCTCGATCCCCCGCATACCGAGCAGAACTGGCTGCTGCGCGAGATGGGGTTCCGGCTCGCCCGCAAGCATCGGGACCGGTTGCGGCCCTTGGCGCTGACGGGTTTCGCCGCCGCCGCGGCCCTGACGCTGGCAGCCCTGCCAATCGGCGGCGCGCTGGGCGCCGGCCTTCTGGTGCTGGGGGCCGTCGCGGCATTGCTGGGGCTGCTGGTCGAGCGCTGGTTGATGTTCGCCGAGGCAACACACACCGCAACTTTGTATTATACCGGCGAGGGCTGATTTCTTCGCCCCATCACGTATCCGAAACTTGACGCTCCCCCCTCCGATAGCGTTAGGGAATGGGAAGAACATCAAGAACAGGTCATCGTGATGCCCTTCGCCGATCATCGGCCCGATCCGGCCGATCTGGACCGTTTCCGTACCCTCTGCGGCGCCCGGCTCTGGGCGAAACGGCTCGGTGACCTGACGCAGCGCGCGGCGGTGGCCTCGCTCTCCGGCAAGGCGGCGCAGCAGCGCCATGCGCTGGAACTGGTGCTGGCCCGCCTGGCCGATCCGAGGGCCCTCGCCCGCGCCACCCCCGCCGAACGCCATGCCACCGCCTTCGCGCGGGAAGCGGTGAAGCTGGCCGAGCGCCTGCCCACGCCGCAGCGCGCCCGCCTGCGTGCCGAGATCGCCGCCGGCCTGACCGGCGAGGCGACGCTGATGCCGCTGTTCCACCTGCTGCGCACCGCAGCCCTGCACCGCCGGCGCGGCTTCGAGGTGACCTTCGCCGGGCTAACAGAGGATGCGTCCTACGACCTGCTGATCCGCCGCGAGGGCGTCGAGGCCGAGGTGGTGTGCGAGACGGTGTCCGCCGAGGATGGGCGGGAGGTGCATCGCGGCGACTGGTGCGCGCTGGTCGACAAGGTGAACCCGGACCTGCAGACCTGGCTCGCCGCGCATCCCGGGCGCTACCTGCTGAAGATGACCCTGCCCGGCGGCATGGCGACGGACAGCCAGGTGGCCGAGCTGCACCGCCGCATCGCCGGCCTGCTGACCGCCGAGAAGCGCCAGGATTCCAGCGCCGATGCGGTGCTGAAGCTGGACCCGCTGGTGCTGGCCGGCGCCCAGGCGACCCGCCAGGGCCTGCCCGCCCAGCTCCGCGCCCAGTTCGGCGAGGAAGCGCACCTGGCGGTGACCCAGGGCGGCGGCTCCGTCTTCGTCATGGCGGCGCGCGCGGGGCGGGAGAATTCGATTTCCGCCGCCGTCACCCGCCGCTGCGCCCTGGTGGCCGAAAGCCGCCTGAGCGGCACGCGCCCCGGCCTGCTGGCGATGTTCGTCGAGGATGTGGACCGCGCCGAATGGCGCGGGCTGCGGGATCGCCTGGAGCTGGAAGGCGCCGCCCGCCGCTGGCTGACCGAACCCGCCGCCCGCCATGTGGTGGCGGTGGCCTGCACCAGCCGGATGGAGCTGTTCGGCGTGGCACCGCCGGATGGCGCGCCGGAAGGCGAGCTGCGCTTCCGCAACCCGGGGCACCCGGCCGGCAAGAACCCGGCGCTGGCGCCGGCGGTGGCGTCCTCGAACTAGCCCCCCCTCACCCAACCCTCTCCCCCCAAGCAGGGGGAGAGGGCTTTTCAGCCTTGGCTGCCTTCCAGCACGCCGGGGTTCATCCGGCCGCGCGGGTCGAGCATGGACTTGACCCGCACCAGCAGCGCCGCCGCCCCGGGGTCCATGCGGGACGCCAGCGGGTAGAAGCGGCCGATCTGCGCGTGCACCGCGCCATGCGAATCCATCACGCCGAACAGCACCTCCCGCGCGCGGCGCACCAGGGCGCGCGCCGCCGGGTTGGGCGCGAAGCCGGCGAAGCGGGCGCGGCTGGACTCGGCCAGATGCTTCAGGTGCAGCGGGTCCAGCGCATCCCGCCACAGGAACATCGGCTCGATCGAGACATAGGCCCCGGCGGAGGAGACCATGTGGCTGACGGCGATGCCGTGTTCGGCCATCTCAGCGCCCATCGCGACATGAGCCGCCTCCAGCGCCGCCAGGCAATCCCGCGCGGTGGCCAGCGGCAGCATGCCATGCACCGGCACCCAGCGCTCCCCGGCCGGGCCGACCAGGCCGCGGATGGTGTAGGGCCGCGCGCGCAGCGCCCGCGGGATGGTGGCGGACACTTCCTGCCCGCCCGCCGCGGCGGCGATGCGGCGCGCCGCCTCGATGCCCACTTCCGCCACCGCCTCCGTCAGGCCCTCCGCCGTCAGGTGCAGGGTCCAGGCCGCGTCGGCGGGGCGGCTGCGTTCGCGGACCGCCGTGGCGCCGCCGGCAATGCCCGCCACGTCCCGCATGGCGCGGTAGACGGAGCCGGCGCGGGCGGCGACGGCGCCGGCGGTGCGCAGCGCCTCCATCGCCGGCAGGTCGCCGGCGCCGCGCACCCGCACCGGGTCCATGGCGAAGGCGCGCGCCACCGGCACGGATTGTGCGATCTCGACCAGCGCCGACATCATCGCCGCGCCATTGCCGAAGGCGAAGGAGCCGTGCGCGGCTTCGGATTCCGGGGCCAGGCGCAGCGCCACCTCCGTCTTCACGCCGAAGGCGCCGCAATCGCCCAGGAACATGCCGGTGAGGTCCGGCCCCATGTGGCGCCAGAAGGGCGGCGCGTGCTGCAGGGTCAGCGCGCCGGTGCGGGCGATGCTGCCATCCGCCAGCGCCACCGCCAGGCCGAGGATGCCGTCCATGGTGCCCGGCAGGTTCTGCGCCGCGACGCCGCCCACCGTGCTGACCGAACCCGAAACCGGGGAGGCCTGCGCCGCGCGCAGCCGGTGCGGTGCCAGCGCCTGCGCCAGGGCCTGCCAGGTGGTGCCGGCGCCGACCACGGCGGTGAGGTTCGCGGCATCGATGCTGATGGAGGTGAGCCGCGTGGTGTCCACCACCACCGCCGGCCCCTTCGGCACCACGCCAGCGGAATAGGACATGCCGGCGCCGCGCGGCACCACGGCCCGGCCGAATTCCGCCAGCAGGCGCAGGGCGATGCCGGTCTCGGCGGTGCTGCCGGGGCGGATGACGATCTCGGCCGGAACCGCATCCGGCCACTCGAACAGGTCGGACCCGGCCAGCGCGCAGCTTTCAAGGTCGGTGCTGACATGCGCCGCCCCCAACCGCTCGGCCAACGCGGCCGCCAGGCTGCTCACGCTGCGCCGCGTCCGGCGCGGGGGGGCAGTCGGCCCGTCCCGTCGTGCATCAGATCACCCCACACACCGACCTGGGAAATTTCCTTTAATCATACCGAAGCGGAACGGGGTCGGTTCGTGGACGCACGCATAATCCCGTCAGGCGGTGGGTCAAGATATCTGTTTGAGCATCCGGCTTGCGTGGCGGGAGGCGGCGCCTCCGCGCCGATCACATCGCCGTCAGGCCCATGTCAGCCGGCCGGCATGGCCCGCATCGCCCGCGCGCCCCACAGCCTCGCCAGCAGCACCACCAGCAGCACCGACCCGCCGTGCCAGATCAGCACCATCGCCGCCGCATCCAGGTGATGCACCAGGGACAGCCCGACGGAGGCCAGGGCCGCCGCCGCCAGCCCGGCCAGGGCCGCCACCGGCCCGGGCCGGATGCGCGCCGCGTGGCGCGTCATCCACAGCATCCCGAGCGTCAGCGGCAGGCTGAAGCCGAGGATGAAGCGCATGCACTGGAAGCTGACGCCGAGCGCCGGAAA
Source organism: Falsiroseomonas sp. E2-1-a20 (assembly GCF_051433195.1). NCBI lineage: Bacteria > Pseudomonadati > Pseudomonadota > Alphaproteobacteria > Acetobacterales > Roseomonadaceae > Falsiroseomonas > Falsiroseomonas sp. E2-1-a20. The sequence goes on along the minus strand of NZ_JBHMFT010000001.1, from coordinate 172,585 downwards.
GCCGCGTTCGGCGAATTCCGTGAGGCAGCCCCAGCCGAGGCCGGAGATCCAGAACACCGCGAAGGGCAGCGGCAGCAGCGCCCAGCGCTCGCTGCGGTCCGGCAGCGCCAGCCGGAAGGCGGCGATGGCCGCCGCCACGCCGGTGGCCAGTGCCGCCGCCAGGTTCGCCTGCTCATGCATCAGCATCAGGCGCTGTTCCAGGTCGTGCCGGAAGCCGGACAGCAGCACGCCCGCCGCCACCACCGCCACCGCCAGCGCCAGCCAGCCCAGCGCGGCCCGGCCCGGCGGCGTGACCCGGCGCACGGGCGCCAGGCCCTGCGACAGGCGGCTGATCAGGTCATCGGTCTGCACGGTCATCTCCTTCACTCACGCCGAAGCGGCGGCGCAGCGATCTCATGGCGCGGTGGGTGGCGACCTTCAGCGCACCGATGCTGAGGCCGGACCGCGCCGAGGCCTCGGCCAGCGACAAATCCTCCAGCTTCGCCAGCCGCAGGGCGGTGCGCTGGCTTTCGGGCAACTCGGACACCGCGTCGCGCAGGTTGCGGGCACCGATGCGCTCCTCCGCCACCGGCGCGACGGAGGCCAGGCCCTCCGGCAGGTCGTCGAGGTTCGATTCGCGGCCATTGGTGCGGCCGCGGCGGCGCAGCCGGTCGATGGCGCGGCGGGTCGCGATGGTGGTCATCCAGGGGCCGAAGGGACGCGCCGGGTCGTAGGTGTGGCGCAGCGCGTGGATGGTCATCAGCGCGTCCTGCACCGCGTCCTCCACCTCCGCCATGTCGCGGATGCGGGCGCGGCACAACTGGCGCAGTCGCGGCGTCACTTCCCGCAGCAGCGTGTCGTAGGCGCGGGCATCGCCGGCCTGCGCGGCGGCCAGCAGCCCGCCCCAGCGCATCTCCTGCGTCTGGCGCAGGTCCTGGTCGCCGATGCTCATGGCGCGGACCGGCGGCGCCAGGCCCAGCGCGAGGCAGGCGGCGGCGGACATGTCAGGCGACCGCGAGCCGGGGCCAGTTGGCCTCGGCGCGGGCGATGTTGCCGGGGATGTCCCGCTGCCACTGCCTCTGCACCCCGCGATCGTAGTTCAGGTAGAGCGCACCGCCGTGGATGTGCCATGCCTCCGGATCGATATCCACCTTGTAGCCGCGCGCCACGCCATAGGCGCAGAAGCCGCCGAAGCGCGGCAGGTGGGGGGCGGGGTCGGCCTCGAAGCGCGCCAGGTTGGCGGCGGTGGCGAAGTGCCAGGCGACGCCGGCATGCTGCGCCACGAAAGCCGGGCTGCCGCGGCGCGGCCGGCCCTCGGCGAACCAGGCGACGGTGTCGTAGCCGGCCAGCGCCACGCCGTCCTTGTGGTTGATGGCGCGGGTGGTGGGCGCGGCCCGGGCGGAGGCCGCCAGGAAGGCGGGTGCCAGGACGATGGGCGCCAGGGCGATCAGGGTGCGTCGATGCATGGTCCGGGGCCTTTCCGCGTTGCCGTCCATCCCGCTTCGCCGCCGGACCACGCAGGGTTACGCGGGGCAATGATACGCCGGTGCGCGGTCTTGCCGGGGGGGCCGGCGGCGCGCGAGGGTGGCGCATGGATCACGCCGCGCCCCCCTGGACCACCACGCATTCCGAAACCCTGATCGACGACCGCTGGATGCGGCTGCGCGCCGACCGGCTGCGCACCGCCGCCGGGATGGAGATCGCGCCCTGGTACGTGCTCGATTATCCCGACTGGTGCTGCGTCGTGGCGCTGGCCGAGGATGGCCGGATGGTGCTGGTGCGCCAGTGGCGGCACGCGGTGCAGCGCTGGTCACTCGAATTGCCGGGCGGCGTGATGGACCCGGGCGACGCCGACGCGGTCGCCGCCGGACGGCGGGAGACGCTGGAGGAGACCGGCTTCGGCGGCGGCACCTGGCGCAGCATCACCGCCGGTCACCCCAACCCCTCGATCCAGACCAACCGCCTGCATGTGGTGCTCGCCACCGGCCTGCGCCCCGTGGCGCCGCCCGCGCCCGATCCCACCGAGGTGATCGGCGTGGAGTTGCTGGAGGTCGAGACGGTGCTGGCGGGGCTGGCGGGCGGGCTGATCGGGCAGTCCATGCATGTCGGCGCCATCTGCCTCGGCCTCGCCGCCGCCGGACGGATCAAGCTCGGAGAGATCGCATGACGGATTTTTCGATCACGCCGCTGCAGCCGCGCCACCGTGCGGACTGGGAGCGCCTGTACGCCGGCTACGCCGGCTTCTACCGCGTGGACCAGACCGCCGAGATGCGCGAGCGCGTCTGGGGCTGGATCATGGACCCGTCGCATGAGGTGGAGGCGCTGGTGGCGGAGGATGCGGATGGCACCGCCATCGGCCTGGCGCATTTCCGCCAATTCGCGCGGCCGCTGATGGCCGCGACCGGCGGCTTCCTGGACGACCTGTTCGTCGACCCGGCGCAGCGTGGCAGGCGCGTGGCGGATGCGCTGATCGAGGCGGTGGCGGAGGTCGGGCGGCAGCGCGGCTGGGGCGTGATCCGCTGGATCACGGCGGACGACAACTACCGCGGCCGCGGCGTCTACGACCGGCTGGCGACGCGGACCATGTGGATCACCTACGACCGCAAGCTGGGGTAGCCCGCGCCGGAAACTTCGCCGGCCTGAACAGGTTGCGGAAACGCGCCGAACAAGCCCACTCCCCCACGTCCTATGGGGGTCGGCATGGATGCCGACGGTTGGGTGACGGGGACGCGCAAGCGTCTGAACGAGCTCACAACCTTCACGCCCCCCTCACCCCAACCCTTGAACGCTTGCGTTCAAGCCCGCTGCGGGTGGAGAGGGCTTTTTCCGCAGCCTGTTAACGCCTCCGACACCTGAAACCCGGCAAAACCTGCCCAGCCGGGATTTGCCGGCGGAGGGGTCGCAGGATGCGGGTCGGGCGCAGGCTGGGCGTTGAATGGGCGGGCTGATCGCCCAGCTGCGCGGCTTCGGGGCGCTGCGGCTGGCGGCGCTGGCCGGCGTCGGGCTCGCCGTGCTCGGGCTGGTCGCGATGCTGGCGCTGCGCGCCTCCGAACCGCCGATGGCGTTGCTGTATGGCGACCTCGACCCGCGCGATGCGGGGCAGATGGTGGCAGCGCTGGAACGTGCCCGCATCCCGCATCGCCTGGCCGCCGGCGGCGCCCAGCTGATGGTCCCGGAATCGGAAGTGCCGCGCATCCGCCTGATGCTGGCGCGCGATGGCATGCCCTCCGGCGGCTCCGTCGGCTACGAGATCTTCGACCGCGGCGAAAGCCTGACCACAACGCCGTTCCAGCAGGACGTCAACCGCCTGCGCGCGCTGGAAGGCGAGCTGTCCCGCACCATCCGCGGCCTGGCTGGCGTGCGCACCGCCCGCGTCCACCTGGTGCTGCCGCGCCGGGAGCCCTTCTCGCGCGAGCGGGGGGAGGCGCAGGCGAGCGTCGTGCTCGGCATGCAGGGCGCGCAGCGACTGGACCGGGAGGGGGTGCAGGCGGTGCTGCACCTGGTCGCCGCCGCGGTGCCCGGACTGCGGCCGCAGGGCATCTCCATCGTCGACAGCCGCGGCGAATTGCTGGCCCGCGGCGGCCAGGCACTCGCCGGCCCCGCCGCCGCCCAGACCGGGGAGGAGGTGCGCCGCAACGCGGAACTGCGCCTGGCGCGCGCGGTGGAGGATTTGCTGGAACGCACCCTCGGGCCGGGCCGGGTGCGGGCGGAGGCTTCGGTCGAGATGGATTTCGACCGCGTGCAGACCACCGAGGAAATCTTCGACCCCGAGAACCAGGTGCCGCGCAGCACGCAATCGGCCAACGAAAGCAACCGCACGCGCGAGCCCGGCGGCGTCTCCGTCGCCAACCAGCTTCCCGGCGCCGACGCCAATGCCGATGGCCTGCGCAGCGAACAGTCGCGGCAGGAGGAAACCACCAACTTCGAGATCGGCCGCACCACGCGCAACATCCTGCGCGAACAGCCGGCCCTGAAGCGCATCTCGCTCGCCGTGCTGGTCGACGGGGTGTGGGAACCGCAGCCGGATGGCGCGCCGGCGCGCTTCCGCGAGCGCAACGCGGACGAGATCGGCCGCATCCTGTCGCTCGCCCGCTCCGCCATCGGGTTCAACGAACAGCGCGGCGACAAGGTGGAGGTCGTCAGCCTGCGCTTCGCCGAGCCGCCGCTGGCGGACATGGCCGCGGAGGGCTTCACCATCCTCGGCCAGACGCTGCCGCCCGCGGTGATGGGGCGCGTCGTCGAATCGGCCATCCTGGCGCTGGTGGCGCTGGCCGCCATCCTGCTGATCGGCAGGCCGGTGGCGAACCGGCTGGTGCTGGCCATGGCGCCGGCCCCGGTGATGGTGGGCGTCGGCGGCACCCAGGTCAGCTTCGCCACGGAAGCCGAGGCCGCTCTGGCGCAGGCCCGGGGCCTGGCCGGTGCCGGCGGCGAGGCCCTGGCAGGCCCCGATGGCACGCCCCTGCTGGCGGCCGACGGCACGCCGATCGAGGACCAGATGGTCCGGCTGTCACGCGTCGAGGGCCAGATGCGCGCCTCCTCCCTCGCGGCGCTGGCGGAGCTTGTGGACAACAACCCGGATGCCGCGGTCACCGTGATCCGCCGCTGGCTGGCGCCGAAGGACCTGGAATGAGCGGAACCCTGGACCTCACCGGCCCGCAGAAGGCGGCGACGCTGATGCTGGCGCTGGGCGACGAGCACGCGGCCAAGATCTTCACGCGCCTGCATGAGGACGAGATCCGCGACCTGTCGCTGGCGATGGCCGCGCTGGGTTCGATCTCCGCCCATACGGTGGAGCTGGTGGTGCAGGAATTCGCCGGCCAGCTCGGCCAGGCGGGGCACCTGGTCGGCTCCTACGAAAGCACCGAGCGCCTGCTGCTGAAGACGCTGCCGAAGGAACGCGTCGCGCAGATCATGGAGGAGATTCGCGGCCCGGCCGGCCGCACCATGTGGGACAAGCTGGGCAACGTGAATGAATCCGTGCTCGCGAACTACCTGAAGAACGAATACCCGCAGACCGTCTCCGTGGTGCTGTCCAAGGTCCGGCCGGACCACGCCGCGCGCGTGCTGGCGCTGCTGCCGGAAGGCTTCGCCATGGAAGTGGTGATGCGGATGCTGCGCATGGAGACCGTGCAGAAGGAGGCGCTGGAAGGCGTCGAGCGCACGCTGCGGATGGAGTTCATGTCCAACCTCGCGCGCGGCTCGCGCCGCGATGCGCATGAGGTCATGGCGGAAATCTTCAACAACCTGGACCGCGCCGCGGAGGGCCGCATCCTGACGGCGCTGGAGGAACGCTCGCGCGACAGCGCGGAGAAGATCCGCGCGCTGATGTTCACCTTCGACGACCTGCAACGGCTGGATCAGGCCGGCGTGCAGGCGCTGCTGCGGGCGGTGCCGAAGGACAAGCTGACCCTGGCGCTGAAGGGTGCCTCCGAATCGCTGCGCGACATCTTCTTCCGCAGCCTGTCGGACCGTGCGTCGAAGCTGTTGAAGGACGACCTCGCCGGGATGGGGCCGGTGAAGCTGCGCGACGTGGACGATGCGCAGGCGCAGATCGTCGGCATCGCCAAGGACCTCGCGGCGCAGGGCCAGATCCAGATCGCCGATGGCCGCGACGACGAGATGCTGGCGTGAGGCACACGCTGCGCCTGCCCGACCTCGGCGCGCCGCCGCCGCCGCCCGCGCCGCCGCCGCCGGACCCGGAGGTGCTGCTGGCGGAAGCGCGTGCCGCGGGCGTGGTGGAGGGCCGCGCCATCGGCCACGCCGCCGGGCTGGCGGAGGGCCGCGCGGAGCAGAAGCGGGCGCAGGACGCGGTGATGCAGCGGGCGCTGGAGCGCATCGCGGTGCTGCTGGCGGAGGCCGAGGCGGCCGGCCGGCGCACGGCGGAAGATGCGGCGCAGGCGCTCGCGGCGCTGCTGATGGAAACGCTGGACCTGGCCCTGCCCGGCGCGGCCGCGCGGCTGGGGCCGGAGATCGTGGCGCATGTCGTCGTGCCGCTGATCCCGGCCATCGCCGATCGGCCGGAGGCGCTGCTGCATGTGGCGCCCGGGCTGGTGGAGGCGATCGCGGCGCGCCTGCCGCAGGGCGCGCCGCAGGTGGCGGCGGATGCGGCGGTGCCGCCCGGCGATGCGCGCCTCGAATGGCGCGACGGCGCCATCGTCATCGACCTCGCGCATCGCCGCGCCGCCGTCGCGGAGGTGCTGCGGAGGGTGGGCATCTGGCCGGACAATCAGGAGAGCGAAGCATGACGGCGCAGGATGGGTTCGAGGCGGTGCCGGCGCAGGATGCGCAGCAGGCCACCGGCAACCCCGGCGGGCCGCGCGACCTGGACGCGGTCTATGACATCCCGGTGCAGGTCAGCGCCGTGCTCGGCCGCGCCACCATGCAGGTCTCGCAGTTGCTGAAGCTCGGGCGTGGCGCGGTGGTCGAACTCGACCGCAAGCTGGGCGAGGCGGTCGACATCTACGTCAACAACCGGCTCGTGGCGCGCGGCGAGGTGGTGATGGTGGATGACAACCGGCTGGGCGTGACGATGACGGAAATCGTGAAGTCGGACCGTGGTGGCTGAGGGGCGCGGCTGATGGCGCGCCTCCTCATCATCGGCTCGCTGGAAGGCGAACTCGGCGCCGCCGCCCGCGTCGCCATCGCCCGCGGGGCGAAGCTGGGCCATGCGGAGGGCGTGGCGGCGGGGCTGGTGCGGCTGCGCGCGGAAGGCGCCGACCTGGTGCTGGTCGATTTGCGGCACGACGTGGTGTGGCTGGTGCAGGCGCTGGCGGCGGAGCGCATCGCCTGCCCCGTGGTCGCCTGCGGCCGCGCCGAGGATGCCGATGCCGCGGTGCGCGCCATCGAGGGTGGGGCGCGCGATTTTCTTCCATTGCCGCCCGATGCCGATCTGATCATCGCCATGCTGGAAGCCGCCGGCGCGGCACCGCAGGCGGAAGGCCCGGTGGCGCGCGATCCGGCGATGCTGGCGATGCTGGCGCGCGCGGCGCAGTTGGCGCGCGCCGAGGCCTCCGTCCTGCTGACCGGCGAGAGCGGCACGGGAAAGGAGGTGATGGCGCGACACCTGCACGCCGCCTCCCGCCGCGCCCGCGGGCCCTTCGTCGCGCTGAACTGCGCGGCGCTGCCGGAATCGCTGCTGGAATCGGAGCTGTTCGGCCACGAGAAAGGCGCCTTCAGCGGCGCCGTCGCGGCGCGCAAGGGCAAGTTCGAACAGGCCGAGGGCGGCACGCTGCTGCTCGACGAGATCGGCGAGATGGACCCGCGCCTGCAGGCCAAGATTCTCCGGGTCATCCAGGAGCGGGAGGTGGATCGTCTTGGCGGCTCGGCGCCGCTGAAGGTGGATGTGCGGCTACTGGCGGCGACGCATCGCGACCTGCGGGCCGAAGTCGCGGCGGGACGGTTCCGGGAGGACCTGTATTTCCGCCTCAACGTCGTCGCCCTGCACATCCCGGCGCTGCGCGAAAGGCCGGCCGACATCCTGCCGCTGGCCGAGCATTTCTGCACCCGCTACGCGCAGGTCAACGGCCTGCCCGTCCGGCCGCTGGCGCCGGCGGCGCGGCACCGGCTGCTGGCGCATGCCTGGCCGGGCAACGTCCGCGAGCTGGAGAACGCCATCCATCGCGCCGTGCTGCTGGCGGAGGGTCCGGAGATCGGGCCGGAGGCGATCGAGCTGTCACGCCCGGTCCCCGCCATCGCGGCGCCGGCGGCGGCCGAGACGGCGGCCGAACCGGCCGGCCGCGTCGCCGCGCTGGTCGGCCGGAAGGTGGAGGAGGTGGAGCGCGAATTGATCCTGGAGACGCTGTCGCATTGCCTCGGCAACCGCACGCGCGCGGCGGAAATCCTCGGCATCTCCATCCGCACGCTGCGCAACAAGCTCGGCGAGTACCGCACCGCCGGCATCGCGGTGACCCCCGCGCCCGGCCAGGCCGTGCCGTTGCACCTGGCCGGCTGAATCGATGCAGGGTCTCGTCATCCCCGGCTGGCTGGTCCGCGCGCGGCCGACCGGCGACGTCGCGCTCGGCCTCGGCGTCGTGCTGCTGGTCGCCGTGCTGGTGGTGCCGCTGCCGAACTGGCTGATGGATGCGGGCCTCGCGCTGTCCATCACCGCCTCCGTCCTGGTGCTGATGGTGTCGCTGTTCATGCGGCGGCCGCTGGACTTCACCAGCTTCCCCACCGTGCTGCTGCTGACCACGCTGTTGCGCCTGGCGCTGAACGTCGCCACCACGCGCGCCATCCTGACGCATGGGCATGAGGGGCCGACCGCGGCCGGGCATGTGATCTCCGCCTTCGGCGGCTTCCTGATGGGCGGCGACGTGCTGGTCGGCCTGATCGTCTTCGCCATCCTGCTGCTGGTGAACTTCGTCGTCGTCTCCAAGGGTTCCGGCCGCATCGCGGAAGTCGCCGCGCGGTTCAGCCTGGATGCGATGCCGGGCAAGCAGATGGCGATCGATGCCGACCTGTCCGCCGGGCTGCTGACGGAGGACCAGGCGCGCCTGCGCCGGCGGGAGCTGGAGGAGGAAAGCGGCTTCTACGGCGCCATGGACGGTGCCGCGAAATTCGTTCGCGGCGACGCCATCGCCGGCCTGGTCACCACGCTGATCAACCTGCTCGCCGGCATCGCCATCGGCACCATCCGCCAGGGCCTGCCCTTCGGGGAGGCGGTGACGACCTATTCCGTGCTGACGGTGGGCGATGGGCTGGTCGGGCAGATCCCGGCGCTGCTGGTCTCGCTCGCGGCTGGCATCGTGGTGACCAAGGGCGGCATGGAAGGCCGCGCCGACCAGGCGCTGGTGACGCAGCTCGGCGGGCCGAAGCCGCTGGCGCTGGCCGGTGGCGCGGCGGTGGTGATGGGGCTGCTGCCGGGCATGCCGCTGATCCCCTTCCTGGCGCTGGCCGGCCTCGCCGCCTGGGGCGCGCGGATGCAGCACAACGCGGTGCAGGTGCAGCGCGCCATCGCGGAGGCGCCGCCGCCACCGCCCGGCGAGCCGCCGGCCAGCGATGCGCTGCGGATGGACCTGCTGCGGCTGGAACTCGGCTACGGCCTGCTGAGCCTGGCGGCCGGCGATGCGCCGATCCTGTCCGAACAGATCAAGACGCTGCGCCGGACCACGGCGCAGGATCTCGGCTTCCTGCTGCCCAGCGTCCGCATCCAGGACAACCTGCAACTGCCGCCGGACACCTATGTGATCCGGGTGAAGGAGATCGAGGCCGGGCGCGGCGTGCTGAAGCCGCCGCTGCATCTCGCCATCGACCCCTCCGGCAACCCGCCCGCTTTGCCCGGCGAGCGCGTGCAGGAGCCCACCTTCGGCCTGCCCGCCGCCTGGATCGAGGAGTTCCGGCGTGAGGAAGCGCTGGCGCTGGGCTGCACCGTGGTCGATGCCGCCGGCGTGCTGGCGACGCACCTGACCGAGGTGACGCGGGAGAACATGCCGGAGCTGCTGTCCTTCGCGGAGACCCAGAAGCTGCTCGACGAATTGCCCCCCGAGCACAAGCGCCTGGTCTCCGACCTGGTGCCGGCGCAGGCCAGCCTCGGCACGGTGCAGCGGCTGTTGCAGGCGCTGCTGGCGGAGCGGGTCTCCATCCGCGACCTGCCGACCATCCTGGAAGGCATGCAGGAAGCCGCCGCCGGTGGCGCACGCTCGCTCGGCCCGATCCTGGCCACGGTGCGGATGCGGCTGGCGCGGCAGATCAGCGATGCGGCGCGCGGGCCGCAAGGCTACGTGCCGATCATCGCGCTGTCCGGCGAATGGGAACAGGCCTTCGCCGAATCGCTGCTCGGGCCGGGTGAGGAGAAGCAACTGGCGATGGCGCCTTCGAAGCTGTCCGCCTTCATGGCGGCGCTGCGCGGGGCCTTCGACGCGGCGAGCGGCAGCGGCGAGCCGGCCGTGCTGGTCTGCTCCGGCAGCATCCGCGCCCATGTCCGCGCGGTGGTGGAGCGCTTCCGCCCGGCGACCAGCGTGCTGGCGCATACCGAGATCCACGCCCGCGCCCGCATCCGCACCATCGGCACGGTTCAGTGAAACTTCGCGTCATCCGCGCCGCGCGCATGGCGGACGCCATGGCGCAGCTGCGCGCGGAACTCGGCGAGGACGCGGTGCTGCTCTCCACCCGCCGCATCCCCGGCGGGGTGGAGGTGACGGCGGCGCAGGAGCAGGATGACGAGCCGCTGGTGATCGCGCCGGATGCCGCGCGCCCCGGCCGCGCCATCCCGCCCGACCTCGCCCGTCACAACGTGCCGGCGGCGCTGGCGCAGCGTCTGGCGGAGGGCCGGCTGGCGGCGGCGCTGGGGGCGGTGCTGGGCTTCGCGGCGCTGCCGCTGGGCGAGGCGCCGCTGCTGCTGGCCGGGCCGCCGGGGGCGGGCAAGACGCTGACGGTGGCGAAGCTGGCGACGCGGCTGGTGCTGGGCGGGGCGAAGCCGCTGCTGGTCAGCGCCGATGGAAGGCGGGCCGGCGCCGCCGAACAACTCGCCGCCTTCGCCCGCGTGCTGGACCTGCCGCTGGCCATCGCGAGCGGCCCGGCGGCGCTCGGCAAGGCGCTGGCGCGGCGGGGGGCGGGGCAGCAGGCGTTGGTGGATCTGCCGGGCTGCGACCCCTTCAACCCCGCCGGCGCCCGCCTGCTGGCCGGGCTGATCGAGGCAGCGCAGGGCACGCCGGTGCTGGTGCTGCCCGCGGGCCTCGACCCGGACGAGGCGGCGGAAACCTCCAGCGCCTTCCGCCTGCTCGGCTGCCGCCACCTGCTGCCGACGCGGCTGGATGCGGCGCGGCGGCTCGGCGGCGTGCTGGCGGCGGCGGCGACCGGGCTGGCACTGACCGAGGCCGGCACCGGCTGCGATGCCTCCGGCGGGCTGGAGCCGCTGACGGCCGAGGGGCTGGCGCGTCGCCTCGCCGCCCCCGCCCACGCGGTGCCGCGGCCGGACCCGGCGCCCGCGCCCCCGCCCCCGCCGGCCTACCGCACCCCGGTTTTCCCGCCCGCCCCGAAGGACCGCCCGAGATGACCGCGGCAAATGGCATGGGGCGCGTCATCGCCATCGCCTCCGGCAAGGGGGGCGTCGGCAAGACCTGGCTCGCGATCACGCTGGCGCAGGCGCTTGGCCAGCAGGGGCGGCGGGTGGTGCTGCTGGATGCCGATCTCGGCCTGGCGAACGCCGACGTGCAGCTCGGGCTGAACCCGGCGCGGGATCTCGCCCATGTCCTGGCCGGTGGTGCGGCGGCGGATGCGGCGCTGGCGCTGCCGGCGGGCTTCCACCTGATGCCCGGCCGTTCCGGCTCCGGCGCCCTGGCCGGGCTGGCCGGCGCGGCGCTGGACCAGGCGGTGGCGCTGCCGCGCCGGCTCGGGGCCACCTGGCAGGATGTGGTGGTGGACCTCGGCGCCGGCGTCGGCGCGGCGCAGCGCCGCCTGGCCGCCGGTGCCGACATCCTGCTGGTGGTGGCGACGGAGGAGCCGACCAGCCTGACGGATGCCTATGCCGTGCTGAAGCTGCATGCGGGCGATGCGCCCGGCGGCGATGCGCGGCTGGTGGTGAACCTCGCCACCAGTGCCGCCGCGGGCCAGCGCACCCATGCGACGCTGGAGTCCGCGACGCGGCGCTTCCTGCAAAGGGGCCTGCCGCTGGCCGGCGTGGTGCGGCGCGATGCGAAAGTGCCCGAGGCCATCCGCCGCCAGACCCCGCTGCTGACCCGCCACCCCGCCTGCATGGCCGCGCAGGATGTCCGCGCCCTGGCACGCGGCCTGGATCAGCCGGCGGCCAGCACCAGCAGCACCCCGGCGACCGGCACGCCCTTCTCCTCCCGCAGCGCCGCATCCTGACGCGCCAGCGGCACCAGGCCTGCCGCCTGCGCCAGCGCCAGCACATGCGAGGGCTCGTGCCGGTAGCGCAGGCCGGGACCGAGCGCGTAGGGCGCGCCCTCCCCGGCCTCCAGGCTGCCGTCCTCGATGCTGATGGCCGCGGCGCCGCCCGGGGCCAGCGCGCGGGCGATGCCGGACAGCGCCGGGGCCAGGTCGCCCAGGTAGTTCAGTACGTCCACGGCCGCCACCAGCCCGAAGCCGCCGCGCTGGCGGGCCAGGAAATCCTCCAGGTCGGCCTCGTGCAGCGCGTCGTACACGCCCCGCGCGCGCGCCTCCGCCAGCATCCGCGGCGACAGGTCCAGCCCTTCCAGCCGCTTCGCGAAGGGCCGCAGCGCGAGGCCGGACAGGCCGGTGCCGCAGCCGAGGTCGAGCACGCGGCGCGTTCCATCCGCGGCGATGCCCGCCGCCTGCAACAGCGTGGCCAGCAGCGTGGGCGTGCGGTAGCCGAGGCGGCCTTCGAGGTCCGCGTCGAAGCGCGGCGCGTACTGGTCGAACAGGTCGCGCACGTAATCCGCGGGGGCGCGGTCCGGCACCGCCCCCGCGCCCAGCGCCGCCAGCAGGAACTGCGCCTGGGCGGCGAGGGCCGGCGGGGCCAGCGCCACCGCGCGGCGCGCGGCTTCGATCGCCTCCGGCGCCTCTCCCGCCTCGCGCAGCGCGTGGCCGAGTGCGAGCCAGGCCTCGGGCGATTGCGGCGCCAGCACCACCGCCTGGCGCAGCGGCGCCAGCGCGGCCGGCGCCTGGCCCTGCGCGCACAACGCCTGGCCGAGGTTGCGCAGGCTGGTGGCATCGGCCGGCCGGCGCGCCAGGGCGGCGCGCAGCGCGGCGATGGCGGCATCGAGCTGCCCCGCCTCGGCCAGGGTGGCGCCACGGCTGGCCAGGAACACCGGGCTGTCCGGCTGCGCGGCCATGGCCTGGCCGGACAAGGCCAGGGCCATCGGCAGGTCGCCGCGCTGGCGGGCCAGCACCGAGAGCAGGTTCAGCGCATTGCCATCGCCCGGCCGCAGCTTCAGGACGCGGCGGTACAGCCGTTCCGCCAGCGCCCATTCCCCACGGGCATGGCGGCTGGCGGCATCCGCCAGCAGGTCGTCAGCCGATGCTTGCGCCAAGCCCGGCCCTTCCGCGATGCTGACGTTGCATGGCAATCCCCTCCGACTCGGCGCCGAAACCCGGCCGCGACCTGCGGGTGGATTTCTTCCGCGGCGTGGCGCTGTGGTTCATCTTCATCACCCATACCCCCGGCAATCTGCTGGTCTATGGCACGCTCCGCAACGTCGCCTTCAGCGATGCGACGGAAACCTTCGTCCTGCTGGCGGGCTACGCTGCCGGAATCGCCTATGGCCGCATGATGCAGCGCGAGGGCTGGGCCGCGGCGGCGGCGCGCATCATCGGCCGGATCGGCACGCTGTACGTCGCGCACATCTTCCTGTTCGTGGTCTTCGCCGCCCAGGTCGGCTATTCCGCCGCCGCGCTGAACCAGGCCGCCTATCTGGACGAGATGCACCTCGACCCGCTGTCGGCCGAGCCGTACCGGGCGCTGCTGGAGGCGCTGCTGCTGCGCTACCAGCCGGCCTTCCTGGATATCCTGCCGCTGTACATCGTGGTGCTCGGCCTGTTCGCGCTGGCGCTGCCGCTGATCGACCGGCCGCTTTGGCTGCTTGGCGTGTCCGTCGCCATGTATGCGGCGACGCGGCTGACCGGGCTCGAACTGCCGTCCTGGACCGGCGGCGGCTGGTTCTTCAATCCGTTTGCCTGGCAGTTGATCTTCGCCATCGGCGTGGTGCTGGGCCGGGCCGACCCGGCGCGCCTGGCGCGGCACTTCCCCTGGCGCCGCAGCCTGGCGGTGCTGGCGGTGGCGTTGCTGGCGGCGGCAGCGGTGTCGCTGAACTGGGTCTGGCACGGGCCGGCGCGCGGGCTGCATCCGCCGGAATGGCTGGCGGCCGCCATCGGCAGCGTGGACAAGACGGCGCTGCACCCGGTGCGGCTGGCGTCGATGATGCTGATGGTCTGGCTGGCCGCGCATCTGGTCGCGCCGGCGGCGCGCTGGCTCGCCAACCCGGTCGCCGCCGGCTTCGTGCTGATGGGCCAGCAGGGGCTGCCGGTGTTCTGTTCCGGCATCTTCCTGTCCTTCATCGGCCGCGTGGTGCTGGAACAGGCGGATGGGCTGCTGCCGCAGGTCATCGTCAATGCGGCCGGGCTGGCGGCGCTGCTGGCCGTGGCGGCGGTCTCGGCCTGGTATGGCGGCGAGCGCAAGCGGACGCCGAAGTCCTTGCCCGCCGCGCCGGCGCCGGCTAGCCCATGACCTCCATGCGCGCCCCGCCCGCCCTGCTCGCCGCCCTGCTGGCCCTGGTGCTGATCCCGGTGGGACCGGCCCGGGCGTCGGAGCCTGCCTGCGGCGCGCCCGCCGAGGCGCTGGAGGCCTCTGCCCCGCTGCCCGGGGTCTTCGCGGCCCTGGCCCACACCGAATTGCGCGTGCTGGTCGTCGGCAGCGCCTCGACCCAGGGCGGCGGCACCTCCGGCCCCGCGGCAACCTGGCCGGAGCGGCTGAAGGTGCGGCTCGGTGCGCGCATCCAGCCCGTGGCGATCGCGGTGCAGGTCTATGGCGGCCGTGGCACCACCGCCGCCGACCATGCCGCGATCATCGCGGAGAAGGCCGCCGAACTGCGGCCGCACCTGGTGATCTGGCAGCTCGGCACGGTGGAAGCCGCACGGGGCCTGCCGGCGGAGGCGCTGTCGGATGCGGTGCAGCAGGCCGTGGCGCGGCTCGGCACCACGCGGGGCGAGCGGACGGACGTGCTGCTGATGGACCCGCAATTCTCGCGCTTCCTGCGCGGCAACGCCGATGTGGACCTGTACCGGGACGCCCTGCGGGTCGCCGCGGCGGCAAGCGGCGCGCAATTGTTCAGCCGCTGGTCCATCATGCGGCATTGGGTCGAGGCCGACATCCTGGACCTGGAGCGCGCGCCGCGGCAGCAGCGCGTGGAGGTGGCTGACCGGTTGCATGACTGCCTGGCGCAGGCGCTGGCGGCCTACATCCTGGATGGCGCGGATCAGGGCCGGCGCTGAACGTCCAGCCGCCTTGTCAGCAGCCGCCCGCGCTTGCGCGGGGCCGTATCAAATTTGATCTGGCTGCCGGTGATGCAGGAAGGTCACAGTGTTTCGTACCGTTTCACGTCAAGGAACCTGGACGCCCCTGCTGCGCTTCGCTTGCATGGAGACACAGTTTCAACCGCAGGCTGCGCCGCGCACACCCGCCGATCCCTCGGACAGGTCCGGCCCCCGGCCGCTGGACCGCCGGCCCGCGCGACCGCTGACCGCCTTCGACCGCTGGCTGCAGGCCGAGCTGTCGCAGGCCTACGAAGACGCGCTGCGCGAGCCGGTGCCGGATGAATTGCTGAAGCTGATCAACGACCCGATCCAGGGCCGCGGCTGACCCCTGCGGTCCTTCTCACTGACCGCTGGCATTTCTCTCGCCCTCGATCGCCGGGCGCGGGCCCCGGCCGCCTGGCCGGGCGGCACCGGCCGCGGCGCCCGTCCGGGTCACCCATTGATGCCGCTGGCATGACCCTTTCGGGTCAGAACAGCCCCTCGATCCGGCCTTCCGCATCCAGCCCGATGGACTCCGCCGCCGGGCGACGTGGCAGGCCGGGCATGGTCATGATCTCCCCGCACACCGCCACCACGAAGCCCGCACCGGCCGAAAGCCGCACGTCGCGCACCGGCAGGACGTGGTCCACCGGCGCGCCGAGCGCGGTGGGGTCGGCACTGAACGAATACTGGGTCTTGGCGACGCAGACCGGCAGGTGGCCGAAGCCCTCCCCCTCCCACCGCGCCAGGCGCTGCAGGGCGGGGGCTGGAATCGCCACGTCCTTCGCACGGTAGACCTCCTTCGCGATGGTCCGTAGCTTGTCGGCGAGCGGCATGGCATCGGGGTAGATCGGCTGAAAGCGGGCGGCGCCGGCCTCGATCCGGGCCAGCACGGCGCGCGCCAGTTCCTCGGCCCCCGCGGCACCGTCGGACCAATGGGTGCAGAGGATCGCCTGGGTGTCCAGCCGCGCCATGGCGGCCTGGATCGCCTTGATCTCGGCCGGCGTGTCGGTGTCGAAGCGGTTCAGCGCCACCACCACGGGCAGGCCGAATTTGTGGATGTTCTCGACGTGGCGCGCGAGGTTGGCGATGCCGCGCTCCACCGCCGCCACATCCTCCCGCCCCAGGTCGGACTTCGCCACGCCGCCATGCATCTTCAGCGCCCGGACGGTCGCGACGATGACGCAGGCGGCCGGGTTCAGCCCGGCGAGCCGGCACTTGATGTCGAGGAACTTCTCCGCGCCCAGGTCGGCGCCGAAGCCCGCTTCCGTCACCACCACATCGGCCAAGCCGAGGCCAAGCCGCGTCGCCACCACGCTGTTGCAGCCATGCGCGATGTTGGCGAAGGGACCGCCATGAACCAAAGCGGGCGAACCCTCGATGGATTGCACCAGGTTCGGCGCCAGCGCATCCCGCAGCAGCGCCGCCATGGCCCCATCCGCCTTGATGTCGCGCGCGGTGACGGCGGTGCCGTCGCGCCGGCGGCCGACGATCATCCGCCCCAGCCGGTCCTGCAGATCCGCCAGGTCGCGCGACAGGCAGAACACGGCCATGACCTCGGAGGCCACGGTGATGTCGAAGCCATCCTCCCGCACCACGCCCTGGCTGGCGCCGCCCATGCCGACCACGCAGTCGCGCAGGTTACGATCGTTCATGTCCATGGCGCGGCGCCAGGACACCCGGCGCGGGTCCAGGTTCAGCTCGTTGCCCCAGTACAGGTGGTTGTCCACCATGGCCGAGAGCAGGTTGTTGGCACTGGTGATGGCGTGGAAGTCGCCGGTGAAGTGGAGGTTGATGTCCTCCATCGGCAGCACCTGCGCATAGCCGCCGCCGGTCGCGCCGCCCTTCACGCCAAAGCAGGGGCCGAGCGAGGGCTCCCGCAGCGCGATCATCGTCTTCGTCCCCAGCGCGTTCAGCGCATCGCCGAGGCCGATGGTGGTGGTGGTCTTGCCTTCGCCGGCCGGGGTCGGGCTGATGCCGGTGACCAGCACGAGCGCGCCGGCGGGCCGCGCCGAGGCCTCCGCCACGAAGCCGTTGCCGATCTTGGCCTTGTACTTGCCGTAGGGCTCCAGCGCGCTGTCCGGGATGCCGGCACGCTCCGCGATCTCCGCGATCGGGCGCAAGGTCGCCGCGCGGGCGATGTCGAGATCGGTGGCCATTTCTTCTCGAATCCCCCGCGTGTCGACGTCCGGCTTATCCGGACCTTAATCCTGCGGCAACCCGCCTTTCATACCAGCGCCCTCAAGAGCCGGGCGCGGCCTCCGGCCGCTGGGCTGCGCGGCACTGGCCCCATCGGCAATTGGGGGCGCCGTTCGGGCGCTCGGCCGGCAGTGCCGGCCGCAGGTCACCCATTGACGCCGCAGGGATCAGTTGAGGCCGATGCCTGCATCGCGGGCCACCTGCTGCCAGCGGGCGGCATCGGCGGCGAACCAGCCCGGCAGTTCGGCCGGCGGCACCGTCAGCGGATCGACGAAGGCGCGCCGCAGCTTCTCCGCCAGCGCCGGGGTCTGGATGCGGGCCACTGCCTCGGCGAGCCGGGCGCGCGGCGCGGCGGGGGTGGCGGCGGGGGCGAAGACGCCGAACCAGACGCTGAGCGCATAGCCCGCCAGCCCCGCCTCCTGCATCGTCGGCACCTCCGGCAGGGAGGAGGCGCGGCGGGCCGTGGTGACGCCGAGCGCGCGGAAGGCGCCGGATTGCACATGCGCGGTGGAGGTCGCGGTGGTGTCGAAGCCGAAATCGACCTCCTTCGAGAGCATCGCCGTGACCAGGGGCGCGGAGCCGCGATAGGGCACATGCGTCGCCTCGATCCCCTGGCTCTTCAGCAGCAGCACCGCCGAGAGGTGGGAGGAGCTGCCATTGCCGACCGAGCCATAGGTCAGCGTGCGCCGCTTCGCCTCCGCCACCAGCGCCGCCACGCTGCGGACATCGAGCCGCGTGGGGATGGCGGAGAGCACGTTCGCCGCCTCCCCCAGCATGCCGAGCGGCACGAAGTCCCGCACGCCATCGACGCCGGAATTGGCGTAGAGGATCGGGTTCACGCCGAACATCGCGACGGTGCCGAGCAGCAGCGTGGTGCCATCCGCCGGCGCGGCCAGCGCCGCCTGCATGCCGACATTGCCACCGGCGCCCGCGCGGTTCTCCACCACCACCGGCTGGCCGAGTTCCTGGCCCAGCGCATCGGCGGAGATGCGGCCGACGATGTCGGTGACGCCGCCGGGCGGATAGGTGACGAACATCCGCAGCGGCCGGCTGGGCGTCCAGGCCGGCTGCGCCAGCACCGCGGGGGCGGCAAGAAGTGTCGCCAGGCCCGCAAGGGCGCCGCGCCGTGTGGTCATTGGATGTGTTTCCCCCGTTCAGCCGGAACAGTCTGGAGCAGCTAATGGTCCACCACCAGCAATTCCTGGAAGCCCTCCGTCAGCCGCTCCCCGCCCGCATCCCGGACCACCACCACATCCTCGGTCCGGGCGGAGAAGCCGGTGTCCTGCAGGATGCTGGGCTCGATGGTGAACATCATGCCCTCCCGCAGCACCGTCGCATCGCCCCTGGTCAGGAAGGGCGGCTCGTGCACGTCCCAGCCGATGCCGTGGCCGAGGCGGTGGCGGAAGCCGGCGCCCAGCCCCGCATCCAGGATCACCTGGCGCGCCACCGCATCCACGCTCTCGCAGGTCGCGCCGACCTTCAGCGCGGCGATGCCGGTGCGCTGCGCCTGCATCACCAGGCCATGCACCCGGACCTGCTCGGCGGAGGGCTCGCCGAAGGACACGGTGCGGCCGTAGTCGTAGCAGAGGCCCTCATGCGAGGCGCCGAAGTCGAACAGCACGGAGACCGGCGGCTCGATCCGCCGCTTCCAGCTTTCCATCCGGCGGCCGAGCATCAGCGGGTTGTTCGGCCCGGTGTTGTACAGCGTGGTGGTGAAGGTCGGGCCGAGGCTGTCCTGGCGCTTCATCTGCCAGTCGAGTTCGGCGATGGCGTCGAGTTCCGTCATGCCGAAGCGCAATTTCGGCAGCAGCGCGGCGAAGGCGGCTTCCGTGCGTCGCCCGGCCTCGCGCATCAGCGCGATCTCCTCCGGCGCCTTGATCAGGCGCTGTTCGCGCAGGATCGCGGTGGCGGAGACGAAGACGGCATCCGGCAGCAGGGCCTGGAGGTGGACCAGGCTGTCGGCCTGCGCGCGTTCGCTGATGGCGATGCGCGGCCTCGCCGGCAGGCGGAAGCCGGCCAGCAGGTCGGACACCAGCTTCGCCGGATCGTCCCAGTCGCCGAGCACGCGCAGTTCCACGCCCTCCGGCGCGCCGCGCCCGCCGAACTCCGCCGTCATGCGCGGCAGGGCCAGCACCGGCGCGTGGCCGGGCGTCACCCAGGCGCCTTCCAGCCAATCGCCGGGATGCATGGTGACCCCGTATTTCGGAATGTCCCGCGCCAGGCCCGCGAGATAGTGCAGGTCCGTCGTGCCGAGCGGGATGAAGGCGAGGTCGGCCCGTCCCTCCAGCTTCTGCCGGAAGGTCGCGATGCGGCTGGTCATCAATCCACCGTGGCGCCGGAGGCGAGGACGAGCGGCCGCCAGGTCTCGACCTCGTTCGCGACGAAGGCCTGCGCCGCGTCGCCGAAGCGGGTGCCCGGGTCGATCGCCAGTTGCTGGTAGCGGGCGATGATGGAGGGCAGTTCCAGCACTTCCTTCAGCACCGCGGCGAAGCGGTCCTGGATCGGGCGCGGCGTCGCGGCGGGCATCGCCATCCCGGCCCAGCCTTCGGCGACCAGCCCGGGGAAGCCGTGCTCGACGAAGGTCGGCATGTCGGGGAACAGCGGCTGGCGCGTCGGGCCGGTGATGCCGATGCCGCGGATGCCGCCGGACCTCATCAGGTTCACGGAACTCGCGATGCCGTCCAGCGTCACCGGCACCACGCCCGCCACCACGTCGTTCACCGCCTGCGCGCCGCCGCGATAGGGGATGTGCTGCAACTCGATGTTGGCCGCCTGGGCGAAGCGCAGCATGAACAGGTGCGGCAGCGAGCCCACGCCGCTGGTGGCATAGGCGATGCCGGGCCGGGCGCGCGCGGCGGCGGCCAGCTCGCCGGGGTTGCGGAACGGCGCGGCGTTGTTCGCCATCAGCGCGTAGTAGCCGGACTGGATCATGCCGACATGCGCGAAGCTGCGCACCGGGTCCCAGGTGATGCGGCCGCGATACAGCGTGCTGCCGACCGAGAACGCGCTGATCGCCGACAGCAGCACCGTGTAGCCATCCGGCGGTGCATCGGCGACGACGCCGGTGCCGAGCGTGGCGCCGGCGCCCGGCCGGTTCTCGATGACGAAGGGCTGGCCGAGCCGCGGCGTCATCTGCTCCGTCAGCAGCCGCGCCAGCACGTCGGTCGACCCGCCCGGCCCGAACGGCACCACCAGCCGGATCGGCCGGCTGGGCCAGGGCGCCTGCGCCAGCGCGGGCGCCGCGAGCAGGGTGGCGCCGGCGCCCATCAGCAGGCGGCGGGTGACCGGGGGGGCGTTCATCTGCATGGGAGGATTCCGGCTGAGCGATACGGAACTGTAATCCTGTGCGCGCGCCGCCGGCAATCAGTCCTGTCAGCGCAGCAATGCGAAGCCCAGCGCCATCAGCAGCACCAGCAGGCCGGTCAGCAGGGCGAGGAGAAGCGCGATCCGGCGACGCATCGGTGCCTCCCTTCAGGCCAGCTCGAAGATTTCGGTCTGGATGTGCGACGCCTTCACGCCCATCCCGTGCAGAGCTGCCTCCGCGGCGGCGGTCATCGGCGTCGGGCCGCACAGGAAGCAGTGCAGGCGGGGGCGCGGGGCCGGCGGCAGGTATTTCTCCAGCAGGTCCCGCGTCACGAAGCCCGTCTCGCCCTGCCAGCCCTCCGGCGGCTCCTCCAGGATATGCACCAGGCGCAGGTCGAGCCGGGTCGCCAGCGCCTCCAGCTCCTCCCGGTAGGCGACCTCCTCCCAGTGCTTGTTGCCGTAGAACAGCCAGACCGGCCGGCGGTCCTCGCGTGCCGTCAGGCTGCGCAGCATGCTCATCATCGGCGTGATGCCGACGCCGCCGACGATGCCGACGATGCCCTCGGCATCCGGCTGGCGGTCGATGGAGAAGACGCCGTAGGGGGCATCGATCCAGGCCGGGTCGCCCGGGCGCACCTCGCCGATCCGTCCGGTGAAGTCGCCCAGTTCCTTGATGCCGAATTCCAGCCGCGGCAGCGCCTCCGGCGCCGAGGCGATGGAGAAGGGATGCTCGCGCAGCCCGAAGGGCGAGGCGCGCAGCGTCAGCCAGGCGAACTGGCCGGGCAGGAAGGGTCGCAGGCCCGGATGCCCGTCCGGTTCGATGGCGATGGTCCAGACATCGTTGCGGCCGGGCCGCACCTCCACCACCCGCCAGGGCTCGCGCTTTTGGTGCAGCGGCTTCACCAGCCGGGTCCAGACCAGCAGCAGCAGCCAGGACAGCGTCGCCAGCAGCCACAGCGCGCGATTCAGCGGCGAGGCGGTAAAATAGCCGATGCCGAGTATATGCGCGACCGCGGCGGCGAAGCCGAGGGTTGCCAGCACCACATGGGTGTAGCGCCACAGCCCGTATTCCAGCCGCAGCAGCCGGCGCCATTCGGAGGTGACGACGGCGAGCCCGAACAGCACCAGCGCCGCGCGCCCCGCCGTCAACTCCCACGACGCTTGCAGCGGATTGATGGTGGGGCCAAGCCGCTCCGCGTACCAAAGCCACAGGATGCCGAAATGCGTGGCGACCAGGGCCAGCGCGATCCAGGCGAGGTAGCGGTGGAACAGGTAGATGATGTCGACGCCGAAGGGCGAGGTCATCGGCCGGATGCGCGCCGTCAGCGCGAACTGCACGCCCATCATCGCCATGCCGGCGAAGCCCAGCGCCATGGAGAAGTTCCACCAGAAGTCCCGCCCCGGCGGCACCTCGCCCAGGAACAGCAGCGCCTGCGGCGTCAGCACGAGCAGCAGGTACAGCGCGATCCATCCCGCCTGGCGCAGCGTCATGCGCGCCGGTCCGCGTTGGGATCCCGCAGCGGACCGACGCGGCCTACCCGGCGTTCCCTGGCGATGGAGTCCTCCGGCCCATGCGGATGCCCGCCGAAGCCGTGCCGCATGGCGATGATGGCGCGTGCATCGTCGCGGTCGCGCGGCGCGTGGCGGGAGGCCAGCAACTGCATCACCGACTGCGCGATGACCGGCACCGGCACCTCCTTGCGGATCGCGTCCATCACCAGCCAGTTCACCTCCCCGGTATCCTCGACGAAGCCGCTCTCGGCACGGTCCAGGCCCGGATCGCCGCCATGCGCCTGGGCCAGCAGGTCGACCAGCCAGGACCGTATGACGGAGCCATGGCGCCAGCATTCCAGCGTCGCCTGGATATCCAGCGGCGCATCATGGTGGCGCAGCAGCGCATAGCCCTCCGCGATTGCCTGCAGCATGCCGAACTCGATGCCGTTGTGGACCAGCTTGACGTGATGCCCGGTGCCCGGCCCGCCGGCATGGACGAAGCCGCCCGGCACGGCGAGCGCACGGCAAATCGCCTCCAGCCGCGCCACCGCCGCTTCCTCCCCGCCCGCCATGAAGCAGGCGCCATCGCGGGCGCCGGACAGGCCGCCGCTGGTGCCGAGGTCGACGAAGCCGAGGCCGCGTTCCGCCAGGCGGGCCTGGCGCCGGATGGAATCGCCCCAGTAGGAATTGCCGCCATCGGCGATGACATCGCCCGGCTCCAGCGCCGCCGCGACCGCCTCCAGCACCGTGTCCACCACCGGCCCGGCCGGCACCCACAGGAGGACCAGGCGCGGCGGGTCCAGCGCGGCGCGGAAGCCGGCCGGGTCCCGCAGCGCGACCATGCCCGCCTCGACCAGGTCCGCCGGCGGGTCGCCGCGGGTCTGGCCCGCCACGCGGAAACCCTTCGCCAGCGCCTGCCGCGCGATGTTGCCGCCCATCTGGCCAAGGCCGACGATGCCGAAGGCGCGGGTGGCCTCGCCGCGCTGGTCCTGCTCCCCGCCCATGCGGCGTCCTCGTCGTGAAATGGCGCGTTCCTGCCTCTCCGAACGCGGCGCGGCTGCAACCGTTCGGCCGGCGGCCAGCACTAGCGCCGGTAGCGGGCTTGTCAGCGCCTGGCAGACTTCCGCGACCCTGCGCCGCGCCGCATGATCCGCGCAAAGGCCCACCCGGAGGACACCCCATGCTGCGCCGAACCCTGCTGAGCACGCTCGCCGCCACGCCGCTGCTGCCGGGGCTCGCCCGCGCCCAGGGCAATGCGGCGCCCTGGCCGAACCGCCCCGTCACCATCCTGGTGCCCTTCGTCGCCGGCGGCCCCTCCGACATCATCGCCCGCACCATCGCCAACCGGATGGCGCAGGCCGTGGGGCAGCCGGTGGTCGCGGAGAACCGGCCCGGCGCGAACGGAGAGGTCGCGGCGCGGCAGGTGATGCGGGCGCCGGCGGATGGGCACATGCTGTTCGTGGGGTCGATCGGCGTCTTCGCCATCAACGCGGCGCTGCGGCCGAACCTCGGCTACGACCCGATCCGCGACCTGGCACCGGTGACGCTGGCCGTGACGACGCCCAACGTGCTGGTGGTGAATGCGGAAAAGGTGCCGGCGCGGACCCTGCCGGAGGTGGTGGCCTGGCTGAAGGCGAATGGCGGGCGCGCCAGCTACTCCACCTCCGGCGTCGGATCCTCGGACCACCTGACGATGGAGCTGTTCAAGCAGCGCACCGGCACCGAGGTGACGCACATCCCCTACCAGGGCGGCGCCGCGGCGGCGACGGACCTGATCGCCGGCAACGTGCAGCTGTCCTTCCAGAACCTCGGCACCGTGGCGACGCATATCCAGGGCGGCCGCCTGCGCGCCATCATGCTGACGAGTGCCACGCGCAGCACAGTGCTGCCGGACGTGCCGACGGCTGCGGAGGCGGGGCTGCCGGATTTCGTCGTCACCTCCTGGCAGGCGCTGATGGCGCCGGCGGGCGTGCCGCAGCCGGTGCTGGCGAAGGTGCACGAGGCCGCGGTGGCGGCGCTGAAACACCCCGAGAGCGTGCAGCGCCTGGGCGCCATCGGCTTCGAGGTGGTGGCGAACTCGCCGGAGGAGTACCGCGCCTTCCAGCAGGCCGAGAGCGCCCGCTGGCGCGAGGTGGTGCGCAGCGCCAACATCCGCGCGGAATAGCAGGCCCGCGCGAAGCGCGGTGGCAGGGTTGCGCCGGACGCGGTCGCAAGACCGCCCCGGCGCCCCATTTGCCGGGGCATGGCAAGTCCCTGCATCGATATCTGCCGCTATGACGAGGCCACCGGCTTCTGCCTCGGCTGCGGCATGCTGAAGCCCGAGAAGAAGCGCTGGAAGAAGGACCGCGACCAGCGCCCGGCGATCCGCGCCGCCCTGCCGGACCGGCTTTCCACGTTGCAGAAGGCGGGGCTGGCGACAGGCAAGGCGGCGAAGCGGAAGAAGGGTTAGGCCGCGGCCCGGCGGCCGACACCCATCTCCGCCAGCACCGCATCCATCTGCGCCAGGGCGAAGCGCAGATCCCCCTCCGCGATCGCGCCGATGCAGCCGATGCGCATGGTGGGCACCTTGGTTGCCGAGAAGTCGCTGAGGATCACGCCGCGCGCCTTCATGCCGCGCTGGAAGCGTTCCAGGTCCCAGTTCGGGTCGCTCGGCTGGTAGACGTTGACGATGATCGGCCCCTGGTGTTCGCGCGCCACATAGGGCGTCAGGCCGAGAGCCAGCACGCCGTCATACAGCACGTCCCGGTTGCGGCTGTAGCGCGCGAGGCGGGCCGGCTGGCCGCCCTCGGCCTCGTAGATTTCCATGGCCTTGCCGAAGGCCCGCAGCGCCTGCACCGCCGGGGTGAAGCGGAAACTGCCCCAGCCGTTCTTCAGGGCGTGGTCGTAGACGTCGACCAGGTCCATCACCCAGGACCCGGCCTGGCCGCGGCAGGCCTCCAGCCGGGCGACCGGCGCCACGGCGAAGCCGAAGCCGGGCAGGCCTTCCAGGCACTTGTTCGAGGTGAACACGACCACGTCGCATTCGGCGTGGTCGGCGAGGCGGAACGGGATGGCGCCGAAGCCGGACACCGCGTCGCAGATCATCCGCCGCCCCGCCGCGCGGATCACCGGCCCGAGCACCGCCGGGTCGTTGATGATGCCGGTACCGGTCTCGCTGACCACCAGGGCGACATGGGTGCAGTCCGGATTTTCCCGCAAGGCCCCGGCGAGAATCTCGGGTGCCATCGGGATGTTGTCCGGCCCGTCCAGCGCCACCACCACCCGCCCGGCCTCCTGCGCCAGCCGCGCCAGGCGTTCGGCGTAGCCGCCGTTGCGCACCACCAGCAGCTTGCCGCCGGCGGGCACGAAGGTGCGGATCGCCGCCTCGATGATCATGTGGCCGCAGCCAGGCAGCGGCAGGGAGACATGCGTGCCCTCCACCCCGCCGGCGATGGCGGTGATGCGCGGCCGCATCGCGGCGTATTCGGCGCGGAAATCCTCGTCCCAGGGGGCGATGTCCTCCGCCATGCAGGCACGGACTTCGGGGCGGGTCTGCACCGGGCCGGGAATGAGCAGCAGCATGGGTGTGTCCGTGAAAAGCGTCGGTCCCGGCTATACCATCAGGGCGTCGCCCAGCAATTCCCGCCGCAGCTTGCGCAGGATGGCATCGGCGAAGTCGACCGGGTCGGCGCAGGTCATGGCGAAGGAGCCGGGGCCGCCGATGACCTCCGCGGCGTAATGCGCCAGCAGGTCCGGCTCCTCGTGCAGCAGGGCCAGGCCGTTCACCGTCAGCCCCGCCGCCACCGCCAGGTCGCGCACCGGCCCGGGCGGGCGCCCCGCATTGTGGCGGCCATCGCCCGAGACATCGAGCACCAGCCGCGTCGCCAGCCCCGGTGCCCGTGCCAGAACGGCGAGCCCCGCCGCCATCCCCTCCCCCAGCGCCGTCGCGCCGGCGGCCGGCAGGCGCGGCGCATCCTCGATGGCGGTGGCGACGGCCTCGGCGGAGGCGGCGTCCGACACCCGCATCCAGCCCACCGCGAGATCCTGGGCGCCGACGCCCGACCACAGCAGCAGGCACACCGCCGCGGCGCCGCGCGGCCCGCCGGTCGCCGCCGCCAGCACGCCGGGGTCGCGGAAGGCGGCCGCCGTGCCGCCGGCCATCAACTGGAATTCAGCGAAGTCGACGCTGGCGGAGACGTCCATCGCCAGGCACAGCGCGATATCCACCGGGTTCATCGGGTCATCCAGGCTGGTCCACGGAACGAATTGCGTCCCGCATCGGACGATGCCAGCATCGTGACGAACCGGGACAGGGCTTCGAACATGATCGGCAGGCGCGGCATTCTCGTGGCAGGCGGCGGCCTGCTGGCGGCACCGGCCCTGGCACAGGCCCCCTGGCCGGCGCGGCCGGTGCGGGTGGTGGTGCCCTTCACGCCGGGCGGTGCGACGGACGGCATGGCCCGCGTCACCGCCGCCAAGCTGCAGGAAAAGCTCGGCCAGCCCTTCGTGGTCGAAAACCGCCCCGGCGCCAATGGCGCGGTCGGCGGCCAGTTCGTCGCGGGCGCCGCGCCGGATGGCTACACCTTCCTGTTCTCCGCCAGCATCCAGACCCTGGCGCGGCTGGTGATGCGCAGCCCCGGCTACGACCCGGTGGCCGACCTGCTGCCGGTGACGCGCGTCGGCGAGGGCCCGCTGCTGCTGGTGATGAACGCCGCCCGGCCGCAGACCACCCTGGCCGAGATCGTGGCCGCCTGCCGCGCCAATCCGCGGGACTGGTCCTTCGCGGTGTCCTCGCTGGGCGCCGCCGGGCATCTCGCCACCATCGAATTCGTGCGCCAGGTCGGCCAGGACCTGGTGCAGGCGCCCTACCGCGGCACCGCCCCGGCGCTGACCGACGTGGTCGCCGGCAATGTGCAGCTGATGTTCGACCCCATCCTGGCCACCCTGCCCCAGGTGCGCGCCAGCCGCGTCAAGGGCATCGCCATCACCGCTCCCGCCCGCAGCAGCGCCGCGCCGGAGATTCCGACGGCGACGGAGGCCGGGATGCCGGGCCTCGACATCCAGTCCTGGTGGGCCTTGTGGGGCCCGCGCGCGGTGCCGCCGGAGATCGTGGCCCGGATCGGGGAGGCGCTGACCACCGGGATGTTCGAGCCGGATGTGCAGGCCCGCGTCGGCAGCCTCGGTATCAGCCCGAAGGCCGAGGTCGGCGCGGATTTCGCCGCCTTCATCCAGCGCGACTTCGCCCGCAGCCAGGATCTGCTGCGCATCGCGAAATTCGAACCTCAATAAGCCCCTGTCACGCGCAGTTCGGCCGGCGCGACGCCCGCGGGTCTGGCGCCGTCCCGGCCCGAAGCCTAGACTCGCGCCCTGGCAGGGGAACGGCAGGAATGGGTGGAACGGCGTTCGTGGGCGGCCCTGGACCGCGGTCCGTGGCAGATAAGCCTGGCATGCCGATCCGTTGATGAAGCCGGCCCTGTCGTGATGGCGCGCAGTTACGCAGCCGCAGCGGTCTCACGGCTTCGTGAAAATGCGACTGTAAGCCCCACCGCGCCCGTGCTACGTCTCCGCCCAAGGCGCAGTGCAAGCGCCGGCGATCAGGAGTGGGCGCGCCATCGACGGGCTTCAGGACGCGCAGCACCCGACTGCGGATCACGACCACCCCATCCCCGTCTCGGAACTCGTCACCGCGATCGCGCGGGACTGGCCGACGGAACGGCTGACGCTCGGCGACCTGATGGAGGCACTGGGCGCGCGCGGCTACGGCGTGCTGATCGTGCTGTTCGCGCTGCCCAACCTGCTGCCGGTCTACATTCCCGGCCTCAGCCCGATCTTCGGCGTGCCGCTGCTGATCATCTGCGCGCAGCTCGCCTATGGCCTGCCGACGCCGAAGCTGCCGGCGCTGCTGACGCGGCGGTCCATGCGCCGCGCCGACCTGCGGATGATCGCGGAAAAGGCGCTGCCCTGGCTGCGCCGGGTCGAACGCTACGTGAAGCCGCGCCCCTCCTGGATCACCACCCGGGCCGGGGAAAGGCTGATCGGCATCTACGGCGTCTGGCTCGCCGCCATCGTCTGCGTGCCGCTGCCCTTCACCAACGGCCCGCCTTCGCTGTCATGCCTCATCATGGCGATCGGGCTGATGGAGGAGGATACCCGCACCATCCTGGCCGGCGCCGTCTTCGGCGTCTTCGGCAGCTTCATCGGCCTGTCCATCATCGGGAGCGTCGGCTGGATGCTGCTGGCCGGCTTTGCCTGGATGTTCGGCCTGTCCTGACCGTGGGCTCACGCGGATGAGCCCGGAGGGCCTCCACGCGGAGGATACCGCGCCGATCTCACGCATCGTGGCGGAGGTCGCGGCCGCCTTCCCCGGCGAGCGCATCAGCCTGGGCGAGATGGCCGAGGCCTTCGGCGACCGCGCCTTCGGCATGCTGCTGCTGCTGCTGCTGCTGCCCGGCCTGCTGCCCGGCATGGCGAGCGTCTTCGGCACGCCGCTGCTGATCCTGGGCGTGCAGATGGGGCTGGGGCTGACGGTGCCGAAGCTGCCGGGCATCCTGGCGCGCCAGACCATCAAGCGGTCCGACCTGCTGCGGCTGGCCTCGGCCTCCTCCAAGGGGCTCGGCCGGATCGAGCGCTACGTGAAGCCGCGGCCGGGCTTCTTCACCTCGCCGCTCGGCGAACGCATCATCGGCTGGCTGACCGCCTATGTCGCCATCATGCTGATCCTGCCGGGGCCCGGCACCAACGGCCCGCCGGCCTTCGGCAACATCGTCATGGCGCTCGGCCTGATCGAGCACGACAGCAGGGTGACGGGCTGGGGCGTGGCGCTGACGGTGCTCGGCTGCGTCTTCGCCACCGCCGTCCTGGGGGTGCTGGGCTGGCTGGGGGTCAAGGCGCTGGGCTGGATGATCTGAAGGAGGCTGGCACGGCCGGGTGCGGTCCGCTGCCGCGGCCCCGGCCGGCTACGCCGTCCGCCTCGGGCGGTCGAGCCGGTCAGGCCGCCTTCTTCCGCGCCCGGCGCGGCTTCGATTCGGCGGCCGAACTGCCCGCATCCGCCACCGCTTCCTTGCCCTCCAACGCCGAGAGGAAGCGCCGGCACCAGACGCTGGCCGAGTTCGCCTTGACCGAGGCCCACATGCGGCTCCAGCGATCCAGCCGCTCATCCGCCGGCATGTCCATGGCGACGTCCAGCGCCTCCGCGATGTCGTCGGGGTCGAGCGGGTTGACGATCAGCGCGCCGTCCAGTTCGCCCACCGCGCCGGCGAAGCGCGACAGCACCAGCACGCCGGGGTCGGCCGGGTCCTGCGCCGCGACGTATTCCTTGGCGACCAGGTTCATGCCGTCGCGCAGCGGCGTGACCAGGCCGATGCGCGCCACGCGCATGAAGCCGGCGATGGTCGGGCGCGGCACGGCGCGGGTGATGTAGCGGATCGGCGCCCAGTCGGGCTCCGCCATCTGGCCGTTGATGCGGCCGACGCCCTCGTCCAGCTCGCGCCGCAACTGGCGGTACTGCGCCACGTCGCCGCGGCTGACCGGGGCGACCTGCAGGAAGGTGATCTTGCCGCGATGCCTGGGAAAGCGTTCCAGCATGGCACCGAAGCCGGCGATGCGCTGCGGCAGGCCCTTGGTGTAGTCCAGGCGGTCGACTCCGATGGCGAGCGACCGTCCGGCGAGCGATTCCTGCAGCCGCACCACGTCCTTCGAACGCACGCGTTGCGCCGCAAGCTGCGCGAAGCCCACGGCATCGATGCCGATGCCGAAAGCACCGACGCGAATCGCGACATCGCCCTTGCCGATCGCGATCAGGGCGCCGCGCAGGTTTTCCGCATCGTCTTCCGTCTGCACGCCGATGGCATCCACCGCCACCAACGCTTCCAGAAGCTTCTCGGCATGCGGCAGGCCGTTGAACACCGCGCGCGGCGGGAACGGCACGTGCAGGAAGAAGCCGATGCGCTGCCTGCAGCCCAGCGCCCGCAACTCGGCCGCCATCAGGAACAGGTGGAAGTCGTGGATCCAGACCACGTCGTCCGTCTGCAGCAGCGGTGCCAGCGCCTGCGCGAAGGCGGTGTTGACGTGCTGGTAGCCGGCGAAGTCGCGCCGGTCGAAGCGGGCGATGCCCAGGCGGTAGTGCAGCACCGGCCACAAAGCGGCGTTGGAGAAGCCCTGGTAGTAGTGCTTGTAGTCGTCATGCCCCAGGTCGACGGTGGCGTAGGTGGTGGTGCCGTGGCGGGTCAGCGCAGCCTCCGTACCCGTCGCGTCCGCGGTGCGGCCGGACCAGCCGAACCAGACGGAATCGCGCTTCGCCAGCGCATCCTTCATCGCAACGGCCAGGCCGCCGGCGGTCGCCCCGCTTTCCTTCGGGTCCGGCACGCGGTTGGCGACGATGACAAGCCGGCTCATGCCGCGAACCCCTCATCCGTGGCTTGCTGGACCGGCGCCTGCTCGAACCGGTGATCCAGCGCCGCCAGCCAGTCACGGAACACTGCGGGCGAGCCGAAGCGGTCCTGCAGGCGCAGGCCGAGGCCGCCCGCGGCACGCGCCACGGCCATGCCGGCCTCATCCGTCACGTCATCGCCGACGAAAACGGGCAGCCGGCCGGCGAAGGGCGCGCGGGCCATCAGCGTGGACACCACGGTGCCCTTGGAGACGCCGCCCGGCGTGATCTCCCACGCCATGTGCGCCGGCAGCAGCACGAAGCTGTCCGGCGCTTCCGCCACCAGCGATTCCATCAGCGCGCCGGCCGGGCCGCCGGCCTGCGGCGCCTGGCGGTAATGCAGCGCGAAGCCATGCGCCTTCTCCTCGACGAAGGCACCGGGGAAGGCGGCCACGAAATCCTCCGCCCGCGCGCGCCAGGCGGCCGGCACCTGCGGCAGCACCGGCTGTTCCACCGGGCCGCCGGGGGTCAGGCGCAGCGCCGCGCCGTGGTTGCCGGCCTTGGCGATCGCAACCGGCAGGAAATGGTCGAGGTCGGCGAGCGGGCGGCCGGAGACGATGGCGAGCGCGCCATCCAGCCGCGCCGACAGGCGCTCCAGCAGCGCTGGAAGCTCCGGTGGCACCAGCACGGCCTCCGGACGTTCGGCGATGTCCACCAGGGTGCCATCGAAATCGAGGAAGAGCGCGGCGTGCGCGTGGGGGAAGTCTTGCATGCGGCCTTCTAACACGTTGTATGCGTTCCGGTGCGCAGGCGGTCGCGCGATCGTGAGCACAATCGACCATAATGCCGCAATGCGGACGCCATCGTGCTGTGCTGGCGTCATACTTCCGTCACGGAGCCCGACATGCCCGACATTACTGTTGCGACGTCCCGCACGACCGTCAGCCGCGCGGAGGATGCCACCTTCGACCAGGGCCTTCGCGCCTTCTTCGCCTACCGCGACCTGGGCGTGAAGCAGGCGACGGGCGGGGCCTTCGGCGCGCATGTCATCCGCGCCGTGCCGGGCACCGGGGCCGCGCCCCAGTGGCATACGCACGACCTCGGCTTCCAGTTCGTCTACGTGCTGCGCGGCTGGGTGACCTTCACCTACGAGGATATCGGCGAGGTCACCTTCCGCCCCGGCGACAGCGTGGTGCAGCCGCCGATGGTGCGGCATGTGGAGGTCGCGCATTCGGACGACCTGGAGCTGCTGGAAATCACCTCCCCGGCCGAATTCGCAACCGCCTTGGCCGGTTCCCCTTGAGCCCGATCCACGCTAATCTCCGCGCCGCGCGGGCGTGGTGGAACTGGTAGACGCGCCGGACTCAAAATCCGGTTCCGAGAGGAGTGTCGGTTCGATTCCGACCGCCCGCACCAGGATTTGCGCCCGGCAGCAGGCAGGAGCATCGCCCATGGGCGCCACGGACCGCCTCGATGCCCTGGCCGCGCTGGTCGGCCCGGCGCAGGTGCTGACCGCGCCGGAGGCCGTTGCCCCCTATTCCTGCGACTGGAGCGCGCGTGACCACGGCACGCCGCTCGCCGTGCTGCGCCCCGGCACCACGGCGGAGGTTGCCGCCTGTGTCGGCCGGCTCGCCGCCTGGGGCCTGCCGATGGTGCCCTCCGGCGGCCGCACCGGGCTGGTCGGCGGGATGACGCCGGCGGATGGCGCCGTCGTCATCAGCCTGGAACGGCTGAACCGCATCCGCGACGTCGATGCCCGCGACATGAGCCTGGTCGCCGAGTCGGGCGCCACCGTGCAGGCGGTGCAGCAGGCGGCGGAGGCGGTGGGCCGGCTGTTCCCGCTGTCCTTCGGCGCGGAAGGCAGCGCCCAGCTCGGCGGCGCGCTGTCGACCAATGCCGGCGGCATCCGCACCATCCGCTGGGGCAATGCCCGCGACCTGGTGCTGGGGCTGGAGGTGGTGCTGCCGGATGGCCGCGTGCTTCACGATTTGCGCCGCGTGCGGAAGGACAATTCCGGCTACGCGCTGCGCCACCTGTTCATCGGTGCGGAGGGCACGCTGGGCCTGATCACCGCCGCCGCCCTGAAGCTGGCGCCGCCGCTGCGGGTGCGGGAGACCGCGCTGGCCGCAGTCGCCTCACCCGCCGCGGCGCTGGCCATCCTGGAGGGGTTGCAGGCCGACGGCGCGGAGCTGGTGGCGTTCGAGCTGATCAACCGCGAGATCATGCAGAACGTGGCGAAGCACGGCGCGCGGGTGCGCATGCCCTTCGCGCTGGAATCGCCCTGGTACGTGCTGGTGGAACTCGGCACCGGGGCACGGCAGGCGGATCTGCGGACGCCGCTGGAGGCTGCCCTGGCCGAGTGCCAGGACGCCGTGCTGGCGGAAAGCGAGGAGCAGCGCCAGGGCCTCTGGCAACTGCGGGAGATCACGCCGGAAGCCAACCGGGCGGAGGCGCCGATGGAGAACTACGACGTCTCCGTGCCGGTCTCCGCGGTCCCCGCCCTGCTGGACCGCGTCGCGGCGCTGATCGCGGCGCGCTGGCCGGAAGGGCGGCTGATCGCGGTCGGCCATGCCGGCGACGGCAACATGCACATCAGCGTCATGGCGCCGCGCGGCACGGCGCGGGAGGCCTGGCGCGCCCGCATGAAGGGCGGCGATGTCGCGGTCCACGCGCTGGCGGTTGAACTCGGCGGCAGCTTCAGCGCGGAACACGGCATCGGCCGCGCCAAGCTCGACGCCATGGCGACGCTGAAGGACCCGGTGGCGCTGGAGCTGATGCAGTCGGTCAAGCGGCTGATGGACCCGCGCGGCCTGATGAACCCGGGCAAGCTGCTGCCGGCTATGCGGTAGCCTCGAGCAACGGGCGGCGGGAGGCGCAGAAGCCCTCCACCACCGCCAGGAAGCGCGTCGTCTCCGCCTCCCCCACCGGCAGGCTCAGCGCCACCATGCCGCGGCGTGCCAGGTAGATTCCGTCCCGCATCAGGTCGAGGAAGAACAGCTCGCGCAGCGCCTCCTCCCCCGGCGTCGAATCGTAGGGACGCTCGATCGGGCCCGCGCGGAAATGCGGCTGGATCATGCTGCCGATGCCGGTGAATTGCAGCGCCACGCGATGCCGGGTGGCGATCGCGTTCAGCGCCTCCCGCAGCGCGTCGCCACGGGCGCGCAGCGCCTCGGCCGCCTCCGCGTCGAAGATCTCGCCCATCGCCACCAGGCCGGCGGACATCGACAGTACGTTGTTGTTGAAGGTGCCGCCATGCGGCAACGCCTTGGGATGCGCCGGGTCGTAGACCGACATGATGTCCGCCCGGCCGCCGAAGGCGCCGAAGGACATGCCGCCGGCGATGTATTTCCCGAGCGTCGTCAGGTCCGGCAGGATGCCGTGCAACTGCTGCAGGCCGCCGGCGGTGTGGCGGCTGGTCATCACCTCGTCGAAGGTCAGGACGATCCCGTGTTCCGTCGCGGCCTGGCGCAGCGCCGCCAGGAATTCGTGGCTGGCCGGGATGCAGCCGCCGCTGCCCAGCATCGGCTCCAGCAGGATGCAGGCCAGGTCCGCCGCATGTTCGCGGATCAGCGCCAGCGCGCCATCCGTGTCGTTGTAGCGGGCCAGCACGACCGGGAAGGGCGCGTTCACGGCGTGGTGGGTGCCGCCGATGAAGGTCAACTGCCCGCCATGGTAGCCGCCCTGCATGGCGAGCACCTTGGACCGGCCGGTGAAGGCGCGGGCGGCGGACAGCGCCATCAGGTTCGCCTCGGTCCCGCTGTTGGTGAAGCGCACCAGCTCCACCGAGGGAAACCGGGCGCAGAGGATGGCGGCGAAGGCGGCCTCCCGTTCCCCCGCCGCCGCCAGGTTCAGGCCACGGCCGATGGCGGCCTCCAGGGCCTTGATGATGCGGGGCTCGGAATGGCCGAACAGGCCGGCGGTGTATTCGCCGCAGAGGTCCAGGTAGTCGTGCCCGTCGATATCCCGCAGGTGGCAGCCCTGGCCGCTCTCCATCGCCGTCGGGAAGGGCGAGTAGTGCAGGGTGGACCGCGTATTGCCCCCGGGCATCACCTGCCGCGCCCGGGCGTAGGCTGCGGCGCTGTTGGGGCGGGCGGCGGCATAGGCCTCCCGGGCTTCGGCCAGCGCGGCGTCCAGGTCCGTGTTGCGCGGGGCGGGGGCGTCGAGCGGGGCCATGGCGGAACTCCTCGGGGCCGGTCGTCGGGAAGGCCGGGCATCATGGCGAAGGCCGCGCGCTCTGGACAGGGCGGCCGGATCGCGCGATGAGGCGCGCTTGTCCCGCCGCCGCCCCGGAGCCTGCTCCCCATGACCTCCCCGGTTTTTGACCGTATTGCCGATATCATCGCCGAGAACAGCGAAGTGGCGCGGGAGTCCATCACGCCGGGCGCGCATGTCATCAACGACCTGGGCATCGACAGCCTGGACTTCCTGGACATCGTCTTCGCCATCGACAAGGCCTTCGGCATCAAGGTGCCGGTCGAGACCTGGACGCAGGAAGTGAACGCCGGCACCGCCCCGGCCGAGCAGTACTTCGTCATGGGCAATCTGGCCCAGCGGATCGAGGAACTGGTGGCGGCGAAGCAGGCCAAGGCCTGACGCGCCCCGATCCAGGCTGAGGGACGCAGCGGATGCGCCTGGAATACTTCCAGATGGTCGACCGCGTGGTGACGCTCGGTGCCGACCACATCGTGGTCGACAGCACGGTGCCCGACGCCAGCCCGGTCTTCGAGGGCCACTTTCCCGGCTACCCCATCGTCCCCGGCGTGTTGCTGGTGGAAACCATGGCGCAGACCGCCGGCTGGCTGCTGCTGGCCATCGAGCGGATGCAGCGCATGCCCTTCCTGCTGAAGGTGAAGTCCGCCAATTTCCGCGGCTTCGTCGGCCCCGGCACGGCGCTGCGGGTGGAGGCCACGCGCACCCATGACGGGTCCGGCTATGCCGTCGCGGAGGCCCGCATCCTGGCCGGCGGCAAGCGCATCGCCGATGCCGAGATCACCTTCCGCATCATGCCCTTCCCGGCCGAGGCGCTGCGGGAGGCGATGACGGCAACCGCCCAGCGCATCGGGCTGCCCGCCTATGCCTGAGATCTGGATCACCGGCATCGGCCTGGTCTCCCCGGCCGGCGAGGGGCGGGAGGCGCACCGCGCCGCACTCGCCGCCGCCACCCCGGCGCCGGTGGACCTCGACAGCCACGCCCCCTTCCCGCTCCATCCCGGCCCGGCGCTGGAACTGGATCGCCAGATCCCGAAGAAGGGCGACCAGCGGCAGATGGAGCCCTGGCAGCGCCTTGGCACCTATGCCGCCGGCCTGGCGCTGGACGACGCCAATGCCCGGTCCTTGGTCGCCGACATGGACCTGATCGTCGCGGCCGGCGGCGGCGAACGTGACCTGGCGCTGGACGAAAGCGTGCTGGCGGCGCTGGCCGGCCTGCCGCCGGCGGACGCGGCGACTCAGTTGAACGCGCTGCTGGCCGGCGGGCTGCGGCCGACGCTGTTCCTGGCGCAGTTGTCCAACCTGCTGGCCGGCAACATCTCCATCGTCCACCACGTCACCGGCGCGTCGCGCACCTTCATGGGGGAGGAACAGGCGGGCGCCGACGCGGTGCGCATCGCGGCGGTGCGGCTGGCGGAGGGGCGTGGGCAGATCGCCCTGGTCGGCGGCGGCTTCGTGGCGCCGCGCTGGGATTTGCTGGTGCTGTATCATTCCGCCGGGCTGCTGCGGCACGGCGCCGGCTTCGCCCCGGTCTTCTCCCGCGATGACGCACCTGGTGCCATTCCGGCCACCCTCGGCGCCTTCCTGGTGCTGGAGACGGCGGAGAGCGCGCGGGCGCGTGGTGCCCGGGGCCTGGCGCGGATCATGGGCGTTGAATGCGAGCAGGCGCGGCGCAACGAGGGCGACACCGCGGCGGATGCTGCGGCCCGTGCCTTCGGCCGGCTCGGCATGCCGCCCGGGCCGCTCACCGTGCTGTCCGGCGCCACCGGGGCCGCCGGCGCGATGGCGGCGGAGCGTGCGTTCCTGGTCGGCCTCGGCCGCGAAGTGACGCTGCGCGCCGCCGGCAACCGCGTCGGCTGGGGCTGCGAGGCCGGCTTCCCGGCCAGCTTGGCGCTGGGTGCGCTGATGCTGGCCGAGGGCATCACCCTGCCCGCGCTGGAGCCGGCGGAGGCTCCGATGGACACGGCGCCGCGCGACCTGCTCGTCACCGGCTTCGGCGCCTGGCGCGGAGAGGCGCTGGCGCATCTGCGGGCGATCCCGGCGGAGGATCAGGCTTGAGCGACCTTGATCACAGGGGCCGGCCCATCGTCGCCGTCACCGGCCTCGGGCTGGTCACGCCGCTCGGCTTCGGCGTGGCGCACAACTGGGCGGCGCTGCTCGCCGGCACCTCCGGCATCCGCCGCATCACCCGCTTCCCGACCGACCACCTGCGCACCACCATCGCCGGCACCGTGGACCTGCCGGAGGAAGCGGGCGGCAAGCCGCTGACGGCGACGCCGCGCGTCATGCGCATGGCGGAGATGGTGGCGGAGGAAGCGCTGGCCGAAGCCGGCTTCGACCCTGGCCACTTCCCCGGCCCGCTGATGCTCGGCATGCCGCCGGTCGAACTGGAATGGCCGCACCGCTTCGAACTCGCACGCCGCGTGGCCCCGGCGCCGGCGCTGTACCCGGCGCTGACCCAGGCGGCGACGGGCTGGGACGACCTGTACCGCCACGCCGCCTTCGCCAGCGTCGGCGAACACCTGGCCGCCCGCTTCGGCACATCCGGTGCCCCGATTGCCTTGACGACCGCCTGCGCCACCGGCGCCTCGGCCATCCAGCTCGGCGTCGAGGCGATCCAGCGTGGCGAGACGCAGGCGGTGCTGGCGATCGGCGCCGATGGCACGGTGCAGCCGGAGGCGCTGATCCGCTTCTCCCTTCTTTCGGCCCTGTCCACCCGCAACGACGACCCGACCGGCGCCTCCCGCCCCTTCGAGAAGCATCGCGGCGGCTTCGTGATGAGCGAGGGCGCCGCCTGCCTGGTGCTGGAGAGCCTGGCCCATGCCCGCGCGCGGGGCGCCCGCATCCTGGGCGTGGTGCGCGGAGCCGGGGAGAAATCCGACAGCTTCCATCGCACCCGGTCGAACCCGGATGGCAGCGCCGTGATCCGCGCCATGCGCAACGCGATCGAGGATGCGGGGCTGGCGCCTTCCGACATCTCCTACGTCAACGCGCATGGCACCGGCACGCCGGAGAACGACAAGATGGAGAACTTCGCGATGCGCGCCGTGTTCGGCGAGGCGGCGCCGCCGATCTCCTCCAACAAGTCGATGATCGGCCATACGCTTTCGGCCTCCGGCGCCATCGAGGCGGCGTTCAGCCTGCTCGCGATCCGCGACCAGGTGCTGCCGCCGACCATCAACCATGTGGAACCGGACCCGGCCA
Organism: Falsiroseomonas sp. E2-1-a20; assembly: GCF_051433195.1. NCBI lineage: Bacteria > Pseudomonadati > Pseudomonadota > Alphaproteobacteria > Acetobacterales > Roseomonadaceae > Falsiroseomonas > Falsiroseomonas sp. E2-1-a20. Next base: position 134,922 of record NZ_JBHMFT010000001.1, on the reverse strand, counting down.
TCACGCTGGACGTGGTGCCGAACGTGTCACGGGAGGCGCGCGTGACGCATGTGCTGTCGAACAGCTTCGGGTTCGGCGGGCAGAATGTGTGCCTGGTCCTGAGTGGAGCTTCCTCCTGATGCGCGCGCTGCGGCTGCATGGCGACCGTGACCTGCGGCTTGAGGAGATCGAGCCGCCGCCGCCACCCGGCGAGGGCGAGGTGCAGTTGCGCATCCGTGCCATCGCGCTGAACCACATCGATGTCTGGGGCTGGCGCGGCATGGCCTTCGCGCAGCGCACGCTGCCGCTGGCGGTCGGTGCCGAAGCATCCGGCGAGGTGGCGGCCGTGGGCCCGGGCGTCACCGGCTGGCGCGTCGGCGACCGTGCCGTGCCCTATGGCGCGCGCACCTGCGGGCATTGCGACGCCTGCCGTGAGGGGCGCGACAATTTCTGCGAGAACGTCTCCGGCGTCGCCGGCTTCCATGTCGATGGTTTTGCGCGGGAGCTGGCGAACGTCCCGGCACGGCTGCTGGTGCGCGTGCCGGATGGCGTGGGCTTCGAGGAGGCCGCCTGTTCCACCGTCACCTTCGGCACCGTCGAGCACATGCTGTTCGACAACGCGCAGTTGAAGCCGGGCGAGACCATCCTGATCCAGGCGGCGGGTTCGGGCATCGGCTCGCTCGCCATCCGCGTCGCCAAGGCGATCGGCTGCACCGTCATCGCGACGGCCGGCGACGACGAGAAATGCGCCAAGGCCGCGGCCCTCGGCGCCGACCATGTGGTGAATTATTCCGAGAAGAACTTCTCCACCGTTGCCCGCCGCGTCACCGGCAAGCGCGGCGTGGACGTGGTGTTCGAACATGTCGGCGCCACCACCTGGGCCGGGTCACTGCTGTCGCTGCGCATGGGCGGGCGGCTGGTGACCTGCGGCAGCACCTCCGGCGTCTCGGCCGAGACCAACCTGATGATGATCTTCCAGCGCCAGCTCCGCATTTTTGGGAGTTTCGGCTGCGCCATGCGCAATGTGGGCGACGCGCTGGGCAAGATGGCGGGCGGCATCCTGCCGGTGCTGGACACTGTGGTGCCGCTGGAGCGTTTCACCGAGGGCCTGGAACGGCTGGAATCGCGCCGCGTCTTCGGGAAGATCGTGGTGAAGTTCTGAGATGGGTCGCCGCGCGGATGAAGCCCTGGCCGCGCTGGTCCGTGGCGGCTTCGCCCTGGTCCGCGCGCTCGGCCCGGACCGTGCCGGGGCGATCGGCGCGGCGGTGGCGCGCACCCTCGGCCCGCTGACCTCGGCCAACCGCATCGCGCGGGAGAACATCGACGCGGCCTTCCCCGAGAAGACCGCCGCCGAACGCGCCGCGATCCTGCGCGAAAGCTGGGAGAATCTCGGCCGCACCGCCAGCGAATACGTCCATCTCGGCGACCTGTGGGACTTCGACCCGGCCCGCCCCAACACCGGCCGGATCCTGCTGGACGAGGCCAGCATGGCGCGGTTCGAGACACTGCGGGATGACGGGAAGCCCGCCATCATCTTCGCGGCCCACCTGGCGAACTGGGAATTGCCCGCCGTCGCCGCACTGCGCCACGGCCTGCCCTCCGCCGCACTGTACCGCACCCCCAACAACCAGGCCGTCGCCCGCGACATCCTGGCGCTGCGCCGCGGCGTGATGGGCGCGCTGATCCCGGCCGGCCCCGCCGCGCCGATCCGCATGATGGAGGCCCTCGATGAGGGCCTGCACCTCGGCATGCTGGTGGACCAGCGCTTCGGCAGTGGTCCCAAGGTCCGCTTCTTCGGGCGGGAGGCGACGGCCATCCCGATCCTCGCCCGCCTGGCGCGGCGCTTCGACTGCCCGATCCACGGCGCCCGCGCCATCCGCCTGCCCGGCGGCCGCTTCCGGCTGGAACTGACGGAAGCGGTGGAGCTGGTGCGCGACGGCAAGGGCCAGGTGGATATCCAGGCCGCGACGCAGCAGGTGAACGACATCGTCGAGGGCTGGATCCGGGAGTACCCTGGCCAATGGCTGTGGCAGCACCGCCGCTGGCGGATGTAGTCAGCCCAGCGTGCCGGTCCGGTACAGCGTCACCCGCAGCCCGCCATGCGGCACCGGCGCGCCGGGCGGCAGGAAGGGCAGGCGGGTTTCGCGTGCCAGCCTGGAGTCGGCGGTGACGAGGCCGACGCGCCAGCCGGCGAAGCGGCTCATCAGCACCTGGCCGAAGGCGCGGTACAGCGGGACGAGATCCGTCCCCTCCCCCATCCGGCTACCATAGGGCGGGTTGACGATGACCAGCCCAGGCGGCCCCTCCGGCGGCGTCAGGTCGCTGATCGGCGCCTGGCGGAACGCGGTGAAGTCCGCGACGCCGGCGCGTTCGGCATTGGCGCGGCACATCTCGATGGCGCCGGCATCGCGGTCGCTGCCATGGCAGCGCGCCACCGGCACGCGCCCGCTGCGCACCGCGCGCATCGTCTGCCAGGCCTCGGCCTCGAAGGTGGCAAGCTGTTCGAAGGCGAAGGCGCGGGACCGGCCCGGGTTCAGCCGCGCGGCGATCTCGGCGCCCTCGATGACGAAGGTGCCGGCGCCGCACATCGGGTCGACCAGCGGTTCCGTGCCGTCATAGCCGCAGGACAGCAGGAACAGGGAGGCCATGGTCTCCCGCATCGGCGCCGGGTTCACCGCCTGCTTGTAGCCGCGCTTGTGCAGCGGCTCGCCGGAGGTATCGACGCTGATGGTGCACTGGTCGTTCTCAAGCCGCACCTGCACCAGCACGCCATCCTCGGACTGCCCATTGGCCATCGGGGCGCCGAGCGTTTCGCGAATCGCGGTCTCGATGCGCTGGGCGGCGGCACCGGAATGGTAGATGCGGGACTTGGCGCAGGACGCCTCGACGCGGAACGGCACGTCGGCCCGCAGCACGCCGGCCCAGTCCACGCGACGCGCCTTCTCGTCCAACTGGGCAAGATGCACCACGCGGAAATCCGCGATGCGGGCCAGCACGCGGCTGGCGCCGCGGACCCAGAGGTTGGCGCGCCACACTTCCGGCCAGCCACCCTGGATCACCACGCCGCCCGGCACCGCCTTCGGTCGCTTGAAACCCTTGCCGCGCACCTCCTCGAACAGCGCGGGCTCCAGGCCGGGCGCGGTGGCGAGGAAGATCTCGAAGGTGTCGCTCACACGTTGAACCGGAACAGCAGGACGTCGCCGTCCTTCACCACGTATTCCTTGCCCTCGACGCGCATCTTCCCGGCTTCCTTGGCGCCCTGTTCGCCGCCGAGCGAGACGTAGTCGTCATAGGCGGTGGTCTCGCACGCGATGAAGCCGCGCTCGAAATCGCCATGGATGACGCCGGCCGCGCCGGGCGCCTTGGTGCCGCGGGTGATGGTCCAGGCCCGCGTCTCCTTCGGGCCGACCGTGAAGTAGGTGATCAGGCCGAGCAGCTCGTGGCCGGCGCGGATGATGCGGTCCAGGCCGCTGTCTTCCAGGCCGAGCGATTCCAGGAACTCGGCGCGGTCGGCCTCGGCCATCATGCTGATCTCCGCCTCGATGGCGGCGGAGACGATGACGGCCTTGGCGCCCTGCGCCTTCGCCATCTCGAACACCTTGGCCGAATGGGCGTTGCCGGTGGCGGCGGAGGCTTCCTCGACATTGCAGACATACAGCACCGGCTTGCTGGTCATCAGCTGCAGCCGGCGCACCGCCTCCTCCTCCCCCTTCGGGATGGCGGTGCGGGCGGCGCGGCCGGCGGTCAGCGCGGCCAGGATCGGCTCGATCAGCGCAAGCTGGGCCGTTGCTTCCTTGTCGCCGCCGCGGGCGCGCTTGGTCAGGCCATGGGCGCGCTTTTCCAGGCTGTCGAGGTCGGCGAGCATGAGCTCGGTCTCGACCGTCTCGGCATCCCGCACCGGGTCGACATTGCCCTCGACATGCGTGACGTCGTCATCCTCGAAGCAGCGCAGCACGTGGATGACGGCGTCGACCTCCCGGACATTGGCCAGGAACTGGTTGCCCAGACCCTCGCCCTTGGAGGCGCCGCGCACCAGGCCGGCGATGTCGACGAATTCCAGGCTGGTCGGGATGATCTTCTGGGACTTTCCGATCTTGGCGAGGACGCCCAGGCGCGGGTCCGGGACCCCGACCCGCCCGACATTCGGCTCGATCGTGCAGAAGGGGTAGTTCGCCGCCTGGGCGCTGGCGGTTGCCGTCAGCGCATTGAAAAGCGTGGACTTGCCGACATTGGGCAGGCCGACGATGCCGCAGTTGAAACCCATCGTGTTCTCGTTCTCAGGCCGGGTCGCGCGCCAGCAGCGTGCAGAGGTCGGCGGCAAGGGTGGAGGCGGCGATGCGCGCCGCCGCGTCATCGGTGCGGAAATCCAGCGCGGCGGAGCGCAGGAAGGGCGCCAGGGTGGCCGGCGGCAGCCCGACCTTCTTGGCGGCGTCGGCGATCCGCGCCGCCTGTTCGGCCGGCGGGCGGCTCTCCGCCAGCAGCGCCGCCGCATCCAGCGCGAGGGCCGCGCGGACCGCGGCTTCGCCGGCGGTGTGGATCACCATGCGCTGGCGCCTGACGTCGGAGACGGCCTGGACCGGGCCGGGCGTGGCGGTCGCGACCAGGGCGGCGGCGGCTTGTGCCAGGCCCTGCGCCTCCCGGATCAGGCCGGCGGCCAGCGCGGCGGCGCCGTTGGCGAAATCCTCGGGGCCGGGGCCGCCGAAATCGCCGTCGAAGATGCCCTCATCCTGCTGCATCCGGCCTATCCTTCCTGGGTCAACAGCGCGACGCGCGTCATGAAAGCCTCGTGCTGCCCGCCTGCCAGCAGGGGTGCGGCATCCGCCACGGCATCCAGCAGCGGTTCCACCCAGGTTTCCACCTTGGCGAAGTTGCCGAGCACATGGCCGGTGACGCGGTCCTTGTGGCCGGGGTGGCCGATGCCAAGGCGGACGCGCCAGAAATCCGCATTGCCGAGCGCGCGCTGCATGTCGCGCAGCCCGTTATGCCCGGCCGTGCCGCCGCCCTTCTTCACCCGCAGCTTGCCGGGCGCGAGATCCAGCTCGTCGTGGAACGCCCAGATATCGGCGGAGCCGAGCTTCAGGAAGGCGGCGGCCTGCTGCACCGCGTCGCCACTGGCGTTCATGTAGGTTTCCGGCTTCAGCGCCAGAACCTTCTGGCCACCGAGGATGCCCTCCGCCACCTGGCCCTTGAAGCGCTTGCGCCAGGAGGAGAAGCCGTGCTTCCGCGCGACGGCATCCATCGCCATGAAGCCGATGTTGTGGCGCTGCTTCGCGTGCTCGGACCCCGGATTGCCGAGGCCGACCCAAAGCAGCGCCATGCCGGATTACTTCTTCTTGGCGGGTGCCGCGGCCTTGGCGGCCGGGGCCGCGGCGGCGGCAGCCGGCTTGGCGGCCGCCTTGCCCTTGCCCTTCACCGGCTCCGGCGCCGCGACCACGACGGGGGCGAGTTCCTCGTCCACGGTCGGCGCGGCGATGGAGGCGATCATGAAGTCGCGGCCGACGATGCCGGGGCGCGCGCCGAAGGTGTCCTTGATGGAGGACCAGCGCAGGCCGTCACCGATCTTGGCCTCGGCCAGGTCGATCTCGAACTGCTCCGGCACCCGGTCGGTCTCGGCAAGGACCTCGACCTCGCGGCGGACCACGTTCAGCACGCCGCCGGCCTTGATGCCGGCCGAGGTATCCTCATGCAGGAACACCACCGGCACGCGCACGCGGATACGGGCGCCCGGGGCCACGCGCTGGAAGTCGATGTGGATGGGGCGATCCGTCACCGGGTGGAACTGCACCTCGCGCATGATGGTGCGCTCGGTCGGGCCGTCCTTCACGACGACCTCGTACAGATGCGACTGCCAGCCGCCCTTGGTGAGTTCCTTCATGATGTCGCGCGGGTCGAAGGCCACCAGCGTCGCCGCCTGCTTCGCACCATACACCACACCGGGGACCAGCCCCTCCCGCCGGGTCGCGCGCGCTGCCCCCTTACCTGCATCTGCGCGCGCCACGGCTTCGATCCGCACTGTCTGGACCATTGCCAGGCTCCTTCAAGAATGAATGCGCCCTGCCTGTTGCCAGGGCGGGCGCAAAGAAAATGCGCCGGCCTCCAGGGGTGCCGACGCAGCGGGGACGCCTAGCCGATGCGCGGTCGGGAAGCAAGGCCGCGCGAGGTTGCAGGGACCGCCGAGGCGGCCCCTGCGATGTGGTTCAGCCGGTCTGCTGGATCGCCGACAGGCGCCATTCCTCGCCCGGGAAGCGGGTGTAGGTCAGCAGTTCCGTCACGGTCTGGCGCTCCGTCGGATGGCCTTCGACCACCTTGCCGGAGGCGTCCGTGGTGACGTCCACCATGGAGTAGCGCATGGCCACGGTGGCGAAGTGGCGGTTCTCCTCCTGCCACGCCTCGGACAGGTCGCCGGCTTCCAGCTTCGTGTCGCTGGTCACGTTGGTCCAGCCACGGGCGCGCAGGTCCTTCAGGTCCTGGGCGAAGTAGTTGGTCATCTCCGACGTCGACAGGCGGCGCAGCGCCTCCAGGTCCTGGCGCGACCAGGCCTCGTTCACCGCGTGCAGGTTCTGCTCGAAGGCCTGGTAGTCGGCCTCGCCGATCTGCAACGGCTTCGTCTCCACGGCCGGGGCGGCGGCGGCCGCACCCATGGCACCGCGGGGAGCGGCCATCCCACCGGTCATCGGGCGCGGCGCCCGGTCCTGACCCTGCCGGCCCTGGCCCTGCATATCGCGGGCATAGGCCTCCGGCGCGCCGGCCGTGGCGGTGCGGCGGCTGCGGATCAGGCGCATGACGAACCAGATCACGCCGCCGATCAGCGCCACCTGCAGCAGCAGGCCGAGGATCGAGGCGAAGCCGCCCAGGCCGCCGAACAGGCCGGCGCCCAGGATCATGCCGAACAGGCCGGCGCCGAGCAGGCCGCCCATCAGCCCGCCGCGCATGCCGCCGCGTGCCGCGGCCGCGGCCCCGGTGGCGGCCGTCGCGCCAGCGGCAGCGGCGGCCGGCGCCTGCTGCGTGCGCTGCATCGGCTGTGCGGCGCTGGGCGCCGTGGTGGTCGGAGGCGGCGCCTGGTAGGTGCGGGCGCCGCGGCTGCCGGAGGAGAAGCCGCCCCCGCGGCGCGCTTCCGCGAAGGCGGGGGCGAGCGCCAGCGCCACGACGGCGAAGGCGGCGAGGATGGATGCTTTGCGGCGCATGATGAGGTTCCGTGGCTCCAGCTTGGATTTCCTGGCGGTAATATAGGGAGGTCCGGCCAGGATTGCGACTGGCCTTCGCGTTAGCTGGCCCGCACGGTCGACTCCGTTGCGGAAGCCTGTTTCCTGCGCCACGCTGCGGCCTCACGGACAGGGTCTAGCACCGATGGCGCGACAGGCTTGGCTTCTGGGGGCGGCCGCCGCCGCCCTGCTTGCGGCGGGAACCGCGGCTGCCCAGGCGCCGCAACCGCGGCTGTTCCGCATGGCCACCAGCGTCGATGCCGCGACGCTCGACCCGCACGCCACCAACGCCCTGTTCACCTACCTGGTGGTCAGCCAGGTCTATGAGACCCTGACGCATCGCGGCGACGACCTGAAGGTGCAGCCCGGCCTGGCGCTGCGCTGGGAACAGGTGGAGCCGACCCGCTGGCGCTTCCACCTGCGCCCGGACGTGAAGTTCGCCGGCGGCGAGGCCTTCGATTCAGATGACGTGGTGTTCAGCATCACCCGGGCCCTGGCGCCGAGTTCCAACTACGGCATCTACGTCGATACCGTGGCCGCCGTGGAGGCACGGGATGCGCTGACCGTGGATGTGGTGACCCGCGTGCCGGACCCGGTGGTGCCGGACAAGCTGACCCGCGTGCTGATGATGGATCGCGGCTGGTCGGAGGCGAACCGCGCCGCGGTGCCGCAGAACTTCGCGCAGCGGGAGGAAACCTTCACCGTCCGCAACGCCAACGGCACCGGCCCCTACGTGATCCGGAGCCGGGAGGCCGACCAGCGCACCGTGATGGTGCGCAACCCGGGCTGGTGGGGTGCCGCGGAAACCCAGGGCAACGTCACCGAATACCACCACGTGACGCTCAATTCGGACGCGACCCGTGTCGCCGCGCTGCTCTCGGGCGAGGTCGACATGGTGCATGTGGTGCCGGTGCAGGACGTGGCCCGCATCCAGCGCGACCCGCGGCTGCGCATCCTGCAGGGCCAGGAGAACCGCACCGTCTGGCTCGGGATGCGGCAGGATGTGGAGGAGCTGGCCGGGTCCGACGTGCGCGGCCGCAACCCGTTCAAGGATTTGCGGGTGCGCCAGGCCATCGCCCATGCGCTGGACGTGGAGGCGATGCGCCGCACCACGCTCCGCGGCCAGGGCGTGCCGACGGCCAGCATGTGGACGCAGTTCGTGAATGGCTGGTCGGAGGATCTGGACCGCCGCCCGGCCCATGACCCGGCGCGGTCCCGCGCCCTGCTGGCCGAGGCCGGCTACCCGAACGGCTTCTCCGTGCCCTTCGAATGCCCGACCGGCACCTATGACGAGGCCTGCCAGGCAGTGGCCGGCATGCTGGCCCGCGTCGGCATCCGGGCGCAGTTGAACATCCAGCCCAACGCCCTGTTCAGCCAGCGCATCCGGCGGCAGGAGCCGATGATGTACGCGTTGTCCTGGGGCGTGCCGACCTTCGACGCCAGCTACACCATCCGCGCCGTCATGGCTTCCCGATCCGTCGGCGGGGCCGCGACCTGGAATGCCGGCGGCTGGTCCAATGCGGAATTCGACGCGCTGATCCCGCGCATCGACGGCGAGCAGGACCCGGAGGCGCGACGCGGCCTGATCCGCCAGGCGCATGCGCTGCACAACGCGGAACCCGGCCACATCCCGATGTACCACATGATGATTCCGTGGGCGCACCGGGCGGGGGTCGCGGTGACGCACCGGGCGGACAACCAGGTGCAGGTGCGGGAAATCCGGGTGGAGTAGCCTCAGGCCGGAAGCAGCGGGACGCCTTCCAACGGCGCGGCGCGGATCAGCGCCGCGTCGCGGGTGGCGAGGGGCAGGCGGCGCCGGATCGCAAGGTCCAGGTAAGCGGCGTCGTAGGGCGTCAGCGCATGCTGTCGTGCCAGATGATGCAGGCGCCGCGCCAGCAGCCCAAGCTCGGGCATCTCGGTGCTGATCGGCGTGGTCGCCAGGCGGCCATAGACCTGGTCGGCAAGTTCCACCGAAAAGCGCGAACGGCGCTCCGCACTTCGTAGAATGCTGGCGACCTCGAAATGCCAGATGGCGGGAACCAGCGCACCAGACTGCGCAACTCGCAGCAGCAAGGCGTCGGAGGCGGCATCCGCCTCGTCGATCAGGAACCAGGGTGCGGTGGCGGAGGCGTCGAGGACCAGCGCGGTCACAGGCCGCGCTTGCCCTCATCCTTGATGTCGGCCCAGCGGACGCCACGCAGGTTCATCTGGTCGCGCAGCGTCGTGATGTCCCGCACGATGAGGCGCGCTGCGTCCAAATCCAGCGCGAAGCTGAATTCCGCCGGCGCCAGCGTCGCAACCGGACGGCCACCCTCGGTAATCGTCAGCGTCTCCCCCCGCCGGACGCGGTCCAGCAGGTCTGAAAGCTCGGGGCGTGCTTCGATGGTGCCGTCCATAGGGCGAGACTAGGCTTCGCCCCGCACGGACTTCAAGCGCCGGCGAGCGTCAGCCCCTCGATCCGGATCGTCGGCGCATCCGTGCCACGGCGAAACTCCAGGTCGTTAGCCGCCGTCAGGTTCAGGAAGATGTCGCGGAGGTTGCCGGCGATGGTGATCTCGCTCACCGGCTCGGCCAGGGTGCCGTTGCGGATCATGAAGCCGGCGGCGCCGCGGCTGTAGTCGCCGGTCACGCCGTTGATGCCCATGCCGATCAGGTCCGTCACGTACAGCCCCTCGGTGATGTCGGACATCAGGTCGGTTGGCGTATGGGTCCCCGGCTCCAGCCACAGATTGCTCGCCGCCGGGCCGGGCGGGCCGCCGGTGCCGCGGCTGGCATGGCCGGTGCTGGCCATCCCCAGTTGCCGCGCGCTGCGCCAATCCAGGATCCAGGTCGTCAGCACGCCGTCCTCGACGATGGCACGCGGCGTGCCGGCCATGCCCTCCCCGTCGAAGGGGCGGGAGCGCAGGCCGCGGCGGCGGGTCGGGTCGTCCCGCACCGTCAGCCCCTTCGCCAGCGCCTGCTGGCCCAGACTGTCTGCGAGGAAAGAGGTACCGCGCGCCACGGAGGCGCCGTTGATGGCCCCCAGCAGGTGCCCGAGCAGGGAGGACGACACGCGCGGGTCGAACACCACCGGGATGCGCGCCGTCTTCGCCCGTACCGGGTTCAGCCGCGCCACCGCACGCTCCGCCGCCTGCCGCCCGATGGTCGCGGCATCGCCGAGATCCGACAGATGCACGACGGAGGACCAGTCATAGTCCCGCTCCATCGCCGTCCCCTGCCCCGCCAGCGCGGTGCAGGACAGGCCGTGCGAGGTGCGGACATATTGCCCGAGGAAGCCGGCGCTGGTCGCGAGGGTGATGCGGATACGGCCCCAGCTGGCATCGGCGCCTTCGCTGTTGGTGACGCCGGCCACCGCCAGCGCCGCCTCCTCCGCTGTCGCGGCGCGGGCGATCAGGTCCTCGGCCGTCGGCTCGGTGGGGTCTTCGAGGTCCAGCGGGCCGCCGTCGCGCGGCGGATCGAACTGGTCGGCGAGGCCGCCGAAGGGGTCCTCCGGCACCACCTTCGCCATCGCCACGGCACGCTCCGCGAGCGCCGCGAAGCCGGCCGGGTCGGCCGCGGTGGTCGAGACGATAGCCTGGCGGCGGCCCACGAACACGCGCAGCCCGATGTCGAAGCCCTCGGAGCGCTCCAGCTGCTCGATCCTGCCGAGGCGGCGGGAGACCGACAGGGAGGCATTCTGCACATGCAGCGCATCGGCGCTGTCGGCGCCCGCACGCTTCGCGCAGGCGACGAGCTCCGCGATCAGCGACGCGTCGCTCATGCCGCCAGCCTTTCCGCGATGGAAGGCAGGCCAGGCACCTTGCCGGCCGGACCGAGCGCCGCCAGCGTCGGCGCACCGCGGAACGCCATGGCCGCCGCTTCCTGCACATCGGCCACGGTGACGGCGGCGATGCGGGCCTTGGTTTCCTCGGTCGGGATGATGCGGCCATGCACCTGGAGCTGGCGGGCGAGCTGCTCGCAGCGGCTGCCGGTGGATTCCAGGCTCATCAGCAGGCTGGCGCGCAACTGCGCCTTGGCGCGGTTCAGTTCGTCTTCCGTCACGTCATGCTGCACGCGGCGCAACTCCTCCAGCGCAACGGGCACCAATTCCTCCGCCTGGTCCTCCCCCGTCCCGGCGTAGACGGCGAAGACGCCGCCGTCCGCGAAGGGCGAAGCAAAGGAATAGATGGAATAGACCAGCCCGCGCTTCTCCCGGATCTCCTGGAACAGGCGCGACGACATGCCGCCGCCGAGCAGGGTGGACAGGAGCTGCGTCGCCATGTGCAGCCTGTGCGTCGAGGAGACGGAGGGGAATCCGAGGCAGAGATGCACCTGGTCCAGGTCACGCTCCTCGCGGAACTCGCCGCCGGTGTAGCGCGCCGGTTCCGGCACCGCGGCGGCCGAGGTCGGCAATCCGGAAAAATGCCGCTGGGCGAGGTCGAGCAGGTCCTCGTGTTCCAGCGCGCCGGCGGCGGCAACCACCATGCGGGTCGGGCCGTAGTGGCGGCGCATATAGCCGACCAGCGCCTCCCGGCTCATCGCCTTGATGGTGTCCTCGGTGCCCAGCACCGGGCGGCCCATCGCCTGGGTGCCGTAGGCGGTCGCCTGGAAATGGTCGAACACGATGTCGTCCGGCGTGTCGTTCGCCTGGCCGATCTCCTGCAGGATGACGCCGCGCTCGCGCTCCAGCTCCTCCGGCACGAAGGTGCTGTGGGACAGGATGTCGCCGATGATGTCGGCGGCCAGGGCCACATCCTCCTTCAGGATCTTGGCGTAGAAGGCGGTGTTTTCCCGCGACGTGTAGGCGTTCAGGTGGCCGCCGACATTCTCGATCTCGCGCGCGATGGCGGCGGCGTCGCGGCGTTCGGTGCCCTTGAAGGCCATGTGTTCGAGGAAGTGGGAAACGCCGTTCTCGGGAGCGGATTCATGCCGGGTGCCGGCATCGACATAGGCGCCTATGGAGACGGTCTCGACCCGCGGCATCTTCTCGGACACCACGGTCAGGCCGCTGGGCAGCCGGGTCAGGCGGATGGCGTCGTTCATGGTCTTCCTTCGCCAGTCATCAGGAGACGCCGGGTTTACGCGGCGTTGCGGAGCGTGTGGGCGCGCACGAAGGCCTCGATCGCACCGAGGTCCGCGGGCAGGCGCGAAAAGCGTTCGGGACGCTCATATAGGTCGGCGAGGCGCGAAGGCAGAGGGGCCTCGATTCCGGTCGCCTCCCGCACCGCATCCGGGAACTTCGCGGGATGCGCGGTGGCGGCGACGACGATCGGGATGGCCGGGTCGGAGGGCGGGCTCGCCATGGCCGCCGCCGTGCCGATGGCCGTGTGCGGATCGGCCAGGTAGCCCTGCCCATGCAGCCGCCGGATCTCGGCGAGCGTCCCGGCATCGTCCAGCGCGAATCCGCGAAAAATCTGGCAGGCGCTGCGCCAGGCGGCGTCGGGCACCGGCATGCGGCCCTCGGCCCGGAAGCGCTGCATGGTGGCGGCCGTGGCGGCCGGGTCGCGGTGCAGCAGTTCGAACAGCAGGCGCTCGAAGTTGGAGGACACCTGGATGTCCATGGAGGGCGAGAAGGAGGGCTCGACCGCCCGCATCGTCATGTCGTTGCCCGACAGGAAGCGGGTCAGGATGTCGTTGCGGTTGGAGCCGATCAGCAGCTGCGCGATCGGCAGCCCCATGCGCCGCGCCGCCCAGGCCGCCAGCACGTTGCCGAAATTGCCGGTGGGGACGCTAAATGCCACCTCCCGGTCCGGCGCGCCGAGCGCCAGGGCGGAGGCGACGTAGTAGGGGATTTGCAGCGCGATCCGCGCCCAGTTGATGGAATTGACCGCCGACAGATGCATATCCCGGCGGAACGGCGCATCGGCGAACATCGCCTTCACCAGGTCCTGGCAGTCGTCGAAGGACCCCTCCACCGCCAGGTTCGCGACGTTCGACGCCAGCACCGTGGTCATCTGCCGCCGCTGCACCGGGCTGGTGCGGCCTTCCGGGTGCAGGATCACGATGTCGATGGACGCACGGTCCCGGCAGGCCTCGATGGCGGCGGAGCCGGTATCGCCGGAGGTGGCGCCGACGATGGTGACCCGTTCGCCGCGCCGCGCCAGCACATGGTCGAACAGCGGGCCCAGGGCCTGCATCGCCATGTCCTTGAAGGCCAGCGTCGGGCCGTGGAACAGCTCCAGCGCGAACATCCGGCTGTCGAGCTGCACCAGCGGCGCCACGGCCGGATGGTCGAAGCTGGCATAGGCCTGGCGGAACATGGTCCGCAGCGTCGCCTCCCCCGGCTGCCCGCCGGTGAACTTCGCGACGATGTGGGCGGCCAGGTCCGCATAGGGCAGGCCGCGCAGGCCGCGCCATTCGGCGCTGGTCAGCACCGGCCAGGCCTCCGGCACGAACAGCCCGCCATCCTCGGCGAGGCCGGCCAGCAGGACGCCTTCGAAATCGCGGGGGGCGGCGGCGCCGCGTGTGGAGATGTAGCGCATGTTGCCGAGACTAGCCCGCCGGGCCGGCGGCGGCGAGGGGCGGCACGGCGGTTGCAGCGCAGGCGGCGGTCATCGAGGGATTCGTTGCATGCGCCGCCTGATTGCCCTGTTCCTGCTCATCCCCGGCCTCGCATTGGGGCAGACCGGGGGGCAGAATGGCCCGCCGATCCGCCTGATCGTGCCCTTCGCCCCCGGCGGCGCCTCCGACGTCACGGCGCGCATCGTGGCGCCACCGCTGGCCGCCGCCCTCGGGCGGACCATCGTCATCGAGAACCGGCCAGGCGCCGGCGGGATGCTGGGGGCGGAGGCGATGGCGCGCGCGGCGGCGGATGGCAACACGCTCGGCATCTCCAACACCTCCCCGCACGGGACGGTGCCGCTGGTGGCGGCGAGCCCGCCCTATGACAGCGACCGCGACTTCACCCACATCGCCATGGTGGCGGAAACGCCGACGGTGCTGCTGGTGCCGATGGCCAGCCCCTTCGCCACGCTGCCGGAGTTCCTGGCGGCGGCGCGCGCCCGCAGCGGCGGGCTGAGCTTCGCCTCGACCGGCGTCGGATCGCTGCAACACCTGCAGGGGGAGGCGCTGGCCCAGGCGGCGGGCGGGCGGCTGGTGCATGTGCCCTATCGGGGCACCGGCCCGGCCCTGCAGGACCTGATCGGCGGCACGGTGGACAGCCTGCTGACGCCGCTGGCCGGCACCACCGGGGCGATCTCGGGCGGCCAGGCGCGGGTCCTGGCGGTGTCCTCCGCGCAGGGCTTCGCGCCGCTGCCGGGCGTGCCGACCTATGCGGCGCTCGGCTTCCCCGGGCTGACGGCGACGAGCTGGACCGGCATCTCCGGCCCGCACGGCCTGCCGCCGGCCTTCGTGGCGCAGGTGAATGCCGCCGTGAACCGCATCGTCGCCCTGCCGGAGACGGCGGTGCGGCTGGAGGCGGCGGGGCTGTATCCGCCCGCGACACCTTTGGACGCCGCGGGCTTCCAGGCCGTGGTGGCGGATTTCGCGCGGGTGTGGCGGCCGGTGGTGGCGGCGGCGAACATCCCGCGCAACTGAGGCGTTATTGGGGCTCCGCCAGGAAGGCCTCGACCAGCGCGTTGAAGGTCGCGGCGTGTTCGAAATAGGCGGAATGGCCGGCCGCCGGGATGGTGGCGACGCGGGAGCCAGGGATCTCGGGGGCCATCGCCTCCGCCGCGAAGGGCGCGATCACCTGGTCGCGGCCGCCCGCGATGAAAAGCACCGGGCAGCCGGCGGCGGCAAGGTCCGCCGGCGGGCGGCGGCGCATCTCGCCCATGCGGGCGCGCACCGCTTCCTTGTCGAAGCCGGTGGTGAGCTTGTCCATCTGCGCATACAGGTGGTGCAGGGCCGGCTGCGCCTCCGCCATCGCCGGTCCACAGGCGGGCAGGATGTTGCGGCCGAGCATGGCCGCCCGCGCCTCCGCCGCATCGCGCGCCCAGCCGGCCAGCCGCCCGCGCTCCGGCTCCCGCATCTGCCGCGGGTCGAGCGAGCCGGTGGTCGCCGCCAGCACCAGGCGGCGCACCCGGCCGGGCAGCATCAGCGCGTATTCCACCCCGGTCCAGCCGCCCATGGACTGGCAGACCAGCGTGATGTCGCCGAGCCCGAGATGGTCCACCAGCGCCGCCAGGTCGTTCGCGTATTCCCGTGGGTCCGGCCCGCCCTCCGGCGCGGTGGAGGGGAAGAAGCCGCGGTGGGAGAAGCTGACGCAGGTGTGGCGTGGAGCGAAATGCGCGACCTGCTGCCACCAGGACATGTAGCAGCCGCCCAGGCCGTGCGCGAAGACGATGGGCGGGCCGCTGCCCGAGACCTCATAGGCGATGCGGCAATCCGGGCGGTCCAGCATCTGGCGCTGGCGCGGCGGGGCGGTGAAGTCCATGCGGCAAGTCCTCCTGGCCGCACAGCCTAGACCTCGTGGCGCGCCTGGGTAGGGGGCGCCAGCGCCATCAGAAGCGCCGGAGCAGCCGGTCGATGTAGTCCAGTTCCTCCTGCGGCCGGGTCCGTTCGGCACCGCGCTTGCGCAGTTCTTCCTGGATGCGGCGGGTGCGGAGCAACTCGGCCTCGTCCGGCACGCGGGTGTCGCTGCCATTGTCCTGCGCGCCGGGGGCTTCGCGGGTGCGGCGGCCGAGGGGGTCGCGGCCCTGGCCCTGGCCCTGCGCCTGGTCGGAGCCCTCGCCCTGGCCTTGCCCCATCATCGGGCCCTGGCCTTCGCCCTCGCCCTCGCCTTCCTCGCCCTCGCCCGGCTCGCCCTGGCCGAACTGGCGCTGCATCTGCTGCGCCATCTGGCGGCCGCCTTCCTGCAACTCCCGGATCGCGGTCTGCTGCGGGGTGCGGGCGTCGCCGCCCTGCCCCAGCGCCTCCTGCGCCTCCCGCATCGCCTGGTCGGCGCGGCCGAGCGGGGCGGGGATCTCGCCGGTGAGATCCCCGAACTGCTGCATCACCTCGCCGAGTGCCCGGCGCAGGGCGCGCTGGATGCGCGCCTCGTTCTGGGCCTCGCGCAGCGCCTCCGCCTCCGTCGCGCTGCGGCGCTCCTGCTGCTGGTCCTGCTGGGGTGCGGGGCGGGACCAGGGGGCGCGGTTCTGCAATTGCTGGGCGCGGCGATCGGCCTCCCGCTGCTCGGCCTCGGCCTCCGCACGGCGGTGGCCGCTGTCCAGCATCTGGGTCTGGCGGCGGACCATGTCCTGCACCACGCCCATCTGCCGCTCGCCGCGCTCGCGCTGCTGGCGCTGGCGCTCCTGGGCCTCGGAGCGTGGGGTGCGGCCTTCCTCCAGCGCGCGCAGCATCTCCTCCAGCTCGGCCAGCTCGCGCTCGGCGTCCTG
The DNA here is from genome assembly GCF_051433195.1 of Falsiroseomonas sp. E2-1-a20. Classification (NCBI taxonomy): domain Bacteria; kingdom Pseudomonadati; phylum Pseudomonadota; class Alphaproteobacteria; order Acetobacterales; family Roseomonadaceae; genus Falsiroseomonas; species Falsiroseomonas sp. E2-1-a20. The sequence continues at coordinate 118,448 of NZ_JBHMFT010000001.1, read as the reverse complement.
CGGGCGGTCCTGGCGATTGGCCTCGCGCATCCGATCCGTCCGGCGGTCCAGGTCGCGGCGGTCCATCAGGCGGTTCTGCGGGTCGGTCGGCATCGACTCCGCGTTTTCCTGCTGCAGGCGTTCCGCCAGCGCTTCCAGGTGGCGGCGGATGGCGTCGCGCAGTTCCTGGATGCGGCGGTCGGTTTCCTGGCGCTGCTGCTCGGTCTGCTCGGCGCGCTGCCGGTCCTGCTGCTGGTCCTGTTGTTGATCTTGGGGCGGCTGCTGGTTCTGCTCCTGGCCCTGCTCGCGGTTCTCCTGGGGCGGGGTTGCCTCGCGGTTCTCCTGCTGCTCCCGCATCGCCTGTTCGAGCTGCTCGCGCAGTTCCTCGATGGCCTGTGCCAGGGCGCGGGCGGTGCGGTCGGCGCGGCCTTCCTCCAGGGCCAGGGCGGTCTCCCACATTGTCTCCTGCGCCTCCGCCACCGCCTCGCCGCGGCGGTCGCGGGCCAGGCGGTGGCGGGCGCTGCGCAGCGACAGGAAGGTGGTGGTGTCGTGCTCGAAGGCCTCCGGCGCGTTCGCCAGGCGGTCGAGTTCGATCTGCGCCTCGCGCCGCCTGGTCGGGTCGAGCGACAGCGACTTGCGCAGCGCGATCAGCGCCTGGGCCACCGGGTGGGCGAAGGCGCGTTCGGGCAGCGTCAGGGTCGCGGCCTCCGACCGGCCCTCCTGCCCCGCGCCGTCGCGGGCCATCAACTGGACCTGCACCTCAAGTCCCGCCCAGGGGTGGGCGGACAGGTCGGGGCCGGCATTGCCGGTGGCCTCCCGGGGCTGTGCGCCGGGCAGGTTGATGTCCAGCGTGTGCGCCGGCGCCTGCGGCCGGGCGACCAGGCGGAACTGCGCCTCCAGATGCGCCACGCCCCAGTCATCCCCGGCGCGCCAGGGCAGCCGCAGGCCGAGGCCGCGGGCGGCGCGCGCCGGTGGGTCGGTAAATTGCGCGGTGGGCGGCTGGTCCGCCTGCACCGTCAGGGTCCAGCCCGCCACCTCGAACCCGTCGCGGCGGATCACCAGCCGCGCGCCGTGGTCGAGCTGCGCCTCGGCCGACCAGGACCGGGCATCGAGCGCGCGGAACGGCGTGGCGGCGCTGCCGATGACCAAATCGGGCGTGCCGCCGGTGCCCCCCGAGAGCGCCACCTGCAACCGGCTGCCCTGCGGCACCGCCAGGTCGCCGCCGGCGGCATCGAGGAAGATCGGCGCGGCGCCGGTATAGCCGGGCGGCGTCACCCAGGCCTCCAGCCGCAGCGCCGGCGCGGCGGTGGCGAGGCCGAAATCCGGCACCAGGGCGCGGCGCAGCCGCTCCGGCGCCTCCGGCCCGGCGATGACCAGGGCGGCAAACAGCGCCAGGCCGAGGCCGGCGCGCAGGGCGATCGGGTCGCGCCGCGCCAGGCCCGGCCGCGGCAGGCCGACGCGCAGCTGGCGGATGGAGGCGGCGGCGCGGCGACGATGCGCCTCCCACACTGCCAGCGCCATCGGGTCGTTGCCGGCCGGGCGGTCCGCCAGCGCGGCGAGCGGCCGGTGGGCGAGGCCGGAGGCGGATTCGAGGCGGCGATCCCCCTCGTCCCGCCCCGGCACCGAAAGGCGCCGGAAGCCGCGCCAGCCGGCGACCGCGATGCCGGCCAGGAAGACGAGGCTCAGCACCGGCCTTGCCCAGGGCGGCAGCAGCAGCGGCAGGCCGAGCAGCGCCACCAGCAGGAAGACGCCCAGCACGCCAAGCGGCGGCCACAGCGCCGGCCACACACGTTCCCACCCCAGCGCGGCCCTCGCGGCCAGACGTTGGCGCGGCAGGCGGCGGAGGGGGTTTTTCGTCATGCGGCCATCCAGGGCGGCAGGCGCTGGCCGGCCAGAAGCTGTTCATGCGTCTGGCGCGGCCGGATCACGGCGAAGCGGTCGCCATCCACCAGCACTTCGGCGGCCAGGGGCCGGTTGTTGTAGGTGCTGCTCATCGCCGCGCCATAGGCCCCCGCATCCAGGATCGCGACGAGGCTACCCGGTTCGAGCTGCGGAAGGCCACGATCTCGGGAAAACGTGTCCCCGCTCTCGCAGACCGGCCCGACGACATCGGCCGGCGAGGTCGCGGCGGTGTAGGCGGCGGGCGCGACCGGGACGATGCCGTGCCAGGCCTCGTACATCGCCGGCCGGATCAGGTCGTTCATCGCGGCGTCCAGCACCACGAATCGGCGTTCCGCCCCCTGCTTCTGCAGGATGACGGAGGCCAGCAGCACGCCGGCCGGCCCGACGATCCAGCGGCCCGGCTCCAGCATCAGCTCCACGCCGAGATTGCCGAGAGTCGCCTGGATGACGCCGGCGAGCGCCGCGGGACTCGGCGCCGGCTCGTCCCGGTAGGGGATGCCGAGGCCGCCGCCGCAATCGACGCGGTCCACCGGCAGCCCGGCCGCGCGCAGCTGGCGGACCAAATCGGCCAGGTGGGCGTAGGCGATGCGGTAGGCGGAGACGCCGGCGGTGATCTGGCTGCCGATATGCACCGCGACGCCGACCGGCCGGATGCCGGGCAGCGCCGCCATCCGCGCATACAGCGCCGGGGCCTCGCCGATCGCCACGCCGAACTTGTTCTCCGACTTGCCGGTGGTGATCTTGGCGTGGGTCTTGGCGTCCACGTCCGGGTTCACCCGCAGCGCCACGCGGGCCGTGCGGCCCATGGCGGTGGCCGCGGCGGAGATCATCTCCACCTCCTCCGCGCTCTCGGCGTTGATCTGCTGGATGTCCTGGTCGAGCGCGAGGCGAAGTTCGGGAAAGGTCTTGCCGACGCCGGAGAAGACGATGTGGCCGGGGGCGATGCCGGCCGCGAGGGCCACGCGCAACTCGCCCTCGCTGACGATGTCCGCGCCCGCCCCGGCCTCCGCCAGCACCCGCAGCACGGCCAGGCTCGGGTTGGCCTTGACGGCGAAATGCACCTCCGCCGGCAGGCGCGCGTCGGACAGCGCCGATTGCAGCGCGCCCAGGCGGCGGCGCAGCGCGCCCGCGGAATAGACCCAGGCGGGCGTGCCGGCTTCCGCCGCGATGCGCGCCAGCGGCACCTCCTCCATCATCAGGCCCGCGAGCGGGTCCATGGTGAGGTGGGGGCGGAGGGCGAGCAGCTCGGGGAAGCTCGGGTCGGAGGCGGCGTCGAGGGCGACGGCAGGGAGGGCGGCCATCCCTTCACTTTGGGGTGGCCGCGGCACTTCGCCAAGCTCCATGTCCTGCCGCATTTTCCGAGCCGCCCGGCGTGGACGCCCGGCTTGAAAATGCTCCTAGTTCGTGAGCCGGATATCGGCCGCCCGCACCACCTCCGCATAGCGATCCAGTTCGGCGCGGATGAAGGCCTCGGCCTCCGCCGGCGTGCTGGAACGCGGGGTCAGGCCGAGCGTCGCGAACCGCTCCCGCACCTCCGGCGCCGCCACTGCCTCCGCCACCGCGGGGGCGGTGCGGCGGGCCACGGCTTCGGGAATGCCGGCCGGGCCCAGCAGGGCGAACCAGCTTTCCACCACCAGGTCTATGCCCTGTTCCCGGAAGGTCGCGACCTGCGGCAGCGCCTCCAGCCGCGCTTCCGACAGCACGCCGAGCGCCTTGATTCGGCCTTCGCGCAGCAAGGGCAGGCCGGAGGCGATGGTGGCGAAGAACAGCTGCACCTGCCCGGCGGCGAGGTCGTTCATCGCCGGCGCGGCGCCGCGATAGGGCACATGGGTCAGCTTGATGCCGGTCAGCAGTTGCAGCCGCTCCGCCGTCAAATGGCTCGACGTGCCCTGGCCGGCGGAGGCGATGGCGATGCCGTCCGGCCTGGCGCGGGCGGCGGCGATGGCGGCGGCGGCATCGGCGGGGGCGAATCCGGCGGCGGCGAACAGGATCTGCGGCGTGGCGGCGACCAGCGAGATCGGCGTGAAGTCGCGCGTCGGGTGGTAGGGCAGCCGGTCGTTCAGCGCCGGCAGGATGGCGTGCGGCGTGTCCGCCAGCAGGATCGTGTGGCCGTCGGTGCCGGCGCGGGCGACCGCCTCCGTCCCCAGCAGGGCGCCGGCGCCGGCGCGGTTCTCCACCACCACGGATTGCCCGAGGCTGGCCTGGAGCCGCGGTGCGATCAGGCGGGCGACGATGTCGCTGCTGCCACCGGCGGCGTAGGGCACCACCAGGCGGATGGTGCGGCTGGGCCAGGTGTCCTGCGCCAGGCCGGGGCGCGAGGCGAAGACGGCGGCGGTGGCGCCGAGCAGCGTGCGGCGTCCGGTTCCGGACATGGCGTTTTCTCCCGATCGGCCTGGTTGATCCGGCCGGCCGGGAGTGTGCTTGGGCCATAGATACGGATCAATGGCCCTTCGGGGTCGCCCGCTACCGGTTGGGATAGGCCCGCGGGAATGTCACCTGGTCCGGCGGCCCGGGCGGGCGGATGCCTCCGGCGCGGCCGCAGGCGGCGAGGGTGCCGGCGACCAGCAGCAGCGCGATCAACAGCCTCATGCCAGCTTCTCCTGCCATTCCGCCGCCATCCGCGCCACATTGGCCGGCGCGGTGCCGCCGTAGGAAATGCGGGACCGGACGGAGGCGGCGACGGACAGCACGCCGAACACCGCATCCGTGATGCCGGGCTCCACCGCCTGCATCTCCGTGATCGTCAGGCCGGCGAGGTCCACGCCCATCGCCTCCGCCTTCGCCACCAGCCGGCCGGTGACGTGGTGGGCATCGCGGAAGGGCAGCTTCAACTCGCGCACCAGCCAGTCCGCGAGGTCCGTCGCGGTGGAGAAGCCGGCGCCGGCCGCCTCCGCCAGCCGCCCGGGCTGCGGCTGCATGTCGCGCACCATGCCGCCGGTGGCGGCGAGGCACAAAGCAAGGGTCTCGGCACTGTCGAAGATGCCTTCCTTGTCCTCCTGCATGTCCTTCCCGTAGGTCAGGGCGAGGCCCTTGATCACGGTCAGCATGCCGACCAGCGCCCCCACCACGCGGCCGGTCTTGCCGCGCACCAGCTCCGCCGCATCCGGGTTGCGCTTCTGCGGCATGATGGAGCTGCCGGTGGTGAAGGCGTCGGAGAGCTTCACGAAGCCGAAATAGGGGTTGGTCCAGATCACCACCTCCTCCGCGAAGCGGGACAGGTGGGTGACGCACATGGCGCAGGCGAACAGGAACTCCGCCGCGAAATCGCGCGAGGCCACGGCATCCAGGCTGTTGCGCATCGGCCGATCAAAGCCCAGCGCTTGCGCGGTCATGTGGCGGTCGATCGGGAAGCCGGTGCCGCACAGCGCCGCGGCGCCGAGCGGACTTTCGTTCAGGCGGCGGCGGCAATCCGCCAGCCGGCCGCGGTCCCGCGACAGCATCTCGACATAGGCCAGCAGGTGGTGCCCGAAGGTGGTGGGCTGCGCCGGCTGCAGGTGGGTGAAGCCGGGCATCACGGTGCCGGCGTGCTCGGCGGCGCGGGTGACCAGGGCGCGCATCACGTCGGCCAGCTGCGCGTCCAGGCCATCGATCGCATCCCGCACCCACAGCCGCACATCCAGCGCCACCTGGTCGTTGCGGCTGCGTGCGGTGTGCAGGCGCTTGCCGGCCTCGCCGATCCGCTCCGTCAGCCGGGCCTCGATGTTCATGTGGATGTCTTCGAGGGCGTCGCTGAAGGTGAATTTTTCCGAATTGATCTCCTCCGCGATGTCGGCGAGGCCCTGGCGGATCTTGGCCTCGTCCTCCGCGCTGATGATCCCCACATGCTTCAGCATGGCGGCGTGGGCCAGGCTTCCGGAAATGTCCTGGCGCCACATCTTGCGGTCGAAGCCGATGCTGGCATTGATCTCCCGCATGATGGCGGAGGGGCCTTCGGCATAACGCCCGCCCCAGAGGTCATGGCTCGCACGCGGTTCGGTCACGGAGGAGGTCTTTCGGTGCAGAAGTTCATGCGGGATCGCCGTGCCATCCTGAGTCTGGCGGCGGGTGCGACCTTACTCGCCGCCGGCCCGATGCGCCAAGCGGCGGCCACCGGGCTGCAACGCCTGACCGAGCACCCGGAGGCGAAGCCGCTGCCCGAGGGCCTGTCCTTCACCGATGCCGAGGGCCGCGCCACCGGGTTCGAGGCGTTCCGCGGCAAGGCGCTGGTGGTGAATTTCTGGGCCACCTGGTGCCCGCCCTGCGTGGCGGAAATGCCGGCGCTGGACCGGCTGCACGCCCAGGTTGCGCGGGAGGGGATCGAGGTGCTGGCCCTGTCCAACGACCGCGGCGGCCGCGCCCAGGTGGAGCCGTTCTACCAGCGCACCAACCTGCGCCACATGGGCATCTGGCTCGACCCGCGCGGCGCCACCGGCCGGGCGCTGGGGGTTCGGGTGCTGCCGACCACGATCATCATCGACCGGCGGGGACTTGAAGTGGCGCGGCTGATGGGCGAGGCGGAGTGGGACCAGCCACCGGTCGTCGCCGCCATCCGCCGCCTGACCCGCACACCGGCCGCGCCCGAAACCGCCCGCACCTGAGACAGGATTTTTCGCCATGCCCGATGATTCCATGACCGCCACGACCGCCTTCGAGACGCGGCTGGACAAGCTGGCGGCGCTGGCCGTGAAGGTCGGGCTGAACCTGCAGCCGGGGCAGGAGCTGGTGATGACCAGCCCGGTCGAGGCGCTGCCGCTGGTCCGCCGCATCGCGGTCCACGCCTACCAGGCCGGCGCCACGCTGGTGACGCCGCTGATCGGCGATGACGAGGTCGCGCTGGCCCGCTACCGCCACGCAGCGCCGGAGGCCTTCGACGTCGCCCCCGGCTGGCTGTTCGAGGGCATGGCGGCGGCCTTCCGCGGCAATGCGGCCCGCCTCGCCGTGGTCGGCGAGAGCCCGACCCTGCTGGCGCAGCAGGACCCGGAGAAGGTGGCGCGCGCCAACCGGGCGCGGTCCATCGCCTATCGCCCGGCGCTGGAACTCATCACCAGCTTCGCCATCAACTGGAACCTGGTCCCGGCCTCCACCCCTGGGTGGGCGCGGGAGGTGTTTCCCGGCCTGCCGGAGGCCGAGGCTGTCGCAAAACTGTGGGACGCGATCTTCGCCGCCTGCCGCGTCGATGTGGCCGACCCGGTGGCCGAATGGGCCGCCCACAACGCCCGCCTGCACGCCCGCACCAGGTACCTGAACGAGCGGGATTTCCTGGAACTGCGCTACCGCGGCCCGGGCACCGACCTGACCATCGGCCTGGCCGATGGCCATCTGTGGGCGGGTGGCGCGGAACCGGCCAAGAACGGCATCACCTGCAACCCGAACATCCCGACCGAGGAAGTCTTCACCACGCCGCATCGCCTGCGGGTGCAGGGCACGGTGCGCTCCACCAAGCCGCTCGCCTACCAGGGCACGCTGATCGAGGATATTTCCGTCACCTTCGCGGAAGGCCGGATCGTCGAGGCGAATGCCTCGAAGGGCGCGGAGGTGCTGCGGAAGGTGCTGGAGACGGATGAGGGGGCGGCGCGGCTGGGCGAGGTGGCGCTGGTGCCGCATTCCTCGCCGATTTCGGCCAGCGGCCTGCTGTTCCGCAACACGCTGTTCGACGAGAACGCCGCCAGCCACATCGCCCTCGGCCAGGCCTACACCACCTGCCTGCGCGACAGCGTGGGCGTGCCGATGGAACGCCTGGCGGAGCGTGGCGCCAATGCGTCGCTGATCCACATCGACTGGATGATCGGCAGCGGCGCGCTGGATATCGACGGCGTGACGAAGGATCGCGCGGTGCAGCCGCTGATGCGCGGCGGGGAGTTCGTGGCGGTCTGACAGGCTGCGGAAGAACGCCTGGAAAGCCCCTGCCGAAGTGTCTGGTATCGTTCCCCTGGTTGCGGCCCCCCTCGCCCTGCCCTCTCCCCCCAAGTGGGGGGAGTGGGTTCCAGTCCGCGTACTTCCAACAGACTGCTGGCGCCGCCTCAGGTCTCCGCGCCGCCATTCACCTGCAGCATCTGGCCGTTGACGAAGGCGCCGTCTTCCGAGGCCAGCATCCGTACCACCGCCGCGACCTCCCGCGGCCGGCCCATGCGGCCAACGGGCACGCGGGCGACCATCTTCTGGCGGTATTCGGTGGGGTTGTCGTCCTCGTCATCGGCCGCGATGGGACCCGGGGAGATGGCGTTGACTGTGACGCCCTTCGGTCCGAACTCCTTGCCCATCGACTTGGTCAGGCCCCAGAGCCCGTGCTTGGCGACCGAGACGGGGGCGCGGCCGGCATAGCCGTGGATGGCGTTCATCCCGGTGAAGTTGACGATCCGGCCCCAGCCCTGCGCCAGCATCCCCGGCAGCACGGCCTGGGACAGCCAGATCGCGGCCTCCATGTCCACCGCCATCACCCGGCGCCAATCCTCCACCGTCAGGTCGAGAAAGGCTTTGGCCGGGCGCAGCGCGGCGTTGTTCACCAGCACGTCCACCGTGCCGAACTCGGCCAGGGCCTCGCCGGCGATGCGGGCGCATTCGGCGGGGCTGCCGACATCGCCCATCGCGACCAGGGCGCGGACGCCGAGCGCACGGGCCTCGGCGGCCACGGATTCGGCGGCGGCGCGGTCGGAGGAGCCGTTGACCACGACGTCGAACCCCTCCCGGGCCAGGGCCAGGGCCACGGCGCGGCCGATGTTGCGGCCGGCGCCGGTGATCAGGGCGGTGCGGGCGGTGGCAGTCGTCATCGTCGAGTATCCTTGGAATGGAGCGCTGCCCCCCTCACCCAACCCTCTCCCCCCGGAAGCGGGGGGAGAGGGCTAGGCAGGGCGGCGCATGAAGTCGGCGCAGCGTTCGCCCACCATCAGCGCGGCGGGCTGGATGTTGGGGGATGGGATCAGCGGGAAGACGCTGGCATCGGCCACGCGCAGGCCCGTCACGCCACGCACCCGCAGTTCCGGGTCCAGCACCGCGCGGCTGTCGGTGCCCATGCGGGCGGTGCCGCAGGGGTGGAAGACGGTGCCGGCGGTGGCGCGGATGTTGGCCTCCAGGGCCGCGTCGCTGGTGGCGGCGGGGCCCGGGCGCAGTTCCTCCTCGACCAGGCCGGCGAAGGGCGCCTGGGCGGCGATGCGCTGCGACAGGCGGGCGGCGCCGAGCATGATGCGCAGGTCGTTCGGGTGGTCCAGGTAGTTCGGCCGGATCACCGGCTTGTCCGCCGGGTCGGGCGAGGCCAGCGCCAGCGTGCCGCGGCTGTCCGGCCGGCAGGGGCCGTAGTTCCACATCACGCCGGGGAAGCCGTGCAGGCCCTTGGTGTAGTCGAACGTCGAGAAGTTCACGAACAGGAACTGCGCCTCGGCTTCCTCCGCCCCTGGCGTGATGCGGGCGAAGGCCGTCGCCTCCCCGGCGCCGATCGCCAGCGGGCCGGCGCGGCGCAGCAGCCAGTCGAGGCCCATGGCGCCCTTCCGGACATGGCTGCCGAGGATCTCGTTCAGCGTGGCGCAGGGTTTCGTGCGGAAGATGAACTTCGCGATCAGGTGGTCCTGCAGGTTGCGGCCGACATCGGGGCTGTGCGCCACGCTGGCGATGCCGAACTCGGCCAGCGCCGCGGCATCGCCGATGCCGGACAGCATCAGCAGCTTCGGCGTCTCGATGGCACCCGCGCTGAGCACGATTTCACGGGACGCGCGGAACACCCCCTGCCCGGTCTCCACGCCCACCGCACGGCCATCCTCGAACAGGATGCGGTGGACGGAAATGCCGGTGCGGACCTCCAAATTCGGCCGGCGCATCGCCGGATGCAGGTAGGTGCGGGCGGAGGACGAACGGAAGCCGCTGCCGACGTTGAGCTGCACCGGGCCGACGCCCTCGATCGGGCCGCCGCCATTCACGTCCCGGAAGCGCGGCAGGCCGGCGGCGACGCAGCTTTCGACGAAGGCCTTCGCGGCGGGCGCCAGGCGCTTCGGCTCGCTGACGCGGATCGGGCCGTCGCTGCCGCGGGCCTCGGATGGCGCGCCCTCCCAGGTCTCCAGCTTGCGGAAGAAGGGGGCGACTTCCTCGTAAGCCCAGCCGCGGGCGCCGGATTGTGCCCAGCGGTCGTAGTCGTTCGGGCTGCCGCGCAGGAAGACCAGGCCGTTGACCGAACCCGAGCCGCCCAGCACCCGGCCGCGCGGCCAGTGCACGGCGCGGCCATCCAGCCCTGGCTCGGCCTCCGTCATGAAGCGCGGGTCGTAGCGGCCGCTGCCGTAGAGCTTCGCGTAGCCCATCGGCAGGCGGATCCACGGGTCGCGGTCCGGCGGCCCCGCCTCCAGCAGCAGCACGCGGGTGCGCGCGTCCTCGGACAGGCGGGCGGCGACGACGCAGCCGGCGGAGCCGCCGCCGATGACGATGATATCCGCCGTGGTCGGGGTGCTCACTGTTCCAGCTTCACCCCGGTGCGGGCGACCACGTCGCGGAACTTCGCCATCTCGCTGCGGAAAAAGGCGGCGGCATCGGCCGGGGCGTTGGGGCGCGTCCAGGGCGCGACGCCGGCCAGCAGCAGGCGTTCCCGCAGGGTGGGCTGCGTCAGCGCCTCGCGGATTGCCTGGTTCAGGCGGGCCACCACGGCGTCGGGCATCCCGCGCGGGCCGATCACGGCGAACCAGTTCTCCAGGTCGAAGCCGGGCAGCGCCGATTCGTTCAGGGTGGGGATGTCGGGGAAGCTGGGAAACCGCTCCAGCCCCGTCACCGCGACGCCCAGCACCCGGCCATCGCGCACCTGCGCGGCGGCGGAGGCCAGCACGGCGACGCCCCACTGAGTCTCCGCCTTGGCGATGCTTTCCACCATCAGCCCGCCGGAGCGGTAGGGCACATGCGCGAACCGCCCGCCCTGGCCCATGACCGAGGCGAACATCTCCGCCGAGAGATGCGGCATGGAGGCGACGCCGGAGGAGGCGAAGGGCAGCGCCTCCGCCCCGCCTTCCCGCATCCGCGCCACCATCGCCTGCGGCGTGCGGGCGGGGAAGCCGGGCTGGGCGACGACGATCATCGGGCCGGTGCCGACGATGGCGATGTGCGTGTAATCCGCCAGCGGGTCGTAGCGGGTGCCGCCGACCAGGGCGTTGGGGGCGAGGGCGTGGGAGGAGGCCTCGACCAGCATCAGCACATGGCCGTCCGGGTTCTGCCGGCGCAGCCAGTCGCTGGCGATCATGCCGGAGGCGCCGGCGCGGTTCTCCACCACCACGCGGCCCTCGGCGCCCAGCGCCGGGCCGAGGCGGTCGGCGAGGAGGCGGGAGGTGATGTCGGTGGAGCCGCCAGGGGCGAAGCCGACGGCGAGGTTGATGGTACGGTCGGGGAAGGCCAAAGCAGGCAGGGTCAATCCCACCGCCAGCGTCACGCCGAGCAGGCTGCGTCGCAACATCTTCCCGTTCCTCCGTTCGTTGCGCCCAGCCTCCCGCTTCACCGGCGGGCTTGCAAGGGTGGCGCCGGGCTTATTGCCGATTGCAACGGGGCAGAAGTCTCGTTGCGGCGGCGGCGCCTTGCTGCCAACCTTCCCGGACCGACAGGGAAGGCATCTGGAATGCGTTATACGGTGATGGCGGCGGGCGTGCTGGTGGCATTGGCGGCGGGCGGCCCCGTTTGGGCGCAGGGCGATGTGATCGCGGAGCGCCGCGCCGGGCTCGGCGGGCTTGGGCAGACGATGGAGGCGGTCGCCAATACCGTGCGGTCCGGCGGCGATACGCGGGCGCTGGTGCCGCGGATCGAGGCGATGTCCGCCTTCATGACCACGCTGCCGAACCTGGTGCCGGCGCCGTCCCTCACCCCGCCTCAGGCCCAGGGCACCAATCCGGGGCAGACCCGGGCGCTGGCCGCCATCGATGCGAACCGGGCGGATTTCCAGACCCGCGCCAACACCATGCAGACGGCCTTTGCCACGCTGCGGACGGCGGCGGCGTCCGGCAGCATCCCGCCGGACCTGCTGCGCAGCACCGGCGGCACCTGCGGCGCCTGCCACCAGCAGTACCGCGCGCGCTGATTCTGCGCCGGGGCGTCAGCCGTAGCGGCTGATGCCCCACACCGCGCCGGCGGCCGCGGCCAGCAGCGCCACGGCCAGAAGGTTGCTGCCCATGCGCGGCTGCGGGCCGCGATAGACCACGGGCAGGCGCAGCGCGCCGGTGATCATCGGGCCGACCAGGTTCTGCCCGCGCAGCACGCGGTAGGCCAGGATCGCCACGATGTGCAGCACCGTCGCCGCGACGATGAACCAGAACACCCGCAGATGGATCGAGGTGGCGAGGGCGCTGGTCGCGGTCTCGACCTCCCGCGCCAGGGGGCCGCGGCTGAAGATCTCGTTATCGGCGAACAGGCCGGTGGTGGCCTGGGCCAGCAGCAGCAGCAGCATCACCAGCACCATCCAGCCGCCGGCGGCGTTGTGGCCGATCTCGACCGCGGCCTGGCGGCGGCGGAATTGGCCGAAGTGGCGCAGAGCTTCGAGGGGGGATTTCAGGAACTGGCCGAAGCGCGCGGTCTGGCTGCCGACCAGGCCCCAGGCGATGCGGAACAGCAGCAGCGTCAGCATGGTGTAGCCGGACAGCATGTGGATATCGAAGCGATGCGTGACGGCGGACCAGTAGGACAAAGGGATCAGGATGACGATGGCCCAGTGCACCAGGCGGATCCAGGGATCCCAGACCTTCAGGCGGCGAGTGCCCGGCTCGGTTGTGGTCTCGCGCGCCATCCTGGAGTCCCATGCCTGCAACGAGCCCGATTAGGCCGTGCCGCCGGCGCGCGGCAAGTTTCGTAAGGTGACCAGTCGATAGGTGAACGGGCGATGCAGGCGTTGATCCTGGGCTGGCCCGCGGTGGCCGTGGCGATGCTGGCGGCGCTGGCGGTTCTGCTGGCGGCGCGGCGCTGGGCGTGGCTCGGCGGGCTGGCGGCCGGGGTCGGGGTTCTGGCGGGCTGGTGGTGGGTGTTCGGGTCGCTGCCGGCCTCGCCACGGCAATTGCCGGAACGGCTGCCGCTGCTGGCGCTGGCGGTGCTGGCCTGGACGGCGCTGGGGCTGGGCTGGCGTGCGCCTGGCAGCGCCATGGCCGTGGCGGGCGCGCTGGGCGCGGGGTGGTGGATGGCGGGGGCGCCGCGCACCCTGCCCGACCTTGTCCAGGCGGCGCCGGTGCTGGGGGCGGTGGCGCTGTATGTGCTGCTGGCGCTGCGTGGCGCCGGCTGGGTGCCGGTGCTGGCGGCGGCGACGCTGCTGGTGGGGCTGGTGCTGGCCGGGCTGCCGGGGCCGGGACCATTGCTGGGCGCGGTGCTGCTGGTGGCGAGCCTGATGGCGCGCTTCGCACCGGCCGGCGGCGCGCTTGCCGCCCTGCCCTTCGCCGCGGCGCTGGCGGCGCTGGCGGCGGTTCCGGTTCTGGCGCGGGGGGCGCCGGCGGATTGGGTGGCGGCGGCGGTGCCGCTGCTGGTGGTCTGGGGGCTGGCGCTCAGGCGCTGAACAGGAAGTCCCGCACCAGTGCCGCCGTCTCGTCCGGGTCCGAGGCGGCGACGTGGTAGCTGTCGTTCTCCACCACGACAAGGCGGGAGCCACGGATCCGCTCCTGCCACGCCCGCACCTCCGCCACAGAACCCAGGCCGCTGCCCGTCGTGGTCACCACCAGCGTCGGCGCCCGGATGCGCTCGACCTCCGCCGTCACGTCCACGGAGGGGACCATGCGGAGGAAGCCATCGAGGGTGGAGGCGGCGGTCCGGCCCATCATCCGCGTCCACCAGTCCAGCGCCTCGGGCGACATGCGGCTGCCCATGCGGCCGGCGTTGGAGGCGGCGACCCAGGCCGGCACGCCCTCCGCCGCGATCTGTGCCCGCCACGCCGGGGTGCGGTCGGCCATCCCGGTCAGCGAGGCCGGGCCGCCGAGCACCGCCAGCTTCTCCACCAGCCCCGGGTGCCGCGCCGCCAGCGCGAGCGCGATGGTGCCGCCGATCTTGCCGCCGACCAGGTGCACGCGCGCGACGCCCAGGTGCCGGATCGCCGCCACCACGTCGGAGACAAGTTCGTCGAAGCGCCAGGGATGCTCCGCCGGCATCGGCGTGGAGGCGCCGTAGCCGCGCAGGTCCAGCCGCACCACCCGCGCGTGCCGAGCCAGGGCCGGGACGAAGGCGCGAAACGCCTCCCGGCTTTCGGCCAGGCCGTGCAGCAGCAGCACGGTCGGCGCCGGAACCCAGGGATCGGTGAAATCGTCCACCGCATAGGCCAGGGTGGTGCCGGGGGAGACCTCGAATTCGGGCATGCGGAACGAACCCCTCAGATGCAGCGGGTGCCGCCGCCGTCGATGTCGATGTTGGTGCCGGTGATGAAGCCGGCGCGGTCGGAACACAGGAAGGTCACCAGCCCCGACACCTCCTCCACCGTGCCGAGGCGGCCGAGGGCGACGGAAGCGATGGCGGCGGCGTTCTCCGCATCCGGGTCGCGGCCGCTGCCGGCGGCGCCTTGGGCCACCAGCGCATCCCAGCGCGGCGTCGCGATCGGGCCGGGATTGACGCCGACGACCAGCACGTTGTCCGGCGCGCAATCCTGCGCCAGCGCGTGGGTGAAGCTGAGCAGGCTCGCATTGACGCTGGATCCGACGATGTAGGTGGCGCGCGGCTGGTGGCCGGACCGGCCGATGATGTTCACCACCCGCCCCCAGCGCCGCGCCCGCATCCCGGGCACCAGCAGCCGGGCACAGCGCATGTAGCCCATCAGCTTCAGGTCCAGCGACTTGCGCCAGGTGGCGTCGTCCGAGTCCGCGATGCGGCCCATCGGCGTGGCGCCGGCATTGTTCACCAGGATGTCGATACGCCCGAGTGCCGCGTCCGCCTGCGCCACCGCGGCATCGAGCTGCGCCGCATCCACGAGGTCCGCGGCGACCGGCACGGTGCGGCCGCCGGTCTCGGCCGCGATGGCGGCGGCGGCTTCCGCCAGGCGGTCCGCATTGCGGGCGATCATCGCCACCGCCACGCCCTCCGCCGCCAGTTCCCGCGCGATGGCGCGGCCAATGCCGAGCGAGGCGCCGGTGACCAGCGCCGTCCTGCCCCTGAGGCCGAGTTCCATGCCTGTGTCCCGCTCCGTCCCACGCGCCAGAGGCCGCGCGGCGGCGGGACTGTCAACTGGTTGCGCTTCCGCGGGCGGGACCAAACATGCGGATCACCATGTCCCTGCTGAAGACCGCCCTGGCGCTGTTCGCGCTGTTCTTCCTGCTGCCGCTCGGCATCTCCGCGGCGCTGTATCAACGCGACGGCATCGGCCCGGGCTGGTGGACCGCGGATCGCGGCAGCGCCGGGCTGCTGCCGCCGGCGGCGCAGAACCCGGGCGCCGTGGTGCGCGTCTTCGCCGCCCCCACCGTGCGCTGGCGCGGCATCTTCGCCGTCCACAGCTGGGTGGTGTTCAAGCCGGAGGGCGCCGGCGCCTACACCCGCTACGACTACACCGCCTGGGGCGACCCCATCCGCCTGAACGGCTTCGAGGCCGATGGCCGCTGGTTCGGCCGCGCGCCGCAGGTGGTCTTCGCCGCCGACGGGGCGGAGGCGGCGGCGATGATCCCGCGCATGCAGGCAGCCATCGAGGCCTATGAATGGCGCGACCGCGGCGACTACCGGGTCTGGCCCGGCCCGAACTCCAACACCTTCGTCGCCGCGGTGATGGATTCGGTGCCGGAGATCAACGCCGTTCTGCCGCCCAACGCCATCGGCAAGGATTTTCCCCACGATGGAAGGTGGCTGCGGCTGACGGAGACGGGAGTGCGCCTGAGCCTGGGTGGCTATGCCGGGCTGGCCGTGGGCTGGGTGGAGGGTCTGGAGGTCAATATCCTCGGCGCGGTCGCTGGCGTGGATGTGCGCCGGCCTGCCCTGAAGCTGCCGGGTTTGGGGCGCATCGGTCTGGCGCCGGTGGCGGAGGCAGCGCTGCCGCCCCCACCACCAGCCGGCCCGGCATCGGCCGCCTCGCCATCAGGTTGAGGCAGGGCGAATAAATTTGATGCTGGATTGAACGAACCGTTCCCGAAGGCGTTGGGACCCAGATGCCGGACGCGCCCTGCTCGCCGGCAGAGACTTCGCCTCCACTTCCGAGGAAGGAAATGATCATGCGCCTTGTGGCAACCGCCGCAGTGCTCGGCCTGCTGGCAGCCCCGATGATGGGGATATCGGCCGCCTCCGCACAGGGACCACGCGGACCCATGAACCAGGACGACGTCACCGACCACGTCCAGACCACCCGCGACCTCGCCAATGTCTGCAACCCCCAGGTCCGCGGCGTCAGGCGGTACGAGGCGATCGCCTATTGCCAGGGCTTCCTGACCGCAGCCGGGCAGTATCACGCGATGATGTTCCCGACCGGCGGCCGCGGCCGGCCGATCTACTGCGTGCCGACGCCTGGGCCAACCGTGGCCGAGGCCGGCCTCGGCTTCTCCGCCTGGGCGCGCGAAAATCCGGGGCGCTGGAACGAGCCGGCGCTGGATGGCTTCCTGCGCTGGGCGCAGGAGCGTTTCCCCTGCGAGCCGGCGCAGCCCCGCCGCAACCGCCCGAACCGCTGAGCGAAGGAGCCTTCATCATGCGCACCATGCGCCTCGCCCTCCCCCTGGTTGCCGCCCTCGGTCTCTCGGCCTGCGGTGACATGAACCCGACCCAGCAGCGGGTCGCCACCGGCGCCCTCGGCGGCGGCGCCGTCGGCGGCGTCCTCGGCTCCTTCAGCGGCAATGCGGGCCTCGGCGCGCTGCTTGGCGCCGGCGTCGGCAGCGCCGGCGGCTTCCTGTACGACCAGTCGCAGCCGCGCTACGACGACCGGCGCGCCCCGCCGCGGCGGTACCGGGACGAGCGTCGCTACCGCTGAGGAGACCCGATGCGGCGCCTGGTCGCGGCCTTCCTGTCGATCACGGCGACCGCATCGGCCGAGACCACGGCCTTCGAGACCGGGGCGCTGCTGGCGCCGGTCACCCCCGCCTGCATCTCCTCCCCCTTCGGGGAGCGGCGGGAAGGCGCTGGCGGGCCGCGCGCGTCGCGCCAGCACCAGGGCATCGACCTGCCGGCCCCGGCCGGCGCCTGGGCGGTGGCAGCCGCCGCCGGCCAGGTGGTCGCGGTGCGGCGGCGTGGCGCGGCGGGGCTGGAGGTGGAACTGCGGCACCCGGACGGGATGGTGACCCGCTACGCCCATCTCGGCAGCGTGGCCCCGTCGATCGCCACCGGCCGCCGGCGCGTCGCGCGGGGCGAACGGCTCGGCCGCATCGGCCGCACCGGCATCACCTACGGCACCCACCTGCACTTCGAGGTGCTGGTGCAGGGCGTCCGGGTGGACCCGGCGACGCATCTTCCTGTCAGGCCCTGCTGAGGCCGGAACCATCCGGCCATCGCCGGCGAAGCCCGCACAGACCCAAAACGGGCGGAGCACCGGCGTGGAACTGCGCGAGATGGCCTACTTCCTGGCAGCCAGCCAGACCCTTCATTTCACCCGCGCCGCCGCCCTGTGCGGGGTGACGCAGCCGACGCTGACGCGCGGCATCCAGAAGCTGGAGAAGGAACTTGGCGCGCCGCTTTTCGTGCGGGAGGGCGGCACGACGCACCTGACCGCGCTCGGCCGCATGGTGCAGCCGCGCATCGAGGATATCGTCGCGCGCAGCCGGTCCGTGCGGAAGCAGGCCTCGCTGCACCTGCGGCTGCAGGGCTCGGACCTGCGGCTCGGCGTGATGTGCTCGCTGGGGCCGGCGCGCTTCGGGGCCTTGCTGGGCCGGTTCCGCACCGCCCAGCCCGGCATCGACATCAGCCTGACGGACGCCACGCCGGACCGGCTTTCCGAGCTGCTGCTGCAGGGCGACCTGGACGCGGCGCTGATGGTGCAGCCGGAGGCCTTCCATGAACGGCTGAAGCCGGAGCCGCTGTATGCTGAGCGCTACCTGGTGGCCTGCGCGCCGTCGCACCCCTTCGCCGGCCGCCGGTCCATCGCGATGCGCGACATGGACGGCCAGGCCTACCTGTACCGCATGAACTGCGAGCATCGCGACATCCTGCGCGACCACCTGCAGGCGGCAGGCGCCCGGCTGGTGAGTGCCTGCCGCAGCGAGCGCGAGGACTGGATCCAGTGCCTCGTCGCCGCCGGGATGGGCGTGTGCTTCCTGCCGGAGTTCAGCGCCGTGCAGGCCGGGCTGGTGCTGCGTCCGGTGGAGGATGCGCCGGTGGCCCGGCAGGTCTGCCTGGTGACGGTGGCGGGCCGGCGCTGGCCCGCGCCGCTGGCCCGCTTCGTCGAGGCGACACGGCGCACGCGCTTCACGAACGGGCATTCCTGCGACCAGCCGAATACGCGCTGCGCATCGGTTTGATGCAGGGTGCACATGGGGGGCTGCGGCGCGCGGCCGTCATGGCGAAATCCGAACCAGCGCCGCCGTTGCCGGCGCGCACAACGAACGGAGACGCACCATGACGACCAGCCGAAACACGTTCCTGGCCGCCGCCCTGCTGCTGGCAGTACCGGCCGCCCTGCCCGGCGACGCGATGGCGCAGAGCTACCCGCGGGTGACCGGCACCGGCGAGAACATGATGGTGGACTACGGCCCGATGGGCCAGGGTTCGCTGGTCGGCGGCGGCCGCGTGATGGTGTCGGAGCCGGGTGGCATGGAAGTGCGCATCCTGCACCTCGACGCGATGTTCTCGCAGACCCCCCGCGACGGCTTCATCCCGGTGACCATCGGCTCCGGCGAATCGACCGAGACCATCTATGTGCCGGCCAACATGATGGAGATGTTCCGCCGGGCGCGGGGCAACCCCTCGCGCTGAAGCGCGGCTTGCCGCGACGCTGAGCCGGTTTTCCCCTGTCGCGGAGGCAGCGCAGCAGGTATTGCTGCGCCGCACAACGAAGGGGACGATGATGGGCGAGCGGCAGATCTGGGTGGTCTGGGGCGGCATCTTCACCGACACCAACTTCACCACCCTGGAGCCGGGTACGGAGGAGCTGCACGGCCCCTACCACGACGAAGCCACGGCGACCCGCGCCTGGCAGGACCACATGCGCCGCAAGGTCGATATCGCGACCCACCGGCTATTCGTGCTGCTGGCGCGCCCGGCGTCCTGAAGGCCTGAGGCGGGCCAGCGCGGCGCGCAGCCCGGCCGCCTGCTGCGCCAGGAAGCCGCCGGTGACGATCGCCGGGTCCGCGCCCGGCACGCCGGTGGCCGGGAAATGGCGGCGGTTCCAGTCGGCGGTGCCGAACATCCAGTCCCAGACCGGCAGCAGCACGCCGTAGTTCACCCCCTGCACGTCGGTCGCCTGTTCGCCGTGATGCGCGCGGTGGAAGCGCGGCGAGACCAGCAGGCGTTCGCCCAGACCCCCGAAATGCAGGCGGGTGTTGGCATGGGACAGCGATTCGACCACCCGCGTGACCAGCACGATCAGCGGGAACTGCGCTGGCGGCACGCCGATGGCCAGCGCCAGCACGCCGAGCCAGACGGCGGCGATGGCATCGTCCACCAGGTGGTTGCGGTCGTCGGTCCAGAAGGTCATCTGCTTCTGGGCGTGGTGCACGGCGTGCAGTTCCCACCACCACGGGATGGCGTGCTGCAGGCGGTGGCGCCAGTATTCGCCGAAATCCAGCACCACGATGTAGACCAGTAGCGCCACCATCGGGTGGTTCCGCAAGGCCGGGATCAGCGATTCCAGCGTCGGCGGCACCGCGCCGAAATCCACGATGGTGCCGTGCAGCCAGACCTGGACCGGGCGGAACAGGACGAAGACCGCCAGCGGCAGGATGCCGAGGCGGATCAGCAGGGTGTACAGGATATCGGTGTGCACCGGCCCCTGGTCCGGCCAGCGTTCCACCGGGCGCCACTTCTCCAGCGTCCCGCACAGCACGATGCAGACGGCGATCTGCACCAGGCCCAGCAGGGCGAAGCCGAGCCAGTCGAAGGCCTCCTCCTCCCACCCCATCAGGCCCGCCTCGTACAGCAGCGGGATCAGGTAGGCCTCGTGCAGGCTGGCGCGGATGCCGTCGAGGAATTCGATCATCGGGCGCCACCGCGGGCCAAAAAGCGTTCGAAGGCGGCCAGCGTGGCGTCGCTGACATGGTGCTCGATGCCCTCCGCATCGGCCTCCGCGATCTCCGCCGGCACGCCGAGGGCGGCGAGGAAGGCGACGACCGTCTGGTGGCGGGCGCGGACGCGGCGGGCGAGGTCGTGGCCGGCCTCGGTCAGGAAGACGCCGCGATAGGGCTTGGAATGCGCCAGGCCGTCGCGCTTCAGGCGGCCGATGGTCTTGATGGCGGTGGCGTGGGTGACGCCGAGGCGGCGGGCGATGTCGGTCGGCCGCGCCTCCGCATCGCGCGCCAGCAGGTCGGCGATGATCTCGACATAGTCCTCGGCCAGCGCGGCCGCCCGGGCGGTGCGCGCGGAGGCATGGCGCGCAGCCTCATCCGGCTGTTCGGCGGCGGGCAGCTCCGGCTGGGGATCGGCCGTGGTCATCCCCCGAGCCTAGCATCGCGACGCTCCGGTGCAAATTGTTGCACCGGCTTCATTCTACTCCGCCGCGACCGCCGCCGGTGCGGCGCGCCGGCGGCGCAGCAGGCCGTGGCGGGGCGAGGCCAGCAGGGCTGCCACGAAGATCGCCGACAGCGCCAGCACGATGGACCCGGCGGTGGAGGCATCCAGCATGAAGCTGACCTGGATGCCGACCAGCGTGGAGGTGCAGGCCGCGGCCACCGCAATCCAGACCATCCGCCCGAAGCGGTCCGTCAGCAGCAGGCCGATGGCCCCGGGCGTGATCAGCAGTGCCACCACCAGGATGACGCCCACCGCCTGCACGCCGGCCACGATGCTGGCCGCCAGCACCGTCAGCAGCAGCAGCCGCAGCCGCCCGACATGCAGGCCGATGACGCGCGCCTGCCCCGGGTCGAAGCAGAACAGCACCAGGTCGCGGCCGCGCAGCGCCAGGACCAGCAGAGCCCCGGAGGCGATCGCCAGCGTCTGCCAGAAATCCGCCGTCTCGATGCCCAGGATGCTGCCGAACAGCACATGGGAGAGATGCACGTCCGACCGCACCTGCGACAGCATGATGAGGCCGACGGCGAACATGCCGCTGAACACCACGCCCATCGCCGCATCCTCCTTGACGCGGGAGGTCGCCCGGATGGCACCGGAGGCGATGGCGCAGGTGAGGCCGGCGGCGAAGGCGCCGATGACCAACGGGATTCCGGCCATCCAGGCACCGACCACGCCGGGCAGGATGGCGTGGCTGACGGCATCCCCCATCAGCGACCAGCCCTTCAGCACCACGAAGCAGGACAGGATGGCCGACAGCGTCGCCACCATCAGCCCGACGACGAGCGCCTGCTGCATGAAGTCGTAGGTCCAGGGCTCGATGAGCGCGGCGATCATGCCATGGCCTTTGCCGCGGCGCGGCGGCTCGCGCGGATGCCGTGCTTCGGCGCGAACACCAGCACGACGACGAAGATGGCCGCCTGCAACGCCACGATGCTGCCGCCGGTGGAGCCATCCAGGAAGTAGCTGGCATAGGCACCGATGATCCCGGTGCTGGCGCCGATGGCGGTGGCGATCGCCGCCATACGGCCGAAGCGGTCCGCCAGCAGGTAGGCGGTGGCCCCCGGCGTCACCAGCATGCCGATGACCAGCACCGCGCCCACCGCCTGCAACCCGGCGACGGCGGTCGCCGCCAGCAGCATCAGCAGCAGCACCCGCATCAGCCCGGGGCTGCCGCCGGAGGCGACGAGCTGCACCGGGTCGAACAGCGACAGCATCAGGTCGCGCCCCCAGATGCCCAGCGCCAGCGCCACCACCACGGCGATGATCGCCATCTGGATGATGTCCGCATCGGCGATGCCCAGCACGTTGCCGAAGATGATGGTCTGCAGCCGGACGTTGGAAGGCCAGAGCGACAGCAGGAACAGGCCGAGGCCGAAGAAGCCGGTGAAGACCACGCCGATCACCGCATCCTCCCGGATCGGCGTCCGCCCGCGCAGCCCGGCCATGCACAGCGCGGCGAGCATGCCGGAGGCGAAGGCGCCGATGGCGAAGGGGATGCCGCCGAGCCAGGCCAGCACCACGCCGGGCACCACCGCATGGCTCAGCGCATCGCCCATCAGCGACCAGCCCTTCAGCACGACGTAGCAGGACAGCAGCCCGGCCACGGCGCCGACCAGGCCGCTGATGCCCATGGCGCGCAACATGTAGTCGTACTGGAAGGGGATCAGCAGTTCACCAAACATCATGTCAGGGCATTCTCTCCGCACCACATGCGGCCCGGGCGAAGGCACGGGACGCCGCGGCGCCTGCCGCGTACCCAAGCCCGCGGAGCGGGCGCCCGGCGCCTGAGGGCACCATCAAAGATCCTGCGTCAGGCGGCCGAGAACGCGGCCATCCGGCGCCATGACCAGCGGCCGCTCGTCATCCGACAGGACCACCACGTTTCCGGCCTCCAGCGGCGCGTGCGCCCTGGCCTGTTCCGGCAGGCTGTGCTGGCGCAGCGCGCCGCCGAAGGCGCGCAGCAGGTTGGGGCCGGTGAAGACCCGCTCGGTCGGGCCGGAATCCAGCACGGTGCGGTTCACCAGCACGACATGGTCGCAGAAGGTCGGCACGCTGCCGAGGTTGTGGGTCGAGACCAGCATGATCTTGCCCTCCGTCCGCAGCGCCTTCAGCAACTCGATGATGGCATCCTCCGTCGTCACGTCGACACCGGTGAAGGGCTCGTCCAGCAGCAGCAACTGCCCGCCCTGCGCCAGGGCGCGGGCCAGGAAGACGCGCTTGCGCTGGCCGCCGGACAGCTCGCCGATCTGGCGTTCCGCCAAATCCAGCATCCCGACGCGCGCCAGCGCCGCATCCACCGCCGCGCGATCGGCGGCGCGCGGAAGGCGCAGCATGTTCATGTGGCCGTAGCGGCCCATCATCACCACGTCGCGCACGCCGACGGGGAAGGACCAGTCCACCTCCTCCGCCTGCGGCACATAGGCGACGAGGTTCTTGCGCAGCGCCGCCTGGATGCCCTCCCCGCCGATCAGGACACGGCCGGCGGCGGGCTTCACCAGGCCCATGATGGCCTTGAACAGGGTCGACTTGCCGCTGCCATTCACGCCGACCAGCCCGCAGACCGTGCCGGGCGCCAGGGCGAAGCTGGCATCGCGCAGCGCCAGGTGGCCGTTCGGGTAGCTGACGGAGATGCCCTGGACGGACAAGCCGGGCGCGGCGCCGCCGTCCATTACCGGGCGCCCTCCGTTCCGAAGAAGCCGCGCAGGATGATCTCGGCGTTGGCTTCCAGCAGCTTCAGGTAGGTCGGCGCGGCGCCATCCTCGGCCGTCAGGCTGTCCACGTACAGCGCGCCGCCGTAGCGGGCGCCGGCTTCCCGCGCCACCTGGCGCATCGGGCGGTCGTTCACCGTGCTCTCGCAGAACACGGCCGGCACGCGGGTGCGGCGGACGGTGTCGATCATGGCGCGGACCTGGCGCGGCGTGCCTTCATCCTCCGAGTTGATCGGCCACAGATACGCCTCCTGCAACCCGTAGTCGCGCGTCAGGTAGCTGAAGGCGCCCTCGCAGGTGGCCAGCACGCGGCCATCCGCCGGCAGCCGCGCCAGGCGCTCGCGCAGACGGGCATCGACGGCGCGGATCTGGTCGGCGTAGCGCGCGGCGTTGGCGGCATAGGTCTCGGCATTGGCCGGGTCGAGCTCGGCCAGCGCGCGGCGGATGTTCTCGACATAGACCAGCGCCAGGGTGGGCGACATCCAGGCATGCGGGTTGGGCTGGTTGCGGTAGGGTCCGTCATTGATCCCGACCGGCTCGATCCCCTGCGTCAGCACCGCCTGGCGGGTGGCGCCGGCGCGGCTGAAGAACCGCTCGAACCAGCGCTCCAGCCCCATGCCGTTCCACAGCACGAGGTCGGCGGAGCGCGCGCGCACCACGTCCAGCGGCGTCGGCTCGTAGTCGTGGATCTCGCTGCCGGGGCGCGTCAGGCTTTCGACCAGCGCGGCCTCCCCTGCCACGTTCTGCGCCATGTCGGCCAGCACGGTGAAGGTGGCGACGATGCGCTTCGGTGCACCCTGCGCCAGGGCGGGCACGGCCGGCAGGGTCACGGCGGCGAAGCTGCTGCCGAGCAGCAGGCGGCGGGAGACGTATGGCATGGCGATCCCTGATGAGGGTGGCAACGAATGTCGGTGGGGGTTGAACATCTGGCTTGACCGTCAGTATGTAGCCAAGGCTACAGACGATGCAAGGGCGGCGGCCTCCGGCCTTGCAATCCAGGCCGCCACCCGTCATATCAATCGGGTCATCGTCGTTCGGTTCGGCCTGCTCTTCCTCGCTCACCCTTGAGCGCCGAGCCTTGTGTCCGTTTCCCCTCAGCGTGATCCGCATCGCGATGTCGTGGCGCGGCCTACTCTTATGAACGGATACCCCATCATGGCTATCGGCACCGTCAAGTGGTTCAACGCGACCAAGGGCTACGGCTTCATCCAGCCGGAAGACGGCTCCAAGGACGTCTTCCTGCACATCTCCGACGTGCAGCGCGCCGGCCTGCAGGACCCGCGCGAGGGCGACAAGATCGAGTACGAGATTCAGCGCGGCCAGCAGGGCAAGGAATCCGCCGGCAACCTGAAGCGCGTCTGACGCGAACAGGCTGACGGCCCGGCCTCGGCCGGTCCTGTTGCAGACGGCCCCGGTGCAATCAGCACCGGGGCCGTTTCGCGTTTCGGCTCACCGCGAGGTGATCGGACCGGGGGACCTCAAAGGTTCCAGTCATCCCGGCCACGGTCGGAATCGCGCCGGTTCAGCGCGGCGCGCGCCCGTGCGGTCGCGGACGCGGCGCGCGGCAGCGGCGGCAGGGCCGCCAGCCGGGCCAGCGCGGCATCCGACCCGCCTTCCGCAGCCAGCGGGACCAGGGCGGCGCCTGCCGCGACGCCATCGTTGCGGCGCAAAGCCACGGCCGCGCCATACAGCGCGTCGACCGCGGCCTGTGCCGAGGCGGCCTCGCGGAAGCCCAGCGCGGCCCGCGCCTCCTCCCGCGCCTGCCGCAACTCCACCGAGACCAGCGGGTCCATGTCGCGCCAGGCGCCGCCGGTGCCGAGTTCGGCCGTGAGATATTCCAGCTGCGCCAGCGCCTCCGCCGCCGCCGCCGGATTGCCCTGGAGCGTCCCGGGCCGGCCGAAGGCGTAGGAGGATGCGAGGATCGCCCCGCGGGTCGGATCGCCCGCCCCCACCGGCAGGCCCGCCGCCGGCAGGTTCACCGTCTCGGCCGGCGCGGTCGGCGCCAGCGGGGCGCAGGCGCCGGCGAGCAACAGGGCCAGCGTGGCTCGGCGGGGCGGATGCATCGCGACCTCCATGATCTGTTGCTCAGGGAGGTGGGAGCCATTGGCCAACCCGCCAATGCACGCCGCCCGGCGCCCCCTCTAACGCGCCAGGCTGGCGCGATGCCGCTTGGCCAGCGCGACATAGGACGGCGCCGTGCGGTCGAACTTGGCGCGTTCCTCCGCCGACATCACCCGCACCAGCTTGGCCGGGCTGCCCATCCACAACTCGTTCGGGCCGATCACCTTGCCCGGCGGCAGCAGCCCGCCGGCACCCAGCATGCCGCCCTCCTCGATCACCGCGCGGTCCAGCACCGTGGCGCCCATGCCGACGAAGGCGCGGTTCTTCAGGGTGCAGGCATGCACGATGCAGGCATGACCGATGGTCACGTCGTCGCCGATCAGCAGCGGCTCCGCCCCCGCGTTCAGGTGCAGGATGCTGCCATCCTGGATGTTGGTGCGGGCGCCGATGCGCATGATGTTGGTGTCGCCGCGCAGGACGCAGTGATACCAGACGCTGCTGTCCTCCCCGATTTCGACGTCGCCGACCACGACGGCGGTCGGCGCCACCCAGGCCTCCGGGTGGATTTTCGGCAGTTTGTCCTCGAAAGGCAGGATGGGGCCGGTCATTGCACGTCTTCCCTTGAGTCAGGCCGCGAGCGGAATAGTCAGGCCGCCAGCGGCAGGGCCGCGGCGACATCCACGCCGAGCATCAGCCCGATGTTCTGCACCGCCGCACCGGACGCGCCCTTGCCGAGATTGTCCAGCCTGGCCACCAGCACGGCCTGCCCATGCTGCGGATGGCCGTAGACGCGCAATTCCAGGACATTGCTGCCGTTCAGATCCTCCGGCGCCAGCCGCGCCTTCGCGTCCGCCGCCGCCACCCGCACCCAGCCGGATTGCGCATAGGCGGCGCGCAGGCAGGCCTCGAGGTCGGCGGGGCTCGGCCGGCCCGTCAGCAGATCGAGGTGCAGCGGGACCGACACCAGCATGCCCTGCGCGAAATCGCCGACGGAGGGCACGAAGATCGGCCGCCGCGCCAGATCCGAATAACGCTGCAACTCGGGCACGTGCTTGTGATCCAGGTTCAGGCCATACAGGAAGAAGGGCGCCGCGGTGCGGGCGGGTTCGAATTCCGCGATCATCGACTTGCCGCCGCCGGAATAGCCGGAGACGGCGTTGACGGTGACGGGATAGTCGCGCGGCAGGATGCCGGCCTCGACCAGCGGGCGGATCAGCGCGATGCCGCCGGTGGGGTAGCAGCCGGGGTTGGAAACGCGCGCCGCACCCGCCACCGCGGCCGCCTGGGCCGCGCTCAACTCGGGGAAGCCGTAGACCCAGTCGGGATCGACGCGATGCGCGGTGGAGGCATCGATCAGCTTCGGCGCATCGGCGCCGAGGCCGGCGGCCATGGCGGCGCTGTCCTTGGCCGCGTCATCCGGCAGGCAGAGCACCACCAGGTCCACCTCCGCCATCAGGGCGCGCTTGGCGGCGGCATCCTTGCGCTGCGCGTCCGGGATGCTGCGCAGCACGATGCCGGGGAAGCGGGCCAGGCGTTCGCGGATCTGCAGGCCGGTGGTGCCGGCCTCGCCATCGATGAAGACGCTGGGGATGGATCCCTTGGCCATGGTGGTGTTCCCTCGGTCGCAGCCATGCCGCCCTCCGGCGGCCGAAAAAGCAAGAGGGGCAGGCCCTTGCGGACCTGCCCCCGGATAACCAGCCAAACCGGCCGGGCGTGACGCCCGTCCGCGAGGCGTCAGCGCTTGGAGAACTGGAACGAACGTCGGGCCTTCGCCTTGCCGTACTTCTTGCGCTCGACCACGCGCGAGTCGCGGGTCAGGAAGCCGGCCTTCTTCAGGATGCCGCGCAGGCCCGGCTCGTAATAGGTGAGCGCGCGGGTGATGCCGTGGCGCAGCGCGCCGGCCTGGCCGGACAGGCCACCGCCGACCACCGTCGCGAAGACGTCGAACTGCTGGTCGCGATCGGCCACCAGGAAGGGCTGCCCGATCACCATCCGCAGCACGGGGCGCGCGAAGTAGGTGTTGGAGGGCTTGCCGTTGATGACGATGTTGCCCTTGCCCGGCTTCACCCAGACCCGGGCGATGGCGTTCTTGCGGCGACCGGTGGCGTAGGAACGGCCCTGGGCGTCACGCTTCGGCTGGACGACGACCGCGGCCTCGCCGGGGGTGCCGCCGGCCGCGTTCACCAGGTCCTTGAGTTCGGACAGCGAGCCGCTGCGGGGGGCAACAGCGGGGGCCGCGGAGGGGGTGGTTTCGCTCATGCTCAGGCAGCCTTACCGGCGCCGGCCTTTGCAGGCGCGCCAAAAACGTTCTTGCGGTTCATGGCGCCGACATCCAGCGCCTGCGGCGTGTTGCCGGCATGCGGATGCTCGGGGCCGGAATAGACGTGCAGGTTGCGCATCTGGGCGCGACCGAGCGGGCCACGCGTGATCATGCGCTCCACGGCCTTCTCCAGCACCCGCTCCGGATGCGGGCTGCCCAGGCGTTCCGCGAGCGTGCGGCCCTTGATGCCGCCGGCGTAGCCGGTGTGCCAGTAGAACACGGACTGCTCGGCCTTCTGGCCGGTGACGCGCACCTTCTTCGCGTTGATCACGACGACATGGTCGCCGCAATCGACATGCGGGGTGAAGACGGCCTTGTGCTTGCCACGCAGCCGGTTGGCGATGACGCTGGCGAGGCGGCCGAGCACCAGGCCCTCCGCATCGATCAGCACCCAGTTCTTCTTGACCTCGGCCGGCTTCAGCGAGCGGGTCTCTCTCGTCAGCATTTTTGGGCAATTCCGCAATTCAGAGTGGCGCGGGGTATCGTCCCTGGGGGGCGGGAAGTCAAGCAAAAGCCGGGCATTCAGGGCTGTGGTATGGGGATACCGTCATCCGTCGGCAGCTCCGCAAGACGGATCAAGCGGCCCCGTGGCAAGCCGCCACCAGCCCCGTGGCAGCCGCCACCAGCAGCAAAGGAGCCTGCCATGTTCAGCCACGTCACCCTCGGCACCAACGACTTCGACCGCGCCCTGGCCTTCTACGACCGCCTGCTCGCCCCGCTCGGCCTGCCGCGCTTCCACACGGACCACGCGCAGGGCCATGCCGGCTACGCCGCAGGGCCGGAGGCCTCGCCGCAATTCTGGCTGATGCGCCCGATCGATGGCCAGCCGGCCAGCGCCGGCAACGGCACCACGGTGGCCTTCGAGGCCCCGGACCGCGCCAGCGTCCGCGCCTTCCACGCGGCGGCCATGGCAATGGGGGCGCGGGAGGAGGGTAGCCCTGGGCTGCGGCCGCATTATCATGCCGACTTCTACGGCGCGTATCTGCGCGACCCGGATGGCCACAAGCTGTGCTGCGTGTGCCACCGGCATGAAGCGACCTCGGAGGAACCGGATGACCGGCCCAGCTGACAAGCCGAAGGCCTTTGGCCTCGGGCGCAATGCCTCGAACTACGGCGACCCGGATTTCGCCCTGTACCTGCGCCGGTCCTTCGCGAAATCCATGGGCTATTCCCAGGCGATGCTGGACAAGCCGGTGGTCGGCATCGCCGACACGGGCTCCGACTACAACAACTGCCACCGCACCGCGCCGGAGCTGATCGAGGCGGTGAAGCGCGGCGTGCTGGCGGCCGGCGGCCTGCCGCTGGCCTTCCCGACCATCAGCATCTGCGAGCCGTCGCTTTCGCCGTGCTCCATGCACTACCGCAACCTGATGGCGCTCGATACCGAGGCGATGCTGGCGAACCAGCCGATGGACGCGGCGGTGCTGGTCGGCGGCTGCGACAAGACGGTGCCGGCGCAATTGATGGCGGCGATCAGCGCCGGGACGCCGAGCGTCATGCTCGTGGTCGGCCCCATGCTGGCGCAGTCCTTCGCGGGCGAACGCCTGTCCGCCTGCACCGATTGCCGGCGCTACTGGGCGCGCTACCGGGCAGGCGATGTGTCCTCCGAACGTATCGCGACGCTGGAAGGAAAACTCGCCACCACGGCCGGGACCTGCGGCGTGATGGGCACGGCCTCCACCATGGCCTGCATCGCGAGCACCCTCGGCTTCATGCCGCTGGACGCGGCCTCGGCGCCGGCCGTGCATGCCGATAGGCTGCGGATGGCGGAGGAAGCCGGCGCGCAGGCGGTGCGGCTGATCCACAAGCCGGTCTCGCCGCTGTCCCTGATGACGCAGGGCAACCTCGACAACGCCGTGCGGGTGCTGCTGGCGCTGGGTGGGTCCACCAACGCGGTGGTCCACCTGGCCGCGATCGCAGGGCGGGCGGGCCTTTCGCTGGACCTGCGGCGGCTCGACACGCTGTCGGAAACCACGCCGGTGCTGGTCGATCTGAAGCCGACCGGCGAAGGCTACATGGAGGATTTCCACGCCGCCGGCGGCATGCAGGCGCTGCTCTGGGAAATCCGCGACCTGCTGGACCTGGAGACGCTGGACCTGGATGGCGTGACGCTGCGCGACCGCATCGGCGACGGCAGCCACTTCGTGGATCGCAAGATCATCCGGGCGCGGGACAAGCCGGTGTCGCCGGTCGGCGGGCTGGTGACGCTGTACGGCTCGCTCGCGCCGGACGGCGCCATCCTCAAGCGCAGCGCCGCCACCGAATCGCTGTTCGAGACCGAGGCGCGCTGCCTGGTGTTCGACGGGCTGGCGGACCTGTCCAACCGCATCGACGACCCGGAGCTCGACGTGCTGGCGACCGACATCCTGGTGCTCAAGAATGCCGGGCCGCGCAGCCCAGCCGGGATGCCGGAGGCCGGCTACCTGCCGATCCCGAAGAAGCTGGCGCGGGCCGGCGTGAAGGACATGGTGCGGATCTCCGACTGCCGCATGTCCGGCACCGCCTTCGGCACCATCGTGCTGCATGTGGCGCCGGAAGCGTCCGTCGGCGGCCCGCTGGCCCTGGCGCAGACCGGCGACCGCATCCGGCTTTCGGTCAAGGACCGCCGGATCGAGCTGCTGGTGGAGGAGGCGGAGATGACCCGTCGTCGCGCTGCCTGGTCCCCGGCCCCCGCCCCGGCGCGGGGCTGGGACCGGCTGGTGCATGAGCAGGTGACGCAGGCGCCGCAGGGGGCCGACCTCGCCTTCATGCTGCCGCCGGCGCGCTGATTGGGCGAAACGGCAGTCATCGGCGCCGCCGGCCGCAGCGGCGCCACCCTTTGCCGTGCCTTGGCCGCGGCGGGGCGCGGCGTGCGGCCATTGGTGCGGGACCTCGCGCGTTGGCAGGCGCTCGGCCTGCCGGGCGCGGCGCGCGTCGCGGATCTGCGCGACGTGGCCGCCATGGCGCGGGCGCTGCAGGGCGTGGCGGCGGTGGTGAACTGCGCCCACGCCCGGCACGCGCCGGCGGTGCTGGCGGCGGCGCCACCTGACGCAAGGCTGGTGCTGCTGGGCTCCACCCGCCGCTTCTCCCGCTGGCCGGACGAACACGGCGACGGCGTGCGGCAGGGCGAGGCGGCCTTCCTCGCCAGTGGCCGGCGCGGCGTCATGCTGCACCCCACCATGATCTATGGCGCGGCGGGGGAGGACAATGTGCAGCGCCTGGCCGCCCTGCTGCGCCGCCTGCCCTTCGCCCCGCTGCCCGGCGGCGGCCGCGCCCTGGTGCAGCCGATCCACCAGGACGACCTGACGCGCTGCATCCTGGCCGCACTCGACGTGGACTGGCAGGGGCCGGAGGCGCTGGTGGTCGCGGGGCCGGAGCCCCTGCCCTATCGCGATTTCGTCGCCGCCGTCGCGCGTGCCGCCGGCCTGCCGCCGCCCCGCATCCTGCCCCTGCCCGCCGCCCTGCTGCGCGCCGCCGCGCCGCTGACCCGGATCATCCCCGGCCTGCCCCGCATCCGCCCGGACGAGTTGCGGCGGCTGCTGGAGGACAAGGCCTTCGACGTGGCGCCGATGCGCGAACGCCTCGGCATCGTCGGCATGCCGCTGGAGGACGGTCTCGCACGCACCTTTGCCTGAGGCCCGTCTTGCCCTCCGCCCGGCGCCGACGCACACAGGCGGAAACGCGCGGAGCACAAGCATGCCCATCATCAACCGCATCGCCGAATTCCACCCGGACATGACGGCCTGGCGCCAGGACTTTCATCAACACCCGGAACTGGGGTTCACCGAAACCCGCACCAGCCGCGTGGTGGCCGAAAAGCTGCGCGAGTTCGGCGTGGATGAGGTGGTGACCGGCATCGCCACCACCGGCGTCGTCGGCGTCATCCGCGGCACCGGCGATTCCGGCCGCGCCATCGGTTTCCGCGCCGACATGGACGCGCTGCCGATCGAGGAAGCCACCGGCAAACCCTATGCCTCCAAGACCCCTGGCATCATGCATGCCTGCGGCCATGACGGGCACACCACCATGCTGCTCGGCGCCGCGAAATACCTGGCGGAAACCCGCAACTTCGACGGCACCGTCTACCTGGTGTTCCAGCCGGCCGAGGAGAACCTGGCCGGTGGCGAGGTGATGGTGAAGGAAGGTCTGTTCGAGCGCTTCCCGATGGACCGCATCTTCGGCCTGCACAACTGGCCCGGCGCCCCGGCCGGCATCTTCCTGCACGCGCCCGGCCCGGTGATGGCGGCGGTGGCGAACCTGGAGGCCACCATCACCGGCCGCGGCGCGCATGGCGCCATGCCGCACAACGGCGTCGACCCCATCCTGATCTCGGCGCACATCGTGACCGCGCTGCAATCCATCGTCGCGCGCAACCTGAACCCGCTGGAATCCGGCGTCATCACCATCGGCCACATCACCGGCGGATTCACGTTCAACGTCATCCCGGAGAGCGTGAAGCTGCAGGGCACGGCGCGCTGGTTCCTGCCGGAAGTGGGCGACCTGCTGGAGAGCAAGTTCCGCGAGATCGTGACGGGCGTCGCCAGCGCCTTTGGCGCCAGCGCCGAATGCAGCTTCACCCGCGCCTACCCGGCAACGGTGAACGAGCCCGAGAGCACCGCCATCGCCGCCAAGGCCGCCGCCACGGTCGTCGGCGAAGCGCGGGCGCAGAAACTGCCGCAGCCGACGATGGGCGGCGAGGATTTCAGCTTCATGCTGAACGAGAGGCCGGGCGCCTACCTGTTCCTCGGCGGCGGCAAGGGCGAGGGCGATGCCATGGTCCACCACCCGAAATACGACTTCAACGACGAGATCCTGCCGATCGGCGCCTCCTGGTTCGCCACGCTGGCGGAACAGGTGATGCCGCGGCGGGGGTAGCGCCTACACCCCCTGCGCAACCCGGCCGCGCAGCCCGTCGACCAGGCCCAGCAGGCGCCTTGTCTCGAAGGGCTTGCGCAGCACGGCGTCGAAGCCGGCGGCCCGGCAATCCGCCTCGACCCAGTCGCCGGGGTCCGCGGTCAGCGCGATCAGCGGCACGCGGCCCAGCGTGCCGGGCATCTCCCGCACCGCCCGCGCCACGCCGAGCCCGCCAAGGCCCGGCATCTGCAGGTCGAGCACGGCCAGGTCGAAGCCCGCGCCATGCAGGGCGGCGAGCGCGGCGGGGCCGTCCTCCACCGCCGTCACCGCATGGCCGGAACGCGCCAGCATGGTCGTCAGCAGCATCCGGCTGGCCGTCACATCCTCCGCCACCAGGACGCGCAGCGCCGGGCCGCTGCGGGGCGCCGCCGGCGCGGCACCCGGGCGGAAGGGCAGCTGGAAGGTCAGGCGGGTGCCACGGCCGGGCAGGTTCGCCGCCGCGATGCCGCCGCCCATCGCCCGTGCCAGCAGCCGGCACAGCGCCAGGCCGAAACCGCCGGCGGCGCCGCCACCCTCGAACAGCCGCGCCAGCTCCGCGGCCGGAAGTCCCGGGCCGGTGTCCGTCACCGTGACCTCCACCTGTTCAGGGCGCGGGGTCAGCCGCGCGGCCAGCAGCACCTCACCTGCCGTGCTGGTGCCGATGGCGTGTTCCAGCAGCCGCAGGGTGACCTGGCGCAGTCGCAGCGGGTCGCCGCGCAGCCAGCGCGGCAGGCCGGGGTCGATGGCAACGCGCAGCGCCAGCCCCTTCTCCTGCGCCAGGGGGCGCAGCCGGGCGGCGCAATCATCCAGCAGGACGGCGATCTCGATATCGGCATCCTCCAGCACGATGCCGCCATCCTCCAGCCGGGCGAAATCCAGCACGTCGTCGACCAGGGCCAGCAGGACGGTGCCGGCGCGGCGCTGATCCTCGACCCAGTCGCGCGCCGGCTTCGGCAGTCCGGCTTCGGCCAAACGGGCATTCTGCGCCAGCAGGGCGGCCAGCGGCGGGCGCAGGTCCTGGCTCACGGCCGTCATCAGCTCGATGCGGCTGCGTTCCTGCTTCAGCGCGCGGGTCAGCGCATCCGCCTGCCGCCGCTGCATCTGTGCCGCCTGCCCGCGATCCTGCCGTTGCAGCCGCGCCGCCAGGCCAAGGGCCGCCAACAGGGCGGAGGCGCCGAGCGCCGCCATCAGCCACCCGAGCCCGGCCTCGGCCAGCCCGCGCCTGGGCGCGGCAACCACCAGGGACCAGCGTGAATCGCCGACCGGCAGGGCGAGCGCCAGCATTTCCCCGACGACGACAGGGCTGCGCCGCTGGTCGAGCGCCGGGCGCAGCGTCTCCGCCTCCGCCCCGCCGCTGGCAGCGCGGGCGATCATCCGGCCTTCGCCGTCCAGCAGCAGCGCGGACCAGCCGTGGCGCAGCCCGGCACGGTCCAGCAACTGCGCGAAGCTGGTGGCTTCCTGCGTCGCCACCAGGGCGTAGCGCACGGCCCCGTCCGCCCGCACCGGCACGCGGAACGACACGCGGCCCTCCACCAGCCCACCTGGCGCCGGCAGGCCGCTGCGCAGCACGCTACCGACGGCGGCCAGGTCCTGCACCGGCGGCAGCAGCGCGCCCTCGGGGAAGCGCAGGTTGAGCAATTGCCGCTCGCCATCGGTCAGCGCGATGGTGAACCACTGCGGCTCCCGCGCCAGCAGCCGCTGCGCCTCCTGCCGGAAGCCGGCCAGGTCGCCCGCCGCCAGGCGCGGCGACCCGGACAGCGCATCGAGCGCGCGCATGCCGGCGCGCAGCTCGGCGTCCAGGCCGGCGGCGAGCGCGGTCGCACTGTGCAACACGTCGTCCCGCCGGTCCGCCTGGCGATCCGCGGCGATGGCCAGCAGCAGCAGCAGCCCGAAGGCCGCGAGCGGGACCAGGGCCAGGAACGGGCTAGCCAGGACCAGCCGGTCCCAGCGACGGGACTCGCCGCCGGCGGCCGGAGAGGCAGGTGGCGCGAGGCTGTTGAACACGGGCGGAGGTGCCTTCGGGGCCGGGGGGTAGGCCCGAGATTACCACCTATGCGTGTAGCACCACAACATCACGCCACCATCGAACGAAATTCTATTGCGGCTGGATGCGGGCGGCGGCCACCAGGGCCTGGTTGCGGGTGATTTCCGCCGCGATGACCTCGGCAAAACGATCCGGCGATTCGGACAGCGTGGTGAGGCCGAGATCGGCCATGCGGGCCGCCACAGCGGGTTCGGCCGCCGCCTGGTTCACGGCGGCGTTGGCACGCGTCACGAAATCCGCCGGCAGGCCGCGCGGGCCCCAGATTCCGGTCCATCCCTCATAGACCATGTCGGCGAAGCCGCCCTCCACCAGCGTCGGCACCTCCGGCAGCACCCGCTGGCGATTGGCGGAGGTGACGCAATAGGCGCGCAGGCGCCCGTCGCGGACCAGCGGGATGGCCGGGCCGAGCGGTGCGAAGAACAGGCTGACGGCGCCGGAGACCAGGTCGTTCATCGCCGGGCCTGTGCCGCGGTAGGAGACGAAGGTGGTCTCCACGCCAAGCTTCTGCCACAGCGCCGCCGTCGCCAATTGCCCGACGGATCCGAGCGAGGAGCCGGCGAAGGAGAAGCGGTCCGGCGTCGCGCGCAGGGCGGCCAGCAGCGCGGCGAGGTCCGCCGGCGCCAGGCCCGATCCGCCGACCAGCACATAGGGGATGGAGACGGTGCGCGCGACGGGGGTGAAGTCCGCGCGCAGGTCGAAGGGGATGTTGCGCTGCACGAAGGGCAGCACTGTCAGCACCTCGTTCGAATACAGCAGGGACGTGCCATCGGCGGCGCTGCGCGCCACCGATTCCGCGCCGACCACGCCATTGGCGCCGGAGCGATTCTCGATGACCCAGGACTGGCCGAGGCCCTCCGCGGCCTTCGGTGCGATGAGGCGGGCGGTGAGGTCCGTGGTGCCGCCCGGTGGGTACGGGACGACAATGCGCGTGCTGCGGCTGCCCTGCGCCAGGGCGGGGGCGGTGAGCGCCGCGAGGCCGATGGCCAGCGCGCCGCGGCGTGTCGTCGTGTGGTTCATTGTGACGTTTCCCCCTTGCCGCCGCGGCGCTGCCACGCCGTCGGCGGACAACACTTCGGCTTCTAAGCATGGTGCAGGGGGTCCCGCGCCTGTCAAGCCGCGCCCGCATGGGGCGCGGCCGGATGCGGTCAGAGGTTGAAGTCGGACTGGAACAGCGTGTGCAGCCCGGCAAGCCGGATCGCCATTTCCGCCGCGCCGCCATCGCCGGCATCGACCAGCACCATGGTATCGCCGCCATCATGCTCGTAGCGCACGGAGCCCTGGCCACCGGCCGTGAAGGCGCCGCTGCCGACGAAGACGAAGGCCTGGTCGCCCGCCTGGCCAAGATGACCGTCGATCGGGCTGAGGTTGATCCTGTCGCCCTCGAACCAGGAGAAGTCGAGGAGGCTGTCGGGGTTGGCGACGGTGCTTTCCGCGAAGCCGTAGTACAGGAAGCTGTCCTTCCCGGCACCGCCGGACAGGACATCCGCGCCGAGGCCACCGACCAGCTCATCGACCCCGCCGCCGCCGGACAGCACATCGTCGCCCGCCGCGCCGTTCAGCCGGTTGCTGCCGTTGTCGCCGGACAGCGTGTCGTTGTGATCGGAGCCGAACAGGTTCTCCACCAGCACATAGGTATCGCCGGCGGCAATGCCCGTGTTGCCGGCGGGGGCGGCGAGCGAGGCGCGAAGGCCGACCGGGGAGGATCCATAGGTGGCCGTATCGCTGCCGGCGCCGCCATCGAGCAGGTCGGCACCAGGACCGCCATTCAAGGTGTCGCTGCCGTCGCCGCCGCGGATCGTGTCATCGCCACCGCCACCCTTGAGCACGTCGTTGCCCTGCAGGCCCTCCAGCACGTTGGCGGCCGCGTTGCCGGCGATGGTGTCGTTGCCCATCGTACCGGTGATCGGCGCGCGTTCCACCGGCAGGCCGGGGGCGATGTTGACGCCGGGGACGAAGGTGATGCCCGGCGTGCTGCCATCGGTCGGGTAGAAGTCGTTCATCACGATGGCGCTGTCGGTGCCAAGGTAGATCACGGCGCGGCCATCCACACGCTGCACCGCGACGGGCGAGGCATAGCCGTAGATGGTCAGCGTGTCGCCCTCGGTGGGCTTGAAGTCCAGCAGCAGGTCGACGCCGTCGCCCTTCTGCCAGATGAAGCGATCGGCGCCGCCATCGCCGGAGACGGTATCGCCGATCACGACGCCGGTGATGTTGCCGCCGATGAAGGAGGCCTTGCCGAAATCGGTGCCGCCCAGCACCGTATCGTTGCTGTCATGGCCGGCGACGCGGTCGTTGCCGGCGCCGCCGAAGGAGATGTCGTTGCCGGCATTCGCCTCCACGATGTCGTTGCCCAGGCCGCCGAACAGCGTGTCGTTGCCACCCTCGCCCTGCATGCGGTCATCGCCCGCGCCGCCCTCGGCCCAGTCATTGCCCTCGCCGGCCTCGATCGTGTCGTTGCCGGTGCCGCCGTAGATGACGTCGTTGCCGCCATTGCCGTGCAGGTTGTCGTCGCCGGCGTCGCCCTGGATGTTGTCGTCGCCTTCATGGCCGTTGATAACGTCGTTGCCGTCATTGCCGCGCAGGCAGTCGTCGCCCCGCAGGCCGTTGATGTTGTCGTGGCCCGCCAGGCCGTCGACCTTGTCGCCGGCCTCGGTGCCCGGGAAGGCGTCGTTGCCGTTGGTCAGCACCGTGGTGGGCAGGTCGCAGGTGCCGACGACGTCGGGGATGAAGCCGGCGTCGACATGGGTGACGACCGCGCCCTGCGCCAGCGCGATGGTGCCGGTGCGGCCGTTCGGCGCGGCGTCGCTGTCCGTCGCATCGTTGCCGGCATCGCGCAGCGTGGGCGTGTGGCCGGCTGGGGTCTTGAACCGCACCGCGTAGTCGCCCGGCCGCAGCCCATCGAACAGGTAGAAGCCCGAGGCATCCGTGGTGGTGATCGCGATCACCGCGCCGGATGTGCCGAGCAGCCGCACGGTGACGCCGCCGATGCCGGGTTCCTCGGCATCCTGCTGGCCGTCGCCGTCCCGATCGGCCCAGACCCTGTCACCGATGGAGCCCGCGAACAGCAGCCCCGCATCCA
Organism: Falsiroseomonas sp. E2-1-a20; assembly: GCF_051433195.1. NCBI lineage: Bacteria > Pseudomonadati > Pseudomonadota > Alphaproteobacteria > Acetobacterales > Roseomonadaceae > Falsiroseomonas > Falsiroseomonas sp. E2-1-a20. Next base: position 80,967 of record NZ_JBHMFT010000001.1, on the reverse strand, counting down.
GCGTCTTGTTCACCTGGCCGGAGGTCAGCGTGACCTGCTGCGTACGTCCCGTCGCGAGGTCGGCATCGCTGTCACGGTTGTCGTTGCCGACATCCCGCGTGGTGAACACGGAGCCGGCTGGCGCCACGAACTGCACCGAGTAGCTGCCCGGCAGCAGGTTGTCGAAGCTGTAGTGTCCGCTGCCGCCGGTGACGGTGGTTGCGATGACGGCGCCGCCGGCATCGAGCAGCCGCACCGTGACGCCGCGCGCGCCCGGCTCACCCGTGTCATGCACCCCGTTGCCGTTCAGGTCGCGCCACACCCGGTCACCGATCGCGACACGCTGGAACAGCCCGGCATCGAGATCGGTCCGGGCATCGCCGGAGTACAGCATGATCGGCGGGATGGTCCCGTTGGCGAGCGCATCGCTGTCCAGCGCATCGGCGCCGACATCGCGCGGCGAGACTTCGTAGGTCGCGGGCGCCACCACCTGCACGCCGTACTGGCCAGGCGCGAGGCCGGCGAAATTGTAGAGGCCGGTCGCACCCGTCTGCGTCGTGCCGACGACGGCACCGTTGCCATCCAGCAGGTTCACGGTGACGCCGGCCAGGCCCGGCTCCCCGGCGTCCTGCACGCCATCCGCATCCTTGTCGAGGAAGACGCGGTCGCCGAGCGAAGCGGGAACGTAGAGGCCCGCATCGAGGTCGCGCGTGACCTGCGCCGGCAGCACCTGGACCGCTTCGGTGATGCCGGTTGCCGGCAGCGCATCGCTGTCCACCGTATTGTCGAGGCCCTGGTTCGGCAGCGTCAGGCGTTCCCCGGCGGGGGCCACCACCTGCACGCGATAGAAGCCGGTGATCAGGTCCTCGAACAGGTATTGGCCGCTGGCGTCCGTGGTGGTGGTGCGGCCGGTCGGCGTGCCATCGGCATTCAGCAGACGAACGGTGACGCCGGCGCGCGGCGCCTCCGCCACATCCTCGATGCCGTCGCCGTCACGGTCCACCCAGACGCGACCTGTGAGGTCACCGAGCAGCAGCAGGCCGGCATCGACATCGGTCCGGTCCTGGCCGGATGCAAGCGTGACGACATCCGTGCGGCCGGTGATGCGATCCGCATCGCTGTCCGTCGCATCGCCGCCCTGGTCCTTCCTGGCGAAGGCACGGTCGGCGGGGGCGACGAACTCCACGCGATAATCGCCCGGCGCCAGTTCATGGAAGCGGTAGAGGCCGCCGGTCCCGGTCGTGGTGGTGGCCAATATCGTCAGCCCATCAGCCGACAGCAGGCGCACGGTGATGCCGGTGAGGCCAGGCTCCCCGACATCCTGAATGCCGTCATTGTCGAGGTCGTCGAACACCTTGTCGCCGAGCGAAGCATATCGGTACAGCCCGGCATCCACCGTGTTGTCGGCCTCGCCGGAGGACAGGTTGACAAAGCCGGTGCGCCCGTCCGCCGCGATGTCGCTGTCGCCGGCATCGGCACCCTGGTCCTGGCGCGTCGGCACGTAGCCTGGAGCCACCACTTCCACGCGATAGTCGGCGGGCGCCAGGCCGGTGAAGGCGTAGCTGCCGTTGACGCCGGTGGTCGTGGTGCCGATGACGGTGCCGCCGGCGTCGAGCAGGCGGACGGTGGCGCCGACGATGCCGGGCTCCCCCGCATCCTGCTGGCCATCGCCGTCCAGATCCTCCCACACCCGGTCACCGATGGCGGCGGGGGTGTAAACGCCGGCATCGAGCGTGCGGTCGTCGCCGCCGGAGATTAGCGTCACCTGTTCGGTGCGGCCGGTGACAGGGTCGGCGTCGCTGTCGATACCGTTGTCGAGCCCCTGGTTCGCCTTGGTGAAGGGCATGGCGCCGGAGGGGGCGAAGGTGACGCTGTAGGTGCCGGGCGCGAGATCGTCGAACAGGTAGTTGCCGTTTGCATCGGTCAGCGCCGTGCGGCCGGTGGAGACGCCGGCGGCATCCAGCAATGTGACCAGGCGGCCGGAGATGCCGGGCTCGCCTGCGCCATCCTGCAGGCCGTCACCGTCCACATCCTCGAACACCGTGCCGCCGAGCCTGGCGCCGCGGTAGAAGCCGGCATCGAGCCGCGCCTCGGCCTCGCCGGATTCCAGGTTGAAGCTGTCGCTGCGGCCGGTTCCGTTGACGTCGCTGTCGCCAGCCTCCTCGCCCTGGTTGCGCTGCGTCGCGGTGAAGCCCGCCGGCAGCACCTGGATGCTGTAGTCGCCCGGTGCGAGGCCGGTGAACTCGTAGAAGCCATCGGCACCGGTCGTGGTGGTGCCGACAACGGTGGCGCCCTTCAGCAACTGGACGGTGGCGCCGGCGATACCCGTCGCGCCATCATCCTGGCGGCCATTGCCGTTGGTGTCTTCCCACACCCGGTCACCGATGCGGGCGAGTTCGTAGTAGCCGGCATCGACGTCGCGCCGGTTCTCGCCATTCGCCAGCGTGCAGACGGGCGTGAGGCCGGTGGCCTGGTCCGCATCGCTGTCGACGCCGTCGATCACGCCCTGGTTCGCCAGGGTGCGCTTCTCCAGCCCCGCCTCGCCGAACTGCACGCGGTAGCTGCCGGGCACCAGCGCATCGAACAGGTAGGACCCGTTCGCTCCGGTGACGGTGCTGAGCCCTGTCGGGCTGCCATCAGCGTTCAGCAGCACCACCGGGATGCCGGCGACCAGCGCCGCCTCGCCCGGGCCACGGATGCCGTCGCCATTGGTGTCGCGGAAGGCGATGCCGCCGAGCGAAGCGCGCACCACCGTCACGATCTCGGTCTCGGTCACCGTCACGGCGTTGGTGCCCGGCGTGACGCCGTAGGGGTTCACCGGCACGGAGGACACCACCTGCCCGGCGTTCGTCAGGTTGGTGCCGGCCGCGGCATCCGCCACCTGCGCGGCGACACGGAAAGTGATCTGGTCCGCGGCGGTGGAGACATTGTCGAAGGGGTTGGCGATGTCGCCAAGCGTGAAGCTCAGCGTGCGGCTTGCGGCATCGTAGCTGCCGGCGGCGCCGACCGCGACGGCGGAGCCGGTGATGCCACCGAGCGAGAGCATCTCGCTGCCGAGATAGGTCAGGCCGGTCGGCAGCACGTCCCGCAGCACGATGCGCTGCGCGCCCTCGCCCAGCGTCGCGGTCACGAGAAAGGTCACCACCTCCCCCACGCCGACATGGCTGCCGGCGGTGGCGGCAAGGCTGGTGGACTCCAGCGTCTTCACCACGCTGTTGACGATCTCGACCGGCACCGTCGCCGGATCGGCTTCCGTGAAGCTGGCGCCAAGGGTGGGGGCGGAGGCATAGGTGATCTCGGCGGTGTTGATGATGGCCTGGCCATCCACCACGTTGGCGGCCAGCCGGCCCTGGTAGGTGATGACGATAGGTGCCGAGCCCAGCAGATACTGGCCGAGCGTGAAGCCGAGCGTGCCGCCGGCGATGCTGACATCGCCGATGCTGGCGCTGGCACTGCCCGCCACCAGGGATACGCCCGGCGGCAACACATCCGCAAGGGACAGGTTGTAGGCGGCGGCGTTGGACCCCGCGGCATGGCTCAGCGTGACGGTGTAGGTGACGAGGTCACCGGCGTCGCGCCAACCGGGCGAGGCATCCTTCACGATGACCAGGTCCGGCCGCACCACGTCGATGGCGGCTGGATCCGTGGCGCTGTGAAGGCCGGGCTTGCCGCCGCCAGGCGCATAGGTCTCGACCTTCGCGGTGTTGGTCAGCATGGTCTCGGCGACGGCATCGGCGGCAACGCGCGCGTCGACCAGGATGGTGACGGTGTCACCCGCGTCGCGATCATTGTCGCCGGCATTGACGATGGTGCCGAAGTCGAAGGTATAGGTCCCACCGGTGACCGAGGTCGCGGAGGCGCCGACGGAGAGCGAGGAGCCGCTGATGGTGGCGCCGATGCTCTCGACCGTGGCGCCGGTGAAGGTCAGGCCTGTGGGCAGGGTGTCGGAAATCACCAGCCGCTGGGTGCCTTCGCCCAGGGAGATGGTGAGACGGTAGGTGACGGTCTCGCCCGGCGCGGCATCGGGGTTCGAGACGTTGCCGAAGGCGCTGCCGGAATTGGCGTCGCCGGTCGCGATCACGGACTTGGCGAGGGTCGGCGCCAGCACGACCGTCCGCGTCTCGGTGTCCTGCGTGCTGTAGCTGCGGCTGGCCAGGTCCTCGGCCGGTGTCGGGCTGCCCGGGGTCACGAAGTCGGCCGGGTTGCTGTCATAGGCCAGCGTCGCGGTGTTCGACAGCACCTGCGCCGGCGTCACGCTGTCCAGCAGGCGCGCCTGGTAGGTGATGGTCACGGCCGTGGCGCCGAGCAGGTACTGGTCGGCCGACCACGCGATGGCGTTGCCGGTGCTGCTGATGCTGCCGGTGCTGGCGGAAAGCGTGCCGGCGACCAGCGACATGCCGGCGGGGATCAGGTCCACGACCTTCAGGTCGTAGGCCGGCGCGTCCGAGTTGGTGGCGTGCCGGATCGTGATGGAGTAGCTGACGATCGCCCCGGCATCGAGCGCCTGGCCGGAAACGATGGTGGAGGCCTTGTCGATGCTGAGCAGCGGCTCGACCACGTCGACCACCACCTCGGGCAGCACGACACTGGTCGCGGGCGTGCCCGTCGTGCCGGTATCGACGCGGGCGATGTTGCCGAGCGCATCAGCGTCGTTGTTGTGGCTGAGGTCGTTCACCACGGCCTTCAGCCGCAGCACGATGACCTCGGCATCCGTACTGGTGTTGTTCGAGACGTTGCGGACATTGCCGAAGTTCAGCTCGAACCGGTCGTCACCTGGGGTGCTGCCGGTGTTCGAAGCCGTCACGACCGGCGCGCCGAGGAGACCGCCGGCATAGGTCTGCAGGTTGCCGCCGACCGAGACGATTTGCAGCGAATCCGGGACGAAGGACAGCGTGCCGTTGCCGCCGCTGTTCAGATCCTCCAGCACATCGGTGATGCGGAAATTCGGGCTGTCGCCTTCCGGCAGTCGCACGCGGATCTCGTAGGTGACTTCCTCGCCGATGCGCAGATCGGCGCGGCCGCTGCCATGCCGGTCCAGCGGCACCGTGCCCTCGGCGGAGGGGCCACGCGTGTTGGGGTCGGAGGTCGCGATGATGGTCTTGGTGATGGACGGCGCGTCGATGGTGACGGTGTGGCCGTCGCTGACCGTGTTGACGCGGTCGCTGGTGCTGGTGGTGCCGTCCATGGAGCTGCCGGTACCGGTCGCGGTGTTGACCAGCTTCTCCCCGGCATCGACGTCGGACTTCACCACCACATCGAACTTGACCGTGATCTTCTCGCCGGGATCGAGGTAGTCCAGCGTGATGTCGACCGGCGTCGCACCATAGGTGATGCGGCCGGCGGCAACACCGGTGACGGTCAGCGTGGCGCCCTGGTAGATGGCATCCAGCTGCACATCCGTCAGCAGGTCCTTCAGGTTCACGTCCCAGGCGCGGGCGGTGAAGTCGCTCGTGCCGGCGCCAGTCGCGGGAACCCCCTTATTCTCCAGCATGATGGTGTAGTTGATGGTGTCGAAGGCATCGGCCTTGGTCGTGTTGGCGGTCTTGTCGATGACCAGGTTCGGCGCCACCACGTCGATCTGCGAGGTCGCGCTGGCGCTGCTGCGCCCGCCCGGAGCGGCCGCATTCGCCGCGCTGGCGACGACGGTGTTGGTCAGGACGTCGCCGCGCACATTTGCGCCGTTGTCCCGCACCACCGCATCGACTTCCAGGGTCACCGTCGCGACTGCGGTGGCGGTGGTGTTGGATGTGTTCAGCACATCGCCGAAGGCAAAGGTCACCTTGTCGGCCCCGTTGAGCGTGTCGGTGTCCGTCAGCGTGATGGTCGGCATGTCGTCGAACAGGCTGCCGGCGCCCAGGCCGTCGACGCTGATGAAGCGCGCGGCCACCGCCGTCATCACGCCGCCGCCATTGGCGTTGGAGGTCGGCAGGTAGTCTTCCACGCGGAAATCCGTCATGCGGCCTTCCGGCACGCTGACGGTGATGCGGTAGGTCACGATCTCGCCGATCGTCGCATCGACGCGCGCATCATTGCCGGCCAGCAGGCCGGTGTGCGATTCGCTGGTGGCGGAGACGAATTTCGCAATCGCGGGCGCCTGGGTGCGGACGATCGCGGCATCGGTCAGGTCGCCGGCGGGGGTGTAGGCCGTGCGGTCGATGCCGCCTTCCATCGCGGCGAAATGCTCGATGGTCGCGGTGTTGGTCAGGTCCACGCCGAACACCGGCACGTCCGCGACCAGTTCCAGGTCGTAGGTGATGATGACGATGTTGTCGCCGCTGGTGGCGCTGTAGGCGCCGATGCTGCCGCTGTTCACCGCATCGCCGAGGCGGATGCCGCCGGCCGGATCGAACAGGCCGGCGCCCTCCACCGTGAAGGGAATGGCGTTGCCGGCACCGTCCGTGACGCGCAGGTTCAAGCCGCCGGCCGCCAGCTCGAAGCCGGCCGGGATGGTGTCATGGATCAGGACGTCGAAGGCGCCCTTCAGGGAACTGCCGGTGTTCTCGACCACGATGGCGAAGGACACGCGGTCTCCGGCATCGGCGCCGGTCAGGTTCGCATCGATCGGCGCGCTGTCGAGGTTGGTGCTCGTGATGGTGCCGGTGAAGCGGTTGCCGGCGCTGCCCGGCGCGCTGAAGGCGACGGGGCCGGCCGTGGCGGTCAGCGTGCCGGCTCCGCTGTCGGCGATGACGCCCTTTGTGATGTTCAGCTCCGGCTCGCCGAGCACGAACTGCACGATGGCGTTGTCCTCCGAGACGTCGCCGAAGCTGTTGGTCTCCGTGCTGGTGACCTGGTTGGTCAGCAGCAGGCCATCGCCGAACTCCTCATCCGCCACCACCACGGTGAACAGCAGGTCGATGCGGCTCGGCAGGTTGTTCGGGGCACGCGCGTCGCCGAAGTCGAATGTCAGGAAGTTGCTGGCGGAATCGAAGGAGATGGAAGGCGTCGTGGTCGGATCGCCGGAGCTGTCATAGGTGGCGCCCGGTCCCCACTTCGCCTGGTTCGCGCCCGGCACGGCGGCGCTGACGATGTCCGTGAAGCTCATCCCCGCCAGCGCCTTCAGCACCGGCAGCGGCAGGAAGTCGGTCAGCGCCACGTCATGCGCACCGGTCAGCGGCATGTCGAGCGTCAGGCGGAAGGTGATCTGGTCGCCGGCGGAGATCGGACCCGGCGTGAAGGCCGTGTTGCCGTTGATGGCATAGATCGACTTGCCGACCTCGCTGACCGGCATCACCACGCCGGCGCTGCTGTCGTCGCCCTTCGGCGAATCGGTCTCGTCGACCACGCCTTTGAACACCACGTCGTTGACCAGCGGGTCGCCCTGGTCCACCAGCGGCTCGTTGGAGGGCGCGGGGTTGGTGGAGATGTAGCTTTCCTGGATGGTGCTGTGGAACTTCACCAGCACCGTCGCCTGGTTCTCCACGCCGCCGGGCCGGCCGTTCAGCACGTCGTCGATGCCGCGGTCGCGCATTTCCTGCGAGACGTCGAAGCGAATGGTGGTGAGGCCGGTGTCGTCGTCCCGATCCACCGAGACGTTCTTGGCGGCGATGGTGCCCGTGAAAAGCACCGCCCCGCCTTCGCGCATCGTGATGGTGGGTGCGAAGGATGCGTCGTAGACCTGCCCGTCGCCGAGCGTGTCGACCAGCACCAGGTCGTCCATGTTGAAGTAGTTGGAGACCTGGCCGTCCAGCGCGTACTCCAGCGTGGCGCCGGCCTTCAGCGCGCCGAGCGCCTCCACCGACTTCTGCACCGCGATCGACTTGGCGGTGATGATGTCCTCCGGCCCGGCCGGGTCGATGGCGAAGACCACCAGCGGGTCGCGCGCATCGAGGGGCTGCCATTCGGCATCCAGGCGGGCGTTGTTCTGCAGCACGCGGAAGGCGCCGGTCGCGGGGTCCAGCACCGGCGTCACGCCATCGCGCAGGAACTCGTCCACGTAGAAATCGATCTTCAGCGTCGGCGCCGGATTGCCGCCGGTGTAGCCGCCGGTCAGTGTGGCGACGACCAGGCCCGTGGCGTTGTCGTAGGTGACGCTGCCGGTGCCGTTGACGATGCTGGCGCCGGTGATGACGGTGCCGTCCGGCATCCGGTCGGTCAGCACCAGCTTCGTCACGGTCTGGCCGTCCGCGATCAGCGCCTTCACCAGCCACTCGCGCGGGTAGGAGGGGCCGGTCGCGGTCTCCTGCTCCGGCCCGACATAGACCTTGTCGAGTTCCAGCACCGTCGGCGTCACGGACAGGCTGCTGGTGGCGCCCGCCACCGGGTTGTCCGCCACCGGGTTCAGCAGCGCATCGCGGCCATAGGCGAAGCCGCCGGAGGCCTGCAGGTTCAGCGGCTGGGCGAGGTCTGCCAGCGGGCTGACCCGGAGCGAGACCTGGAGGTCCGAAGGGGTCTGGCCAGCGGTGAAGCTGCCGAAGGGCAGCCGCAGCACCACCAGCGTATCGCCCGGCGTGCCGGTGACGGTCAGCGGCGTGCCGGCGGCGGTGGTGGCGTAGGGGTGGACGACCACCCCGTTGGCCGGAAACTCCAGCACCCAGTGCTGCAGCGGCACGCCGAGGTAGCTGGCGCCGAGATAGGCCAGGCCGTCATTCGTGGTCACCCCGGCGCTGCCGGCTCCCACGCCGTCCTTGCCGTTCGTCGGGATGACCAGGTTGACGTAGGGCGCATAGCCGACGTCCGAGCCGGCCGCGCCATCCGGCACGTTGTCGAAGCGCACGGTGACGGTCTGGAGGCCGCCGATGGGCGCGTTGATCGCGCTGCCCTGGAGGAAGGTGACAACAGGCTGTGCGGACATCCAGGCGCTCTCCGTCGGAAGATCCGGCGGCCACGCCACCTCATTCCGTTAACCGAAGAGATACCAAATTTTACATCTTACGCAACAGGTGTGTGCCAATCGTAAGTGGATTTACTATTTTTGAGACGCTCCCATATCATTACTGGGACTGGTCGGCGGCAGGTCCGGCACCGGCCCGAGCATGGCAAGCTCCGCCCCATCCTCCACAAGGTCGCCGATGACGCAGTTCAGCGCTAGCACGACGCCATCCGCAGGCGCCGGGATGCGCATCTGCACCTTCATCGCCTCCATCACCAGCAGCACGGCGCCCCGCTGCACCGTCTCGCCCTCTGCTACCAGAAGTTGCAGGATCCGGCCCGGCATAGGCGCCAGCACCTTGCCGCCACCCTCCTGCTGGTTGCCGGAGGCGGCACCGGTATCGATGCACTGCAACTCATGGGTCGCTCCATCCAGAAGCACGCTCAGCAAAGCAGCCTGCCGCAGCACCACGACCTGCCGCGCCACGCCATCCAGGGTGAAGTCGATGCGGTCGCCGGACCAGGCGAGGCCAGCGGCCTCGGCCACTCCGTCCGGCAGTTCCAGCCGGGGTGCCGCGCCGGGATGCGCGCGCAGTGCCAGGCGTGCCGCGCCGTCCAGCAGCACGAAATCCTGGTAGCCGGCGCCGTTCAGCCGCCAGGCACTGGCCGCGCCCCAGGGCGAATGCGCGTCCGCCGCCGCGTTGCCCGCGGCGTCGCGCAGCAGGCGCAGCAGGGCCGCGGCCAGGGCGGCGCGCGGTGCGGGGCCCTGTGGCGCCAGCAGCGCCTCCGCATGGCGGGCGATGAATCCGGTGTCCAACGCGCCGGCGCGGAAGTCCGGGTGGGCGACGATGCCGCGCAGCAGCGGCAGGTTGGTGCGGATGCCGGCGACGGCCGAGCCGGCCAGCGCACGGTCCATCCGCCGCAGCGCGGTGGCGCGGTCCGGCCCGTGCACGATGATCTTGGCCAGCATCGGGTCGTAGTGGATCGGCACCACGTCGCCCGCCCGCACGCCGGCATCCACGCGCGTGCCGGGCAGGCCCACGGGCAGCGCCAGGTGCCGCAGCGTGCCGGTGGAGGGCGCGAAGTCCCGCGTCGGATCCTCGGCATACAGCCGCACCTCGAAGGCGTGGCCTTCCAGGGGGATCTCCGCCTGGGCCAGCGGCAGCGCCTCCCCCATCGCGATGCGCAACTGCCATTCGACCAGGTCGAGGCCGGTGATCGCCTCCGTCACCGGGTGTTCGACCTGGAGGCGGGTGTTCATCTCCATGAAATGAAAGGTGTCGTCCGTCGCGATGAACTCCACGGTGCCGGCGCCGACATAGCCGACCGCGCGCGCGGCGGCGCAGGCCGCCTGCCCCATGGCGGCGCGGCGTTCGGCGGTCATGCCTGGCGCCGGCGCTTCCTCCACCACCTTCTGGTGGCGGCGTTGCAGGGAACAGTCGCGCTCATGCAGGTGGATGATGTGGCCGTGGCTGTCGCCGAAGACCTGGATCTCGATGTGGCGGGGCTGTTGCAGGTAGCGCTCCAGCAGCAGGCGGTCGTCGCCGAAGGCGGCACGGGCCTCGCCGCGCGCCAGCGTCAGCGCCTCCTCCAACTCGGCCGCGCTGGCCGCCACCTTCATGCCCTTGCCGCCGCCGCCGGCGCTGGCCTTGACCAGCAGCGGGAAGCCGATGCGCTGCGCCGCGGCGTGCAGCGTGGCGTCGGACTGATCCTCCCCGTGGTAGCCGGGCACCAGGGGCACGCCGGATTGCTCCATCAGCGCCTTGGCCGCGGCCTTCGATCCCATGGCGCGGATCGCGGCGGGCGGCGGGCCGACCCAGACCAGGCCGGCTGCCAGCACCGCCTCGGCGAACTCGGCATTCTCCGACAGGAAGCCGTAGCCGGGGTGGATCGCCTCCGCCCCCGTCGCGCGGGCGGCGGCCAGGATGGCGGGGATGTGCAGGTAGCTTTCGCGCGCCGGGGCCGGGCCGATCCGCACTGCGGTATCGGCTGCCGCCACATGCAGCGCGCCGGCATCGGCATCCGAGAACACGGCGATTCCGCGCAGGCCCATGCGGCGGGCGGTGCGCAGGATGCGGGCGGCGATCTCGCCCCGGTTCGCGACCAGCAGGCTGTCGAAGGGCCGGTGGGGCATGGAGGTCACAGCCGGAACAGGCCGAAGCGCGGCTCCCCGGTCCATCCCGCCACAGGGGCGTTGCGCGCGGCGGACAGCGCCAGCGCCAGCACCAGCCGCGTATCCTCCGGCGGGATCACGCCATCATCCCACAGCCGGGCGGAGGCGTAGGCGGGGCAGCCCTGCGCTTCGTATTTTTCTGAAATGGGCGCCTTGAAATCGGCCTCCTCCTCCGCCGTCCAGGTGCCGCCGCGCGACTCGATGTTGTCGCGCCGCAGCGTCGCCATCACGGCGGCCGCCTGCGGTCCGCCCATGACGCTGATGCGGGCGTTGGGCCACATGAACAGGAAGCGCGGCGAATAGGCGCGGCCGCACATGCCGTAGTTGCCGGCGCCGAAGCTGCCGCCGATGATGACGGTGAATTTCGGCACCCGCGCCGTGGCCACCGCCGTCACCATCTTGGCGCCGTCCTTGGCGATGCCGCCCGATTCGTACTTCCGGCCGACCATGAAGCCGGTGATGTTCTGCAGGAACACCAGCGGGATGCCGCGCTGGTCGCACAGCTCGATGAAATGCGCGCCCTTCTGGGCCGATTCGGAGAACAGCACGCCGTTGTTGGCAACGATGCCGATGCGGTAGCCCCAGATGCGGGCGAAGCCGGTGACCAGGGTGGGGCCGTACAGCGGCTTGAACTCGTCGAACTCGCTGCCATCGACGATGCGGGCGATCACCTCCCGCACGTCGTAGCCCTCGGCGAAGTCGGTGGGCACGACGCCGCCGATCTCCTCCGGCGGATACAGCGGCTCGCGCGGCGGTGCCGGGTCGTCGAAGCCTGCCGGCTTGGCGCGGTTCAGCCCGCTCACGATGCGCCGCGCCAGGCCGAGCGCGTGGTCGTCGGACTCGGCCATGTGGTCGGTGACACCCGACACCCTGCTGTGCAGGTCGGCGCCACCCAGGTCCTCCGCCGTCACCACCTCCCCCGTCGCCGCCTTCACCAGGGGCGGGCCGGCGAGGAAGATGGTGCCCTGGTTGCGGACGATGATGGCCTGGTCGGCCATGGCCGGCACATAGGCGCCACCGGCGGTGCAGCTGCCCATTACCACCGCGATCTGCGGGATGCCCTGCGCCGACATGCGGGCCTGGTTGTAGAAGATGCGGCCGAAATGGTCGCGATCGGGGAAGACCTCGTCCTGGTTCGGCAGGTTGGCGCCGCCACTGTCCACCAGATAAATGCATGGCAGGCGGTTCTGTTCGGCGATTTCCTGGGCGCGCAGGTGCTTCTTCACCGTTAGCGGGAAGTAGGTGCCGCCCTTCACCGTGGCGTCGTTGGCGATCACCACGCATTCGCGGCCGGCGACGCGGCCGATGCCGGTGATGAGGCCGGCAGCCGGCACCTCCCCGCCATACATCCCGTGCGCGGCGAGCTGCGAGAACTCCAGGAAGGGCGAGGCCGGGTCGATCAGGCCGCGGATGCGGTCCCGCGGCAGCAGCTTGCCGCGGTCGAGGTGCCGCTTGCGGGCGACCTCGCCGCCGCCCTGGCGGATGCCCTCGACGGTGGTGCGGAGGTCCGCCACCAGGGCGGCCATGCGGGCGGCATTGGCGCGGAAGGCTTCGGAGCGCGGCTCGGCCGTGCTGACGATCACCGGCATGGGCTCGCCCCTGCATCCTGCGCCATCGGCCGCTCCCCCCACGCTTTGCCGATACTGCGCCATGTCCGGACGGGCTGCGTCAACCCGGCAGCCAGGCAACAAAAAAGGGCGCCCGGAGGCGCCCTTTCGTGCGGGAGTCCGGCGCGATCAGCGCAGGACGATCTCGACGCGGCGGTTCTGCGGCTCGCGCACACCGTCGGCGGTCGGCACCAGCGGGCGGCTCTCGCCGAAGGCCTGGATCGCCATCGCGGCGCGCGGCACGCCACGGCGCTCGAGCTCGGACGCCACGGCGGCGGCGCGGCGCTCGGACAGGCGCTGGTTGTATTGCGGCGTGCCGGCGCGGTCGGCGTGGCCGGAGACCTCGATCCGCGTCACACCGGCGCGCTGCGAATTGGTGGCCGCCTCGCCGATGATCTGGCGGGCGCGGTCGGTCAGGTCGGCGCGGTCGAAGTCGAAGAACACCAGGTAGGTGCGGGCGATCTCGGGGGCCTGCGCCACCGGGGCCTGCGGCGCCACGACCGGCGGCGGCGGCACGACGCCGAAGGCATACCGCAGACCGATGAGCAGGCTGTGGTTGAAGTTGTCGACCTCGGCGGTGCCACGCGTGTTCGTGACGCCCGAGCGGGCATCCATCTCGGGCGACAGCGTGCCCATGAAGCGGTATTCGGCGGTGACGGCGAGGCCTGGGAACTCGGCCACCGGGAAGGCGCCGCCGACGATCGCCTGGTAGGCGAACTGGCCATCGGTCCCGTCCAGGATCACGGTGCCGTTGCTCCCGGCGCCGCGCACGCCGCTGTAGTCGACCCACTGGTAGCCGACGCCGACGCCGACATAGGGGATGATCGGCGCATTGGGGAAGGAGAAGTCGTACAGCGCGTTCAGCATCAGGCCGTAGCTGCTGGCCTGCCCGAGGGAGCGGATCGGCCGCGCGACACCCGCGCCGGTGAAGCTGTCGACGTCGTTCTGGCGGAAGGAGCCCTCGAGCTCCGCCCGGAGGCCATTGCCATAGCCATAGCCGACGCTGAGCACAGTGGCCAAGCCATAGTCGAATTCGGCCGAGCCGCTGCGGGCCGCGACGGTAGCGCCCATGCCGCGGGAGAGCTCGACATCCGATTCCTGCAGCATGTTCACGCCGACGCCGGCACCCACATACAACCCGCTGATCGGCTGCGCCTGCGCCGCCAGGGGAAGGGCCAGGAAGGTCGCGGCCAGCAAGGCGTTCCGAACGTGCATCACTCTGGATCCTCCAAGCGCCGAACGCCTTCGCAGGTCGCGATCGGGCAATGACTTGCAGTCTTGTAGCCACCGCAAGCGCCGGGAGCGAGAAGCCTTCGCGACGCTAACTGCAAACGGCGCCACGCTGTTACTCTATTGCAACACCTACTTGGCTGACGCGGGCGCCGCAAAGGCGAGCAGATGCGCAACCACACGCTCCGGTTGTTCCTGCTGCACCCAGTGCCCGGCCCCTGGGATGAGGTGCATCCCGCAGAAATCGGCGCAGGCCTCGGCCTGCATCCGCGCCAGGGCGCCAGGGAACTGGTGGATGCCCCAGTCGCTGGCGCCGGCCAGGAAGATGGCCGGCACTTCGATCCGCCGGCCCGCGAACAGCACCAGCTCGGCCGCGTTCGCCCCGCCCGTATTGCAGCGGTAGGATTGCAGGCCGCCGGCGAAGCCGGTGCGGGCATATTCCGCGGCATAGACCGCCAGTTCCGCATCGGTCAGCCAGGGCGACTCGCCGGGCGGCAGGAAGGGGGCCACCGCCGCCGGCATCGTCGCGTGCAGCGGCATCACGTAGTAGTCGGGCAGCTTCGCCAGCTCGGTCGCCGTCCAGCCGGACAGCGGAAAGGGCGCGTTGCCGGGCCAGTCGGCGCTCTTGTGGTGGTAGTAGGCGCGCAGGAAGGCGTGCAGACCCTGCGGCGGGTTGTCCATGTCACCCGCGGCGCGACGCTCGGCGTAGTACCACTGGTAGTGCTTGCGCGGCGGGTCGAGTGCGGCCAGGCCGGCATGCACATCCTCGCCCGCCGGCGGGTTGCGGGCGGGCGGGCCGGCGAAGGGCGAGCTCATCAGCGCCACGCGGCGGAACACGTCCGGCCGGATCAGCGCGCACCAGGCAGCGACCGGGGAGCCATAGTCGTGCCCGGCCAGCAGGTGCACCTGGGCGATTCCCATGGCGTCGAGCAGCGCCAGCTGGTCGCGCACCATGTTCAGCATCTGGAACGGCGCCAGCGGCCGGTCGTAGTCCGCCGTCCAGCCGGTGGTGCGGCCGTAGCCGCGCAGGTCGGGCGCCACGACGTGGTAGCCGGCCTCGGCCAGTGCCGGCATGACCTTGCGCCAGGAAAAGGCGAGTTCCGGAAAGCCGTGCAGCAGCAGGATGCAGGCCGCCCCGCCTGCCCGGCTTCCAGCACATGCACCGCCAGCCCGTTCACCCCGGGCACGATGCGGGCGCGGAGGCCGGGCGAGAGCAGGTCGAGCGGGTTCATGCAGGGGGGCAACCTTGTTGACTGGGGGTCGGCCGCGCACACTCGCCGGGACGGGACCGGGGAACAAGCGGCATGTGGCAGGCGCGGCGCATCATCCACAACGGACAGGACATGCCCTTCGCGGAGGCGCGGCTGCACCCGCTGTCGCTCGCCGTCGCCTATGGCATCGCGGTGTTCGAGGGGCTGCGCGCCTATCGCAACCCGGCCGATGGCCGCTTCAGCGTGTTCCGGCTGGAGGAGCATCTGGCGCGGCTGCAACAGGGCATGAAGGTGATGCGCTTCGACGCGCCGCCTGCCACCGATGTGCTGCGCGCCGCGGTGCTGGAGGTGGTGCGGCTGAACGCGCCGAACGAGGACGCCTATATCCGCGTGCAGGCGCAGATCGAGGGCCTTGGCACCATGGCCACCACCGGGCCGGTCGGCTGGATCGCCGCCGCGCTGCCGCGCGAACGCTCCGCCAAATTCGCGACGGGCCTCGCGGCGGGCGTGTCCTCCTGGACCCGGCTGCCTGACAATTCAATGCCGCCGCGCATCAAGGCGAGCGCCAACTACCATGCCGGACGCCTCGCGACCCTGCAGGCCAAGGCGGATGGCTATGACAGCGCGCTGCTGCTGACGGCGCGCGGAAAACTCTCCGAAGCCGCCGCGGCCTGCATCTTCCTGGTGCGCGACGGCGTGCTGGTGACGCCGGATCGCGCCAGCGACATCCTGGAGAGCGTGACGCGGGACACGGTGCTGGTGCTGGCGGCGGAGGCCGGGTTTCCGGTGGAACAACGCGCGGTGGACCGGACGGAGTTGTATGTGGCGGACGAGGTGTTCCTGTGCGGGACGGGGCAGGAACTGGTCGCGGTCACCAGCGTGGACCGCCTGCCGGTGGCAGACGGCAAGCCGGGGCCGGTGACGCGGCAATTGCAGGCGGCCTATGAGGCGGTGGTGCGCGGCACCACCGGCGCGCATGCCGAATGGCGCACGCCGGTCAGCTGAACGTCACCACCAGGTTCAGCGCCACGTCGCAGGTGGCCGTGGCGCCAGGCGGCAGGACCAGCGTGCTTTCGCGTTCCTCGACCAGCGCCGGGCCGGCGAGGATGTCGCCGGGGCGCAGCGCGCCGCGATTCCAGGTGGTGGCTTCGAGGAAGCCGCTGCCGAACCAGGCCTGCCGCGTGCCCTTGCGGGCCACTCCCCCCGCGCGCGCGCCTGCCAGTTCCAGCTCGGGCGTCGGGCCGGCGACGATGACGCGCCAGCCGACGAGCTCAACCGGCAGGCTGGCCTCGATGCGGCCGTACAGGCGCAGGTACTCGGCCTCGAAGGCGGCGCGGATGGCGGCGCGGTCGGCCTGGGCGCCCTCGGGGATCTCGGCCTCCACCTGGTAGCCCTGGCCGGCATAGCGCAGCGCGGCGTAGCGACGGATGAGCGGCTGGGCGACGCCGGCCTCGGCCACCATGGCGCGGCCCTCCGCCTCCATCGCGGCCAGCATCGCGTGCAGCGCGTCCAGGTCCAGGCTGGCCAGCGGCGCCACCATGGCGCGCAGCAGCGCGAAGGAGATCGGCGCGGCGAGGAATCCGAAGGCGGAGGCGACGCCGGCACCGGGCGGCGAGACCAGGCGCGGCAGGCCGAGCTTGCGGGCGATGGCGCAGGCATGCACCGGGCCGGCCCCGCCGATCGGGACCATGGTGTAGGCCTCGATCCGTCGCGCCTTCTCCAGCGCATGGATGCCGGCGGCCTGCGCCATGGCCTGGTTCACCGTCTCATGGATCGCCCAGGCGGCATCGAGCGCGGTGAGGCCCAATGGCTTGCCGACATGCTCCAGGATCGCGCGCTCGGCGGCGGCGACATCCAGTACCATGTCGCCGCCGAGGAAACTGTCGGGTGCGAGGTAGCCCAGCAGCAGGTCGGCATCCGTCACCGTGGGCAGCGTGCCGCCGAGGCCGTAGCAGGCCGGGCCGGGATCGCTGCTGGCGCTGTCCGGCCCGACACGGATCAGGCCGAGGCGGTCGACGCGGGCGATGGAGCCGCCGCCGGCGCCGATCTCGATCATCTCGATCACCGGCACCTTCAGCGGAAAGCCGCTGCCCTTGCGGAAGCGGTCGACGCGCGAAACCTCGAAATCCAGGCTGCGCTGCGGCTGGCCGGCATCGATCAGCGCGGCCTTTGCCGTGGTGCCGCCCATGTCGAAGCACAGGATATCGGAGGCGCCCGCCGCGGCGCCGATGACGCGCGCCGCCTGCACGCCGCCGGCGGGGCCGGACTGCACCAGGCGGATCGGGTGCCGCGCCGCGACGCCTTCCTGCACCGTGCCTCCATCCGACAGCATCAGGAACAGCGGCCCGGTGACGCCGGCACCGCGCAGCCCATCGCCGAGACGCGCGAGGTAGCGTTCGAACACCGGCTGGACATAGGCGTTGCAGATGGTGGTGGTGCCGCGCTCGTACTCGCCGATCTCCGGCACCAGGTCGGAGGACAGGCAGAGCGTCAGGCCGGGCGCTTCCTCCCGTGCCAGCACTGCCAGGCGGCGTTCATGCACCGGGTTGCGGAAGGCGTGCAGCAGGCAGATCGCCAGCGCCTGCGCGCCGGCATCGCGCAGCGCGCGTATGGCGGCGCGGGCGGCGGCTTCGTCGAGCGGCAGCAGCACGGTGCCATCGGCGCCGAGCCGTTCCGGCACGCCGAGGCGGAGGCGCCGCGGCACCAGCGGCTCCGGCCGCCGCATGAACAGGTCGTAGGTGTCGTGGCGGAGTTCGGTGCCGATCTCCGGGATGTCGCGGAAGCCGTCCGTCGTCAGGAAGCCGGTGGGAACGCCACGGCGCTCGATGAGTGCGTTGGCGACCAGGGTGGTGCCGTGGATGACGTGCTGCACGGCATCGGGCGCCACGTCGTGCCGGGCTAGAAGCTGCGTGATGCCGGCGAGGACCGCCTGTTCCGGGGCGTGCGGGGTGGTGAGGACCTTGCCGTTGAACAGGCGGCCGTCGCGGGTGTCGAGCAGCACGAAGTCGGTGAAGGTGCCGCCGATGTCGACACCGATGCGCCAGGGTTTCTGCACTACACATAGCCCTCGGCGGCATCGGTTGTTCGGGCTGCCGCGGGGCGCGCATCCGGCAGGCCGAAGCCTCCGCCGCCGGGGGTCTCGAAGACCAGCGTGTCGCCGGGCTTCAGCACCAGGCGCGCCTTGGCGGCGACCTGCGTGCCGTTCAGCAGGTCCCGCCCGCCACGTCCGGCCGCGCCGCCCAGCAATCCGCGCGGCGGGTGCTGCACACGCTCGTGGCGGTAGGTTGCGGTGACGGGCCTGTCGCCGACGACGCGGAAGCCGATGCGCTGGCCGAGGCCGCCGCGCATCGTGCCGTCGCCGCCGCTGCCCTGGATCAGCGACTTCTCCGTGACCAGCATCGGCACCGCATTCTCGAACTGCTCCACCGGCTGCGTCGCGACATTGGAGGGGAAGGACAGGCAGGCGGCGCCATCATGGGAGGCGGCGGCGCCGTGGCCGCCATTCATGAAGAACATGCGGACATAGCGCCGGCCATCCGGCTGCTCGCCGGTGAAATACACGTTCCACAGCGGGCTGCCGGATTCGGCGACGACGCGATCCGGGATCAACTGGCCGAGTGCCGACAGCACCAGCATGGGCAGGTAGTGGCCCGTCAGGTGGCGGCCCCAGACCGGCGCGGGGCGGCGCGGGTTCACGATGGAGCCCTCCGGCGCGATCAGCGTGATCGGACGGAAGCAGCCATCATTGTTCGGCGTCGTCGGATCGAAGGCGCACTTCACCGCGTAGTTGGAATAGGCGCGGGAGAAGTTCAGCGGCGAATTCACCGGGCGGGCGATCTGCGCATCCGTGCCGCTGAAGTCGAGCGTCAGCGCATCGCCGCGGATCGCCAGGCGCAGGCGGATGGTGACGGGGTGTTCGAAGCCATCGGCGGTGACCTCATCCGTCACCTCGCCATCCGGCACCGCGGCGATGGCCTGGCGCATGGCGCGCTCCGACCGCGCGAAGATCTCGGCGGAGAGTGCATCGGCCGATGCGATGCCCTCCTCCGCCAGGATGCGCAGCAGGCGCGGGGCGGCCTGGTCGTACATGGCGAACTGCGCGCGGAGGTCGCCCAGCACCTCCTCCGGCTGGCGCAGATTGGCTTCGAGGAAGGCACCCACATCCTCGTTCTCGACGCCGCCGCGCAGGATGCGGGCGACGGGGATGGTCAGGCCTTCCTCCCAGGAATCGCGTGCCTCCACGCTCGGCGCGCCGCCGATATCGGTGGCGTGGAAGGTGCTGCCGATCCAGGCGATGATGCGGCCGCCGGCAAAGATCGGCTTGACCATGGTGATGTCGTTGAGATGGCCGGTGCCGAGGTAGCCGTCGTTGGAGATCAGCACGTCGCCTTCCGCCAGCGACGCCGCCGGGATGCGGCGCAGCATGGCGGCGAGCGTCACCGGCATGGTGCCGACGAAGCTGGGCACGGAGCGCGAGGATTGGGCGAACTGCCGGCCGGCGCTGTCCATCAGCCCGACCGCCATGTCCCAGTTGTCGCGCACGACGGAGGAGAAGGAGGTGCGCACGAAGCTTTCGGCGGCCTCGTCCATCAGCCCGGCGATGCGGGCCCAGGCGGTGCCGAGGCGGAGCGCGGAGAGGGGTTCCGACATCAGCCGCGCATCGCCTGGAGCTGCGCCGGATAGCCGGCGGGGTCGACCTGCACGTCGATCAGGCTTGGCCCGTCATGCGCGTAGGCCTGGCGCAGGGCGGCGCGGTAGGACTCCGGCGTCGCGGCGCGCAGACCCTTCACGCCGAAGCCTTCGGCAACCGCGGCGAAATCGGTCGGCCGGAACCGCACGCCGGCCGGTGCAAGCTGGCGCTGCTGCTGCTTGATGTCGATCAGCGACAGGGCGCTGTCGTTGAAGACGATGGTGACCAGCCTGGCGCCGATCTGCGCCGCCGTCGCAAGTTCGCCGACGCACATCATCAGCCCGCCATCACCGGTGAAGGCGATGGCGCCGCGTGCCGGATCATGCGCCGCGGCGGCCAAGCCCGCGGGCAGCGCGAAGCCCATGGTCGCCAGGCCGTTCGAGATCAGCAGGTCGCGCAGGTGGTCGCATTGCCAGAAGGCGGTGGCGGAGAACATGTGCGCACCGGCATCGACCGCGACGCGCGGCGCGTGGCCGGCGGCGCGGGCTTCCTGCTGTGCGAGGCGGACGATGTCGGGTGGCGAGACGCCGCCCGGCCCCCGCCATTCCAGCGCCGCCAGCGCTGTGTCGCGAAGCGCGGCGATCTCCGCGTCCGTCCACAGCGACCGCCGCGCCTCGGCGTGCAGCGCGGCGATGCTGGCCGCCAGCGCGCCATGCAGCGCCGCCTGCGGCTGCGCGTAGCGGATGGGATGCGGGCGCAGCGCGACATCGAGGATCGGCGCCTTGTAGCGCCAGGGCTGCAGGATGAGCTCGACCGGGTCCAGGCCGATCTGGATGATGAGGTCGGCGGCGCCGACGCAGGGCGCCTCCAGCGTGCCGCCGGTGAACAGGCCGGCGTAGAGCGGGTGCCGGTCGGGCAGTACGCCCTTGGCCTTGTAGGTGACCAGGACGGGGCAGCCCAGCGCCTCCGCCCATGCGCGGAGTGCGGCGGTGGCCTCGGGCTCGGCGGCTTCCAGCCCGGCCAGGATCACGGGGCGTTGCGCCTGCGCCAGCAGGCCTGCGGCATCGCCGAAGGGGGGCGCCGCGGGCGCGGCGGCCACGCGCGGCGTGGCAGGCGCGGCATTGCGGCGGGCGGCGGCGCCGGTGAGGTCCAGATGCACGGCGCCGCGCGGGGCGGCCTGCGCCAGATCCAGCAGCGCCGCGATCTCCTCGGCCGGCGCCGCGCCTTCGGCCCGGGCATGGCCCTTGGCAACGGCGGCGGTGGCGGCCTGCTGGTCGAAGGCCTGGTGCGTCACCCAGGTTAGTTGCGCCGAGGTGAAGCCATCTGAAAGCAGCAGCAGCGGCGCGCGTTCCAGCGTGGCGCAGGCGAGCGCGTTGGCGGCGTTGGAAACGCCCGGCCCCTTGGTGGTCATCACCACGCCCGGCGCCCCGGTCAGTTCCGCATCGGCCAGCGCCATGATGCCCGCATTGGCTTCCTGGCGGGCCAGGATGAATGCGATGCCAAAGCGCGGCGCCGCGGCGATGACATCGAGCGAGGAGCCGCCGCCCGGCACGCCCCAGATGCGTCGGGTGCCGCGGCGCGCAAGCTCGGCCAGCAGGGCCTCCGCCACGGTCTGACTGGTTGCGTTGGCATCCGGCATGGCGCTGTTCCCGTCTCGACCGCATCCGTCTGCCCTGCCCGGCCCGGCTTGCCAAGCCATGCCCGGCAGGGTTCTGCTGCGGGTGTGAGGCAAGGGAGACGCGCGATGGCGAGATTTGCGGTCAAGCGGGTGCTGGTGGCGGGCGGCAGCCGGGGCATCGGGCGGTCCATCGCGCTGGGCTTTGCCCAGGAAGGCGCCCAGGTTTCCATCTGCGCGCGCGACCCGAAGGCGCTGGAGGCGACGCGGGCGGAAATCGCGGCGCTCGGCGTCACCGCGCATGCCGTGTCGGCCGACCTTGGCGTGGCCGATCAGGTGACCGGCTGGGCGGAGGGAGCGGCGGCGGCGCTCGGCGGAGTGGACGTGCTGGTCAACAACGCCAGCGGCTTCGGCGCGCGGGACACGGAGGAGGATTGGGCAAAGGGCCTGAACGTGGACGTGATGGCGACGGTGCGCGCCAGCCGCATCGCCGCGCCGCATCTGAAGGCGTCGCGCGGCAGCATCGTCAACGTGTCCTCGATCTCGGGCTTCCGGCCCTCGCTGCGCACGCCGGCCTATGCGGCGGTGAAGGCGCTGCTGGTGAACTACACATCGAGCCAGGCGGCCGCCTTCGGGCCGGACGGCGTGCGGGTGAATGCGGTGGCGCCGGGGTCCATCGAGTTTCCGGGCGGGTCCTGGGAACAGCGGAAGTCGAGCGACCCGGCGCTGTACAACCGTATTCTCGGCGCCATCCCCTTCGGCCGCCTCGGCACGCCGGAGGAGGTGGCGGAGGTGGTGCTGTTCCTGGCCAGCGACGCGGCGCGCTGGGTGACGGGGCAGACCATCATCGTCGATGGCGGCCAGATGCTGGGCTGAAACCCGCGAAACGCGATACCGCAACGGCGCGAAACCTCGCCGAAACCGAAGCGGATCAGAAGGCCGGCCGCACATTCTCGCGGAGAAACCCCATGGCCCGCCTGCCCCTGTTCTACCTGATCGCCGCCGCCGCCTGCATGGTCGGCGGCGTCTGCCTCGGCGTCTTCATGGGCATCGCCCATGATTTCCAGCTCGCACCGGTGCATGCGCACCTCAACCTGCTGGGCTGGACCTCGCTCGGCCTGATGGGGCTGGTGCATCGCGGCTGGCCGGAACTGCTGGCGGCGCGCGTGCCGGCCCTGGCGCAGTTCGGGCTGTGCGTGACATCCGCCGCGCTGTTTCCCTTCGGCATCTACCTGTCCATCACGCAGCAGGCGCCGGGCCTGGCGATCGGGGCGTCGCTCGCCTGGCTGGCGGGCGTCGTGCTGTTCCTGGTGCGGCTGGTGATCCTGGCGCTGCGGCCCGCCGAGGCCCGCATGCCGGCCATGCTGCCGGCAGAATAGCGCGGCGCTGACTTTTGCCGGCGGACGTGTTGAATTGGGGGCAACAGGAGACGCCCCGCATGATCGACCTTTCGTCCAAGCGCATGAACGGCCCGGTGATCCGCCTGCACCCCGACGACAATGTGGTGGTGGCGCGGATCGACATCGAGCCGGGCACGTCCATCCCCGGCGAGAACATGCTGGCCCGCAACAAGGTGCCGGCCGGCTACAAGATCGCCACGACCCAGCTTCGCAAGGGTGACCCGGTGCTGAAATACCAGGTCACCATCGGCTTCGCGGCGGAGGATATTCCCGCCGGCACGATGGTGCACGCCCACAACATCGATTTCCGCGAATTCGACCGCGACTACGCCATCGGCCGCGACTACAAGCCGGTGGAGATGATCCCCGCCGACCAGCGCAAGACCTTCGAAGGCTACGTGCGCCCGGATGGCCGCGTCGGCACGCGCAACTTCATCGCCGTGGTGTCGTCGGTGAACTGTTCCGCGACCGTGTCGCATGCCGTGGCGGACTGGTTCACGCCGGAGCGGCTGGCGGAGTTTCCGAATGTCGATGGCGTCGCCGCCTTCACCCATTCCACCGGCTGCGGCATGGAACTGTCCGGCGAGCCGATGCAGCTTCTGCGCCGCACCCTCGGCGGCTACATGCGGCACGCCAACGTCGCCGGCGTCGTCGTCATCGGGCTGGGCTGCGAGCGCAACCAGATCGCGGGCCTGCTGGCCGAGCAGGGCCTGACGCCGGGGCCGCTGCTGCGGTCCCTGGTGATGCAGGAAGTCGGCGGCACGCGCAAAAGCATCGAGGCCGGCGTGGCCGTGGTGAAGGAGATGCTGGTGGAGGCCAACAAGGCCACCCGCTCCACCGTCTCCGCCGAGCATCTCAGCGTCGGACTGCAATGCGGCGGCTCGGACGGGTTTTCCTCCATCACCGCCAACCCGGCACTGGGCGCGGCGATGGACCTTCTCGTGCGCCACGGCGGCACCGCCATCCTGTCGGAAACTCCTGAAATCTATGGCGTCGAGCACACGCTGACGCGCCGCGCCGTCAGCCAGGAAGTCGGCGAAAAGCTGATCGAGCGCATCCGCTGGTGGAAGGACACCTACACGCCGGGCCGCGACACGCAGATCAACGGCGTGGTCAGCCCGGGCAACCAGGCCGGTGGGCTCGCGAACATCCTGGAGAAGTCGCTGGGGTCTTCCATGAAGGGCGGCACCGGTCCGCTGATGGACGTGTTCCGCTATGCGGAGCCGGTGACGACCAAGGGTTTCGTCTTCATGGATACGCCCGGCTTCGACCCGGTTTCTGCCACCGGCCAGGTCGCCGGCGGCGCCAACATGATCGCCTTCACCACCGGGCGCGGATCCATGTACGGCGCCAAGCCGGTGCCCAGCGTCAAGCTCGCCACCAACACGCCGATGTTCCGGCGGCTGGAGGAGGACATGGACATCAACTGCGGCGAGATCCTGGACGGCACGGCGAGCCTGTCCGAGATGGGCGAGCGCATCCTGGACCTGCTGTTGCGCACGGCCTCCGGCGAGCCGACGAAAAGCGAGCAGCTCGGCGTCGGCAAGCATGAGTTCGCGCCGTGGCAGATCGGCATTACCGGCTGAGTGTCAGCAGCCTTCGTGGCGTCTCCACCAGGATCGCATCCAGCTCGGCGTCGGAAAATCCCTTCTCCCGCATGAAGGGCACGACGTTGCGGAAGATGTGGCCGTAGCCGTGGCCGCCGAAGGCGCGCAGCCGCGTCAGCCGGCAGATGTCCTGGCTGATCACCACCTGCGCGCCATGGCCGCGGTCCAGCAGGCGGCGGATCATGTCGATGCGGGTGCCGTCATTCGGCATGTTGATCGGCGCGAAGGACCAGTAGGCGTGCTCGTAGCCGAACAGGTCGAATTCCAGCACGCAGCCGGTATCGGCCAGCGCGAACAGGCGATCATCGTCGAAGATGGTGCGGTCGACGTGGTCGATGATCGTGCGTGGAATGTCGCCGCCATGGTCGCGCAGGAAGGCGATGATCTCGGCCGGCTGGTCGGGATGCACGCCCGGGTGGATGGTCAGCGCCGCGCCGGTTTCCTGCTGCGCCAGTGCGGCGCCGGCCATCACGCGGCGCTCCAGCGGCGTCCAGGGCGCGGAACAGCCGATCTCGCCGATCAGCCCGGCGCGGACATCGGTGCCCCAGGCGCCGTGGCGTAGCGCGCCGACCATTTCGGCGGCAAAGTCCTCCACCGTGCGGTCGTGGTTCGCAGGGTCCTGGAAATCCTCGACATACTGGCCGCAGCCCATCACCAGCGTCACGCCGGTCCGCCGCGAGACCTCCACCAGGCCGAGCGGGTCGGGCGCCAGGCCGCCGATCGTCATCTCCACCATGGTGGCGCCGCCCTCGGCGCGGAACAGGTCCAGTTCGGCGACCGCCAACTCGCGGTCCAGCATCACGGTCTTTCCGGCATGCGGGTGGCGGCCGTAGTCGATGTCGTAGCGGCTGGCGAGGGTGATGGGCGGCGCGACCTGGCCGCGCAGGCTGCGCGGCGTGATGTCGCACAGGACGTGTTCATGCATCAGCGTGGCGCCCAGGCTGTCCGGCGCCACCGGGCCCAGCACCGTCTGCACATAATTCGCCATGGCCCTGCCCCGCCGCGTGTTGGCCGCCAGGATGCGGCGCCGGCGGCAGGCCCGCAAGGCTGCGGCCGCGTTCACGTTTCACGCCAAGGTTGAAATTAGCCGAACCGAGAAGTGTATTTCGTGTAATCGAGCGGCACGGGATGCCTTGTTCTCCCGCGAGCCCCGATCCGATTGCAGGAGACTGCGCAGATGCAAGTCAAGCCGATCTCGCCCTGGCGAAGACTGCTGCCGGTTTTGTTGCTGGGTCTTCTGCTACCTGGCGCCGCGGCCGAGGCCCAGATGACGGCCGCCAGCCAGTCCTGCCGCCGGCAATGCGCATCGCAGATCCAGAACTTCGCCCAGGACCAGCGCGCGGCGCAGGTCTGCCTGGTGCGCTGTGGCGCGGGCGAACGGCACCTGCGGCAACAGCGCAGGTCCGGCACCGCGGAAGCAACGGGGCGCGGCGTGGCAGCCCGGAACACGGCGATGGCGCCAGTGCGGCGCAGCCTGGTGGCCTATGCCGGAACCCTGCCGCAGGTCGCCCTGGCCATCTCCACCCCGTCCGACCGCATGACGGCCCATCGCAACGCCGAACAGGCCTGTTCCCGCAGCAACGGCAGCCGGCCCTGCAACCTGCTGGTCGAGACGCAGGACCGCTGCATGGCGATCTCGCGGGCGGTGCGCGGCACGGGGCTGGTCATCACACGCGATCCGGCGACCTTCACGGTGGTGCATTACGGCGCCGGCAGCGGCCAGACGCTCGCCGTGGCGCGCACCACGGCGATCCAGGATTGCCGGGTCAGGCTCGCGCCTGGAACCTATTGCCGCATCGCCGCCACGCGCTGCGGCTGAGGCCGCTTCAGGGAATGTCGGCGGGGAATTCGTGCAGGCCATCCGGCCGCAGCGGCAGGCGGGTCGCGGACAGCACCGCCGACAGCGGCAGGGTGCCGTACAGATGCGGGAACAGGCCGGCGCGGTTGCCGCCCGAGGCCCCTTCCCACCGCAGCGCCGCGCCGAGCCGCGCGGCATCGGCCTGCACCAGCCAGAGGTCGGCCACCCCGGCGCGGTGCCTGGCGGCGCTGGCGCGCAATTGCGCGGCGGTGGAGAAGTGCAGGAAGCCGTCGCGCGCATCGTCGGCGCTGCCGGCGTAGAAGCCGGCGCGTTCCGCCGCGCGCCAATCCTCCTCCCGCACCATGGTGTAGATCAGGTCTTCCATGGCCGGTGTTTTCAGCCGAGCAGGCGATAGAACGCAAGCCCACCCCGTTCCGCCGTCGGCATCAGGCCCACCGCCCAGCGCGGCAGGCGTTCCACGCCGTGGTAGTGGGTGGCGCCGCCGGTGCCGTCCGGCAGCGCGCCGGCCAGCGCGCGGGCGGCGATGCGGCGGCACACGGCAAAGGCCGCGTCTTCCTGCACCGAGGCCGCCTGCATGGCCAGGTGGCGCGGATGCCTGGGGTGCCAGCAGCCGAACTGGAAGGGCGCGCGGCAGATGCCGGCGACGCCGCGGCCGAGGTGCCGCGGGCCATCCGGCAGGCCCGCCAGGCGCGCGCGGTTCATCACCACCGCGGCGATGCCCTCGATGCCGCGCACCGGGCGGTGGCCGGCCTCCCCCCACAAGGTCAGCTCCAGGATGCCGGCGGGTGTCAGCATCCGCGGGCGGGCCAGGCTGGCGCTCATCGGTCGCCCTCCGCCTCGGCGCGGGCGCCGAAGCCCATCTTGCGGTTCGGCATGGACTGGCCGGCGATGGCGGTCGCGGTGGTGGCGGTGCGGCTGACCTCGTCCAGCTTTTCCTCGATCCGCAGCAATTGCAGGGACAGGCGGCTGTCCAGGTCGCGGATCAGCGACAGCGGCACATAGGTGCGCGCCACCTCCAGCTTGAAGTCGACCAGCTCGTTGTGGGACGGGTTGCCGGCAGGCGGCGGGGCCGCATCCGGCCGCTGCTGCAGCTCGCGCCGCAGATTGTGCAGCATCCACAGCATCAGGGCGGCGAGCGGCGCATCCGCCAGCGCATTCAGGATCTGCGGCGGGATATCGGGCATCATGGCGGGGAACTCCTTGAAGAGGAACGGCGGCGGGGCCACCCTGGGGCGATGTGGAACCAGCCCTATCTCGAGACCTGCTGCCGGTCGGCGCTGCACCGGCTGACACTGGTCGGCCGGCCGGGCCGCCCGGATGGGCTGAAGGACGGCCCCTGCCTGGCGCGGTTGTCCGGCATGGGACTCGCCCGGCTGCGGCCGGATGGGCGCTATGAGGCGACGGCGGAGGGGCTTGAGCGCCACGCGACCGAGATCGCGCCGCGGAAGATTGCCTAGCCACCGCGCCACGGCAGCGTCGCCGGCCGCAGCGGCGGCGCGCCGGGCAGGCGCACCGGCTCGGACAGCAGGCAGCCGGCCACGGCATCCAGCGCATCGTCGTGCTGGCCCGGCGCATCGGGGCGCCATTCCGCCATCTCGCGTGCGAAGCGGGTGCGGAAGACGCTTTCATGCGCCAGCAGGCGACGGGCGGCGAGAACCGGGTCCAGCGCGGCCAGGATGCGTTCGGACTTGGCGCGCCGGCTGGTGGCCTCCAGAACCGTGCAGGTGATGCCGGCGCGCTGCATCTCCCGCTTCAGCAGGCCGGGCAGGAACTTGCCGATGCCGTTGGTCTCGACGCGCAGCACCGGCAGCAGCAGGTCGCGCGCGATCTGCGCCACGGCGCGGCATTGCTGGGTCGCCGCATCCTCCTCCGCCTCCGGGTCGTGCAGCAGGTAGGCGATGCGGTGCAGGTAGTGGCGGCCCTGGCCGTCCGCGTAGGTCGCCGCCAGCACGCTGGCATCGCCGATGCCGGGCCGGCCATAGGCCGGGTCCCACCAGCCGCCGCCGGAGACTATCTGCGCGCCCATCAGCGTCAGCACGCCGCGGCCATTCGCCTCGCGGTACTCGGTCTCCGCCGCGTAGCGCAGGATCAGGCCGGGATCGAGCCGCGCCGCATCCTCCGCCACCGCCTCCAGCAGCATCTGCCGACGGAACGCCAGCGGGCCGACGCGGGTGCGGAGTGCCGCGATGCCGGCCGGCGTGAAGCGTTCCGGCCAGGCGCTGTCGCCGGCCTCGTCCAGCAGCGGCAGCACCAGGCGGCGGTAGCCGGACAGGAAGGCGCCGGGGCCATCCGCATACAGGCTTTCCGCGGTGTGCGGCGTGCCGACGAACAGCATGCGGCCGCCGGGGACAAGCACGAACTCGGTCTCCGTCAGCCGCTCCCGCAACTCCTCTCGCTGGTACGGCGTGCCGCAATTGCCGGCGACCTCGACATCGTCGCAGACGATGAGGTCGGCGCGCGCGCCGGTGATGTTGCCGCCGATGCCGGCCGCGAGCATGGAGGCATCGCGGAGGACGGCCTGCCGCGCCACGGTGAAGCGATCGGAAGCCCAGGAGCCCTCGCCATGGTCCGGCAGCAGCGTGTTGCACAGCGGATGCCGGCCGAGGATGCGCCGCACCGTCGCCACCATGCGCGTGGCCAGTGCATGGTCCGCCGCGACGACGAGGATTCGCGTCTCCGGTGCGCGGTAGAGCTGCCAGGCGCAGTACAGCCCGACCAGCGTGGACTTGCCGCAGCCGCGGAATGCCATCAGCAGCAGGCGCAGATCGCCCTGTTCGCCGCGATCCGCCAGCCAGCGCAGCATGCGGCGATGCACGGCCGGCGTGCCCAGGTTGGCAAGGCGGTTCCAGATCCAGGCCAATTCGAGCAGGTCTGCGGGCCGCTCACTCATCCGTCACCCTCCTTCGCCATCTCCTCGCGCATCCGGCTCAGCACCCCCTCCTCCTCGCTTTCCGCCGGCTTGGCGTCGCCGGCCGACATCGCCGCGAGTTCCTGCATATGCGCCAGCGCCGCGCGTGCGGCCGCCTGGTGCGCGGCGAAGGCCTTTGGGTCCGGCACCGCCTCCCCCCGCGGCCAGGAGGCGACGAAGGCGGCGTAGTCGCCGGCGACGCGCAGCATCGCCGCATCCAGCGTCTCCTTCGGCAGCGGCGAGGCCACGGGCGCCGCACGGGTCGGTCGCCTCATGCCTTCACCACGCGGGCCCGCACGGTGCCGGCGCCGAGATCCACCGCGACGCCGGTGCGGTTCCAGGCGGTGACGGTCACCACATCCTGCGCGCCGACCTGCGCCATGAAGACGATGCCGGAGGTGGAGAGCGAAAATGCCGCCTGCGCGAAATCCCCTGGCCGCGCGCCCGGCAACGGCACGTTCACCGCGGCATTGCCGCCGGCCGCGATGGAGGGCGGATCCCAGACGAAGTCCGCCGCAAGTTCGCGCACGCCGATCCGCAGGGCGGGCAGGCCATACAGCAGCGCTGGCGCGTGCCGCGGGTCGCAGTTCAAGCGCAGCGCGCGCAATTCGTAATCGGCCGAGATACGCGCGACGCCGATGATGGCGGTGGCGACATGCGGCGCCAGGCGCAGCGACTGCAGCCGGGTCAGCCCGGCATCGGTCATGTCGGACCCGCCCTGCCACCAGCGGGCCGCCGCATTCCACTGCATGGACTGGCCGGAGGCCAACACCAGTGGCCCGCCGGCATCGGTGAGCAGATTGCCCGCCGCATCGAAGGTCATCACCACCAGCCGCGGCGAATCCGCATCGACGCCGAGCGCGAAGTCCCGGCAGTTGCGCGCATCGACCACGAAGCCGACGCCACGACCACCGGTGAGCAGCACGCCGCGATCCGTCAGCACATAGGACTCAAGTGCCGCGAAGGCGAAATCCGCCAACGAAACGGGCGTGCCCGAGACATTGGAGGACAGGCAGGCCATGCGCTCGAAGCCGGTTTCCGTCGCGCTCCAGCGGATGGCGGCGGCGCGCAGGCCGGGCGTGGCGGCAACCTCCCGCGTCGCCTCCCGATGCGCCGCGGCCTGATGCAGGGTCCGGACCACGCCGCCGAGACGGGTCGCCGTGCCGGTGTGCTCGATCTCCACGAGGTAGCCCTGGCTGGCCCAGGCGACCTCATAGACATGGTCCTGTGCCGCCGCGGTATGGCGCGCGACGAAGCCGGTGCAGCCTTCCATGCGCAGGCCGCGCGCGATCACGCTGCGGCTGTTCACCTCGCACAGGAAGGGAATGCCGGCGATGGGGCGGCCTTCCGCATTCAGCTCGAAGTTCGGTCCGTCAAACACGTGCCGGTTGTGCGCGACATAGGCACCGGGGGCTGCGGAGAAGCGGATGCCGAAGCGGTCCTTGTCCACATGCACGGTGGAACCGACGGCGAAATGCCCGCCGTAGTAGCGGATGGAGGTATTCCAGGCGCCGGCCGTCAGTGTATGCGCATCCAGCCCGATGCGGTTGTTGACGATGCGGCCCAGCACCAGGGTGCAATCCTCGAAGCCACGGGCATCGCCCAGCGTCCGCACGCCGATGGTGAAGCCCTCGACGCGCCGCACCTCGATGACGGAGGCATCGTGGTTGCGCAGCAGGATGCCGATCTCGGCCTCGTCCAGCCAATCGCCGATGCCGTCGCGAATCACCGACAGCCCGCTGTGCCGCTTGCTGGCATTTCGGGCAATGCCGCCGTCGCCGATCGTCAGAGCCGGCTGGCCAGGCGGGCCGGCATACAGGATGGTGCCGCGCATGGTCAGGCCCGCGGCCGCGCCCGGCAGGGTCAGCGGCTGCGCGGTGCGGAACGTGCCCTCCCCGATCAGCAGCGTCTTGCCGGAAGCGCCCGCGGCATTCATCGCCGCCTGCAAGGCAGGGCCATCCTCCGTGACGCCGTTGCCGGTCGCGCCGAAGTCGCGGGCGCTGAGCTGCTCGCCGAGCTTGTCCTCCACGGTGAAGGGCACGGCGCCCGGGAACGGCGCGCTGATCAGGCCGGAATCCCGCGGCAGCACCACCACGTTGCCGGTGCCGTCGAAGCCCAGCATGCGGTTGGCGCGCGCGCCGCGCAGCGGCAGCACCAGGTTGCCGCCGACCTCCGCCGGGTCCTGGCGCAGGGCGGAGGACAGATCCTCCCGCTGTTCCTGCAGCGTCGCGACCAGGCGGTCCAGCTCGTCGTTCAGGGTGCGGGCGCGCAGGATGCCGTTGTCCTGGAAATCCGTGCTGCGCTCCACACGGATGGTGCGCCGAAGCGTGACGGTGCTGCCGGCCGTGGCCGGCGTGGCGAGCGTGACGGTGCCGCCTTCGGATCGGCCGGCGCCGGTCACACTGAAGCCGCCGTTGAGCGGCACGCCGTCCAGGCGCACCTCGATGTCTTCGGCCCGGAAGATCGGAAAGGGATAGGTGAACGCAACGCGCGTGCCGTCGCCCAGATACTGGACGCGCGGCGCGACGTCGCCGATGCGGATATGCTCGGCCATCATGGGCTCCGGACTCTGTTGGGGTGGGGGCGGGATCAATCCAGCAGGTTGCGCAGCGAAGTCCCGAAGGTGCTGCCGGCGCGCAGCCAGCTGGTCAGCGATCCGTCGTTGTTCAGCAGGCTGCGGCGGCCGGCGGAGATGCGCGCGGCGAAGACCTGGTCGCTGTCCGATTGCGCCGCGGCGGCATCGCGTTCCAGCCCGGCGGCGAGCGCGGCGGCCGAGCCTTCATCGGCCGAGATGCCGCCGGCTGCGAGCCGCGCGCGCGTCGAGGCCAGCGTGCCCGCCAGCCGCTGCTCCCGCGCACGGGCATCGACGGATTGCTGCACGCGGGCCTGGGCCACGCGCGCCGCTTCCTGTTCCCGCGCCGCATTCGCCTGCGCCTTCGCGCTGGCGGATTGCGTCTGCGCCTGCTGCACGCTGCCATAGATGGATGCGCCCGCGCCGATCGCGGTGGCGATGGGGGCGAGTTGCGCCATCAGCTGGTGATCCTCATGTCGGTGGTGACGGAAAGCAGCGTCATCGGCAGCGGCGTCTCGCCCTCGATCCGCCACAGCGGCGCCATCGCATCGCGCCGCCAGCCGAGCGCGCGCAGTGCGATGTCGCCGGTGAAGGGCGACGGCGCCGCATCCAGCAGCGCCGTGTCCAGGCGGCGGAACGGCACCGGCTGCACGCCACGGCCGAGATCCACCTCCAGCGCCGGAGTCGCCAGGATGCGGAAGGTGGCGGAGACCAGGCGCAGCGGGGCGGCAGCGGCGCCCGATGCACCACCGAGCGCCATCGGCAGTGGCTCGATCACATGCCGGAACGGCAGCCCGGCCTGCACCGTGGCGGCGGGCGGATCGACAGGGATGGCGCCATCGACCACCGTCTCCGCCGCGCGTGGCGCGCCATCGGCCAGCACGCCGACCTGCCGGCCTTCCAGATGCCCGAGGCCGGACCAGTTGTCCTGCGGCAGCGCCGCGATGCCCGTGAGTGCCGCATCCAGTCCGGCCGCGGCGTCGAAGCGCTCCAGCCGATGCGTACCGAAGCGCTCCACAAGGGCGTAGACGCGGCCTTCGGTTTCCGCGACGGCTCGAAACGCGCCCTGCGTTTCCAGCCGCGTCCAGGCGGTCACCTGCTCCACGCGATACAGAGTCAGCGTGGCGACGCCGCGATCCGCCATCACCACATGC
Source organism: Falsiroseomonas sp. E2-1-a20 (assembly GCF_051433195.1). Lineage (NCBI taxonomy): Bacteria > Pseudomonadati > Pseudomonadota > Alphaproteobacteria > Acetobacterales > Roseomonadaceae > Falsiroseomonas > Falsiroseomonas sp. E2-1-a20. The sequence continues at coordinate 48,254 of NZ_JBHMFT010000001.1, read as the reverse complement.
AGCAGCCGCGCCGTCTGGTCATAGGCCATGGAGACCGGCGTCTGCACCAGGTGCCGCGCGACCAGCGCCAGGTCGTTCGCCTGGTAGGCGTCGGCGACGTCGGTGTAGGCGAATTCATGCACGCCGCGGCCGGACCGCGCGACGAACAGCGTCGCGCCATCCACATCCACCGGCGGCACCTGGCGTTCCACCGCGCTGCCGATGCGGGTCTGCCGGTTGAGCTGGATGGAGGACGGCGTCAGCGGATCGCCCGTCACCATCCATTCGGCGCCCGAGGTCAGCACCTGGAGGTGCCGGCCGGAGAACACGGCGCGGATGGCGTTCACCTGGTCCGAGACCAGGGCGAACTCGATGCCCTCGTCATCCAGCCCGCTGCCGCTGTCGAAATCGCCGAGGTCGCCGGTGCGCGACAGCCACAGCCGGTTCGGCAGGTCCCGCGAGCCGCCGAGCACCAGGCGGTCCTGGTGGAACCCGGCGCAGACCGGCTGGCCGCGCACGCCACTGAAGGCGCTTTCCTGCCAATCGTTCGTCGGCAGCACATCCTCCAGCAACTCGTCGCAATGCGCCGTCGCGGTCAACGCGTCCAGCACCGTGAAGACCTGGATGCGCCGGCCCTTCAGCCGCATGTGGGTGGCGACATGGCCGGGCTGGAACAGCGGGGCCGATGCGGTGAGGGTGATCATGCCGCTGGTGCCGGATGGCGTCAGCGCAATGTCCGGCCTGAAGGCATGGAACGGCATGCGGCTGAAGGCGAAGGGCGTGATGGTCCAGGCGGTGTGGCTGCTGCGGGTCAGGCGCTGCGGCGGCATCTCCGGATGGAACAACAGCAGTGTGTCGGCGCTCTGCGTGTAGGACAGTTGCGGCAGCATGGCTGCGGTCCACGGCGCCGCCAGCGACGCCACTTCGGCATCACCGAGGAACACCTGCAGCCGCGCGTCGCTCAGCGCCAACAGGTAGGTCTGCTCGGTGTTGAATTCGAAGGGCATCAGCCGTGCCGCACCCGGCAGCGTCGCGACATGCACCAGGCCGGGGCGGCGGGCGACGCCGCCGGTCGGCTGGATGACGACGTTGCGCAGCCGCCGCGCGCCGTTCTCGAAGGCGCGCAGATCGGCGCGGCCGAACAGCTCCGGCGCCAACTCGCCAGCGGTGAAGCTGGACTTGATGCGGCGCGTGGCGATCGTCATGTCTCAGCCCCCCTCTCTTCAACCACGGACATCGACGAGCGGAAAATGCTCGATGGCGCGCGGCGTGTCCTGCTGGCTGTCCACCAGCCGCGCGCTGCGCAACTCGGCCTCCGCCAGGCGGAACAGCATCTCGGCGCGGGACTGGCTTTCGGTCAGCGGCAGGCAGAACTCCGCGGCGAGCCGCGCCACCAGCGCCTGCGCGAAGAAGGGCGGGAAGGCGCTTTCGTCGGGACGAAAAATGTAGGTCAGCGTCACCGCCGGGGAATCGGCATGCAGCCGGTCCTCATGGATGCGGTACGGCATGCCGCGGCCACGGCCGCCCGCGCCGGCGGACAGGGCGCGCAGGAAGCCGCTCGGCAGTTGGAAGGCATGCGCCATGTCCGCATGCGGCACGGCGGACAGGCGCGGCAGGTCGCCCTGGCCGGTGGCGAAGGACCAGGGATGCGCGGAGATCAGCGTGTCGCGCACGGGTGCGTAGAGATTCGCCGCCACCTCCGCCTCCGCCGTCCCCTCGTCCAGCGAGGCGACGGGCTGCGCGCCGAGGCGCAGCAGGGCGCGCGAGCACAGCGCGAGCGCGGTCAATGCCATGTTCGTGGGTCCGTTCGTGCGAAGGGGGGTTACGGCGTGGTGGGGAGAAGAGCCCCCTCACGCAACCCTCTCCCCCAAGCGGGGGAGAGGGCGTTGCGGCTATTCGGCGGCGCGCATGCGCACGACACCGAAGTCGTCGACCAGCGTGGCCCCCTGGCTCATCATGTTCGCCACGAAATGCGCGGCGCGGTCACCGTGCCAGGTGATGTCGGTCTCGACCTCGGCGGCGGAGGCGTGGCCGATGGCGGTGCGGTGGTAGAAGTAGCAGTAGCGCAGCGCGCCGGACTTGGTCAGGCCGGAATGCGGCACCCACATCGCGCCGAGCCAGCGCTTTGCCTGGCTGCCCTTCCATGGCAGCGCGTCGTCCCCGACATACTCGGACGAAGCGAACTCCTCGATCTCGAGCAGCTGCGACCACTGCTTCCAGCCGACCACGGCATAGCGGCCGCCATCATCCGGCACGTCCGCAGCACCCATCATCTCGAAGGCCAGCAGCACCTTCGCCTTGGTCAGGCCATCGGCATCGGTGGTGCCGGCGGCACTGCCCACGGCGTCGCGCGTCGCGCTGTCCAGCGCCGCGATGATCAGCTCGTCGGTCTTGCGGCCGAGGGCATAGGCGCCGGCATTGGCGACGACGGTGCGCTCGTCGATGTTCGTCTTCAGCTCGTCGAGGCGGTCGATCCAGTCGCCGGCATAGTAGTCCTGCAGCACGCATTCCACCTGCGCGTGTTCCAGGTTCATCACGGGCACCGAGCCATGCCGCGTCTTCGCGGCGGCGACGCCCTTGCCGACCTTGGGGAAGAAGGTGCTGGTGCCGGTGATGCCGGTCTTGGCGCGGATGGTCGGGCGCAGCTTGCTGCCCTGGCGCTGGTAGGCCTCGTGCACCTCGGCCTGGAACTGGCGGGTGAAGACGGCGTCGATCTGGGTGGATGCGGACATTGGGGTCTCCGATGGGTGGGGGTGGCGGCCAGGATGCCGGTTCTGCCCGAAGGGCCGGCGTCGCGGCGCGCAACCGCAGGCCCTCGCGGGTTGCCTGCGGGCGGAACGGTGCGGCGGGTGGCTATTCGCGAACCAGGCGCCGGAAGCCCTCGGTCACGCGCCTCACGAAATCCGGCTCGCGGGACCGCCAGTAGCGTGGGTCGCGCATCATCTTGCGCAGCTCCGCCTCGTCCGGCCCGGCCTCCGCCTGCGCATCGCGGGACAGGGCGGGTTCGCGGCCCTCCATCATCCGGTGCAGCGCCACCACGCCATCGGCGGTGGAGGACAGTGCGGTGAACACCGCCTCCGGCAGATGCGCGCGGCCCCAGGCGGAAAGCTGGCCGGAGATGCGGCGGTAGCGATCCTCGCCGCCGAGATGCGCGCGAAGCTTCTCCACCTGCCGCCCGGCCTTGAATTCCGATGCGGCCTCGGCGATCAGCGGCAGCAGGCGCTCGGCGGCCAGGTCGTACACCAGCTGCACCTGGCGCGCGCTGAAGCCGGCCTCGTGCAGGCGCTGGTTCACCATCGCGTCCGGCGTCAGCAGCTCGTTCGGCGCCGTCACCTCGTAGCCATCGGGGCTGTCCGGGATGCCGAGCGCGCGGCGCCAGCGCAGCCGGTCCTCCTCCGGCGCATCGTCGCCGGGCGGCGCGAAGCGCTGGGAAAGCCGCCGCTCCAGCTCCATGTAGGATTTCAGCAGCGCATCGACGCGCAGCGCACCCTTCGAGTCATCCCAGAATTTCTCGGGAATGTCGGCGGGCCGGCTGCCCGTGCTGGCGGTCTCGGTCGCGGCGTCGAGAAGGTTTTCGGACATGCCTCGGCTCACTCCTGGTTCGGGACGGGACGAATGATCTCGGCCGGCGCGCCGAGCGTGCGGGCCAGCCAGCGCGCGGCGGCCGGCGCATCCAGCACCGCCTGCGCCTCCGCGCCGAGTTGCGAGGCCGCCTGCAGGAACAGCAGCGTGTCGGCCGCATCCGCACGCGCCTGCACGCGGGCCAGCGGCGAGGCGTAGACCAGCCGCGCCTCCTGCCCATCGGCGAACAGCGGCGGCACCTCGCCGCGCCGGCGCAGGATGGACAGGCAGCGCGCCACCAGCGGCCCCAGCAGCTCCGCCTGCAACCGGCCATAGATGGCGCCGAGCAGGCGGATGGAGATGGCGCTGCGTGCGGTGACCTCCGTCGCCGTCATCGCCGCCTTGTCGGAGGCCTCGATCCGGTCGGCCAGCAGTGCGCCGCGGATGCGGGCGCGCAGGTCCTCCAGGATCAGCTGCGAGACGTCGAAATTGCCCGGCGCCGCCAGCGGCGTCAGCCCCGCCGAGCCCTGCGCCTTCGGGATGATGGCGCCCGGCACCAGCCGTACCGTGGCCGGGTTCAGCACGCCGTCATCCTCCGCCTGCCAGATGCCGGTGGCGGCGATGGAGGCGTTCTTCAGGATCAGTTCCACCACCTTGTTGGCGGTGCGGATATCCGGCAGCGCCTTGGCGACCGGGCCGCGGCCATAGGTCTCGCCCGGCACCTTCAGCCAGCGGAAGGCGATGAAGGGGTTTTCCGCGAAACGTCCCTCGGCCAGGATCTCGGCCGAGGTTTCGCCACCCTCCAGCACCACCGCGAAGCGATGGCCGGCGCGCGCATCGGGCCACACTGCCTCCACCACCCGCAGCGGCGCGGGCATCTCGTCGGCGGAGGCCTTCGGCAACGCGACCTGCGCCGCCGGCCAGCGCGCCCGGATCTCGGCCGGCGTCAGCCGCATGGCGCGGTACACGGTGTCGAGCCGGCCGAAGACGCCTTCCTCCAGCACCGTCTCGCGCAGCGGCACGGCGGTGAAGCGCAGCGCGGAGGCCTCGCCGGGCGGCGCTTCCTCCACCAGCAGCACGGCGGTGCCGGTCACCACCAGTTCGAGGAAGGCCTGGTGCAGTTCCAGGCCGAAGTTGGACCGGTCGAGATGGCCCTGCAGCGTTTCCGCCGCATCCTCCATCACCCGCGCCACCTCCTGCGCGCCGTCGGCCAGGCGGCGGGACGGCGCCAGGCCGAACCAGCGCGACCAGGGCGGCGCGAGTTCGGCGAGCAGGGAGGCCGCCAGTTGTTCCGCCGCATCCGCCGCCGTCGCATCGAACAACGGCGCGGCATCATGCGCCGGCAGTGCATGGTCGTAGCAATCCTGCCAGCGGCCTTCGAGCGGCCGGCGGCGGGCGGCGGCACGGGCCTGCGCGGCCAGGATCTGGTCGGGCGTCATCATGGCGCTCATTCGCCCAGCAGCGTCTTGCGCGTGGCGAAGGTCGGCGCCGGGTCCAGCACCCCGCGGGCGGAGGTGGCGATGGTGCCGGACACGCCACGGCGCGCGCGTTCCAGCGCCCGCAGCCGGGCCTGCCGGGCGGTATCCTCCGCGGCGGCTTCGGTGGCGGCGGCCTGCGCGGCTGCCCCCTGCGCCGCCTGGCTGGCGGCGACGCTGGCATCCGCGGCGGACACGGCCGGCTTCGGCGCCTTGAACAGGCCACCCATGCGCGCTTCCTTCGGCTTGAGAGGGGCCCCCAACAAAAAGACCCGCCCGGCGAGGCCGGACGGGTCGGAGTTTGGGGACCGGGAGAGGAGGATGCCGCGAGGCGCAGATCGCCCCGTGGCAGGGGCTTGATAAGCCGGACGCGACACCGCGTCAACATATATTCCTAGTTATCCTGATTATTTTCCTCACCACCCAGCTCCCGGAACAGCTGGAACGGCGTCCAGGCCCGCGGTGCCGCCGGCCCCAGCAGGGCGCGACACAGCGCCACGCAGGTGAACGGCGCCAGCGGCGGCAGGCTGCGTGGCGTCGCCTCCGTCGGGATGAAGGGGCCGAGCACGCGCAACCCGGCGCGGCGATAGAAGCCCGGCAGGTCGAATCCGCCCGGCACCGGCAGGCGTGCCACCAGCAGGCGGCCCGAGAGCGGCTCCAGCACCGTCCATCCGGCCTCGTCCCCGAGTGCCGCGAAGCAGTGCCGGAAGCCGGGTCGCAGCAGCTGCAGCCAGGGCTGGTCGGCGGCGCCGCCGAAGGCGATCCACACGGACTGCCCCGTGGCATCCGTCACCCGCCGATGCGCCAGGCGCTGCGTGGGCAAGGGTTTGGTTGCGCCGTTCAAGGTTGCGCCGGTCATGCCACCCGCCCCCGGAACGCCACCACCTCGCCTTCCTGCATCACGCCCTGCATGCCCCTGGGCGGACCGCCGACGATCCCCTTGGCGCGCAGCGGAAAATCCAGCCGCTCCATCGCCTCCCGCCACAGCCGCAGGTCGCCGGCCTCGGCGGGGATGCGCGGGCTGGGGGATTGGTGCCGCTCGCCCCAGATGCGCAGGATGCGGGCATGCGCCAGGTCGATGCGGCGCTGGCGGTACAGCCGGTCCAGGCACTTCACCACGTCATCCGGCTCGCAGGGCCGCACCACCAGGCCGCGCCCGGCGCCGAGGCGGGCGCCATCGCGCCGGGCGGTCAGCGCTGCCATGGTCCAGAACCAGGCATGCTCGGCGGAGGCGAAGGGTTGCGCGCGGTCCAGGCTGGCCAGGACGGGGGCGTGGCGGGGGGCGATGGACATGGATCGGGGGTCCTTGCGGGCTGGTTCCTGAACAAAACAGGAACATTAGCCTTCTAGACTGTTCCACTCGAGGTTGCAAGGATATGGTTCCTATTGCATCCCGACTCGAAACCTAGGATGGACGACCCACAGCAGGCGCAGGTCGCCCGCGACGAACAGGGAATCCGCATCCATGCGGCACGAGGATGTCTGGCGGGCGATCGATGCGCTCGCCGCCGAACACGGGCTCTCCGCCTCCGGCCTGGCCCGCCGCGCCGGGCTGGACGCCACCGCCTTCAACCCGTCCAAGCGCACCGGCGTCGATGGCCGCGCCCGCTGGCCCTCCACCGAAAGCGTCGCCAAGGTGCTGGCCGCCACCGGCACGGGCTTCGAGGCCTTCGCCTCCCTCGTCACCGGCGCCCCGGCCCTGTCCCGCGGCCGCAGCGCCATCGCCCGCCGCATCCCGCTGATCGGCCTGGCCCAGGCCGGCAGCGAGGGGTTCTTCGACGATGGCGGCTACCCGGTCGGCGGCGGCTGGGACGAGATCTCGGTGCCCGACGTGCCGGACCCCAACGCCTATGCGCTGGAAATCAGCGGCGAGAGCATGGAGCCGGTGTTCCGCGACGGCGACGTCGTCATCGTCTCCCCCGGCGCGCCGGTGCGCCGCGGCGACCGCGTGGTGGTCCGCACCCGCGCCGGGGAGGTGATGGCCAAGCAATTGCTGCGCCAATCCGCCCGCCGGGTGGAACTCGCCAGCCTGAACCCGGCACACCCGAACTACAGCTTCGACCTGGCGGAACTGGCCTGGATGCACCGCATCATCTGGGCGACGCAGTAGGGGGTCGCCGGCTACCGCCCCGGCAGCAGCGGCGCCAGCGTCTCCAAATCCTTCTCCGCCCGGCAGGCCAGGAAGCGCGGCCCGTCGCCCGGCTTCGGCGCCCCGATCGGGAAGGCGGTCAGGCCGATATCGCCATAGACCCGCAGCAGCCCCGGCCCGACCCGCCAGAAGGCGGCATCCACGCCCTCCCGCTCGCACATGTCGCGGAAGCGCCAGATGGCGGAAACGCGGTCCCGCTCCTCCCCCGCCGGGTCGCCGAGCGCCAGCCAGATGCCGTCGCGGCGCACGAAGCCGAAGCCGGCGCGGCCGGCCTCGCCGAACACCGCGCCATCGGCAATCTCCGGCGCCTCCGCCCCCAGCGCCTTCAACCGCGCCCGGACCTCCGCATCCCAGGTCACCGGCTTCAGGCGCGCCGGGCGCAGCAGCCGCACCGCCGCCACCAGCAGCAGCACCGCCGCCAGGCCCACGGAGAACCTGAGACTGTCCGGTGCCAGCGGCGAGACCACCACGCCCCACCAGCTATCGCCGGCCACCTTGCCGCCGTAGCTGACCAGCGCCAGCATCAGCGCGCACAGCCCCACCACCACCAGCGGCAGCAACGTCGAGCCCGCCAGCGGTTCCGTCATCAGCCGCGCGGTGCGGTAGAAGGCGCTGCGCATCGCCGCCAGCAGCCCGGCCACCAGCAGGAAGGCGCCCCACAGCCACCAGCCATCGGCGCGCAGCCAGCAGATCAGCGCGCCGGTCAGCAGCAGCGCGATGCCGGTGCCCCAGGCCAGCGTCAGCCGCCGCAGCAGCCCGTAGCCCATCACCAGCAGCAGCGACCCGATCAGGGAGGCGGCGAAGTGGGACGCGACCGCCGCCTCGTACCCCGCCCATTCCGCCACCGCCGTGCCTTGCGCCGGCAGCGCGCCGACGAAGATCAGCAGCGCGCCGCCGAGACCCACCAGGCCCGCGATCACCGGCACTTCCAGCGCGTCGGTCACGCCCTGTTCCGTGGCGAAGCGCTTCAGCGCGTGGCGGCGCTGCGCGATCTCGAAGCCGGCGAACAGGATGCCGGCCAGGAACAGCGGCACGATGTAGTAGTACAGCCGGAACAGCAGCAGCGCGCCGACCACCTGCGCCGGGCTCAACCACGGTTGCAGCCCGATCAGGATGGCGCCGTCGAACACGCCGATGCCGCCCGGCAGGCTGGCAGCGATGCCGGCGGTGTAGGCGGCGACATAGATGCCCAGGAAGCGCAGGAAGGTCAGCCCCTCCGCCGGCGGCAGCAGCACGTAGAAGATCATCGCCGTGACGGCGACATCGACGCTGGCCAGCACCGTCTGCGCCACCGCCATGCGGAAGCCCGGCAGGTCGATGCGGTACTTGAAGATGGTCACGTGGGACCGCAGGCGGGACATGGTGACGTAGGCGATCACCGTCGCCCACATCGCCAGCCCGACGATCCGCATCGCCCAATGCGGCACATGCTCGCCGAGGCCCGGCACCACCTCCGGCTCCACCACCAGCACCAGCCCGCCCAGCGCGAAGCCGCCGAGCCCGAAGGTCAGGCTGGTGAAGGCCACCACCTTGGCGATGGCCAGCGGGGGCAGCCCCCAGGCGGCATAGAAGCGGTAGCGCACCGCGGCGCCGGATACGGCCGCGAAGCCCAGATTATGCGCCAGCGTATAGGCGCAGAAGGACGCCAGGGAGGTGCGCGCATAGCTCACCGGATGCCCGGCATAGACGCTGCCGAGCCGGTCGTAGATCGTCAGCACCGCGTAGGCCAGCACGGTCCAGCCCGCCGCGATCCACAGCGTCGTGGTCGGGATCGCGGCCAGCGAGGTCTGGATATCCGCCACCGACAGGCTGCGGAATTCGTTCTGCACCACCCAGATGGCGGCCGCGAGCAGCAGCAGCCCGAAGCCGGCCACGCCATGCCGGCGAACCAGGCTCCAAAGACGCTTCATGCGGCGGTGCCGTCCGCATCCTGCCGTGCCAGCGCGGCCTCGATCAGTCCGATGGTGCCGGCGATGCCGTACAGTGCCACGAAGCCGCCGAAGCGCGGCCCTTCCGGCTGGCCCAGCAGCACCTGGTACAGCGCGTTGAACCAGGCCCGCGAAACGCCCATCCGGCCGTCCTTGGCGGGCTCCAGGAAGGGCTCCCGCCGGCCGGCGTCATAGACGATGTCCTGGATGGCGCGCGCCTGCTCATCCGGCGGCAGCGCCTCCAGCTCGGCAAGCTGCGCCCGCAGCGCGGCGGCCAGCGCCTCGAAGGCCGGGCGCTCCGCCTCGGTCGCGGCGCGGTGCTGCTTCGTGGGGGCGACGCGGTCGCGGTAGTAGGCCACCGCGTGTTCCACCAGCCGCGCCAGCAGCGGATGCGTCTCGCCGCTGGCATCCGGCGCGTAGCGGCGCAGGAAGCCCCACAGCATCTCCGGCGCATCGGCGTTGATGACGCTGGCCAGGTTCATCAGCATGGTGAAGGACACCGGCGTGCCCGGGTCGTTCGTCGGCCCGCCATGGATGTGCCAGGCGGGGTTGTCCGGCCCCGGCGCCGCGCGCAGCCGGTCCAGGTTCTGCACGTATTCATCGACCGCGCGCGGAATCACATCGAAATGCAGCCGCTTGGCGCGGCCCGGCTGGTTGTACATGAACTGCGCCAGGGATTCGGGCGGCGCGTAGTGCAGCCACTCGTCGATGGTCAGGCCGTTGCCCTTGGACTTGCTGATCTTGTGGCCGTCCTCGTCGAGGAACAGCTCATAGGTGAAGCCGATCGGCGGCTCCCCGCCCAGCACCTTGCATATGCGGGAGGAGAGCTTGACGCTGTCGATCAGGTCCTTGCCCGACATCTCGTAGTCCACGCCGAGCGCGAACCAGCGCAGCGCCCAATCCGCCTTCCACTGCGCCTTGCAGTGCCCGCCGGTAATCCGCGTGCCGTGCCGTTCCCCGGTCGCGGGGTCGACCCACACCAGCAGGTCCTCCCCCGGCCGCACCTCCTCCATCGGCACCTGCATGACCACGCCCGTCTTCGGGTGGATCGGCAGGAAGGGCGAATAGGTGCCGCGGCGTTCCGGGCCGAGCGTCGGCAGGATCACCTCCCGCACCGCCTCATGCCGCTCCGCCATCCGCAGCAGCGCCGCGTCGAAGCGCCCCGAGCGGTAGTAGTCGGAGGAGGAGGCGAATTCGTATTCGAAGCCGAAGCGGTCCAGGAAGGCACGCAGGCGGGCGTTGTTGTGGTGGCCGAAGCTCTCATGCGTGCCGAAGGGGTCGGGCACCGCCGTCACCGGCCGGCCGAGGAACCCGGCCAGCATTTCCCGGTTCGGCACGTTGTCCGGCACCTTGCGGAGGCCGTCCATGTCGTCGCTGAAGGCGACCAGGCGGGTCGGCAGGCCGGTCAGCGCCTCGAAGGCGCGCCGCACCCAGGTGGTGCGCGCCACCTCCCCGAAGGTGCCGATATGCGGCAGGCCGGAGGGGCCGTAGCCGGTCTCGAACAGGGCCTCCCCCTTGGCCGAGGCTTTCACCCGCAGGGCCACCTTGCGCGCTTCCTCGAAAGGCCAGGCCTTGGCTGCGGCGAAATCGACGGACATGCGGGTCGGCACCTCGGGCTGCGGGCAACGCGGCCTTATAGAAGGCGCGCGCTTTCCAGGCGAGGCCGCCACCCGGCCCGGCGCCCAATATACCCGCCGTGGTTGCAGTCGCCACCGTGCCGCGAGACGCCTGACAGCGCCCGCGCTTTGCGCTAGATGCCCTGCATCCTTATGGCAGGAGCAGGGTGCGATGCGTGTCGGTGTGATCGGCGCCACCGGAGCGGTGGGGCGGGAATTGGTGGAGGTCCTCGGGCGGCGTCGCTTCCCGGTGACGAAACTCCGCCTCTTCGCCTCCGGTCGCAGCGCCGGCACGGTGCTGCCCACGCCCTTCGGCGACATCGCGATCGAGGAATTCTCCCAGGCCGCCGCGCGGGACCTGGACCTCGCCCTGCTGGCCGTCTCCGGCGACTTCGCCAAGGCGCATGCCCCGGGGCTGGTCGCCGCCGGCGTCACCGTGGTGGACAATTCCTCCGCCTTCCGGTTGGACGAGGACGTGCCGCTGGTGGTGCCGGAGGTGAACGGCCAGGCACTCGGCGAGGCCCGGCTGATCGCCAACCCGAACTGCACCACCGCCATCCTGGTCGTGGCGCTCGCCCCGCTGCACGCCGCCTTCGGCCTGAAGCGCGTCATCGTCTCCACCTACCAGGCCGCCTCCGGCGCCGGGGCGGAAGGCATGGCGGAGCTGGAGCGGGAGACGCGCCGCGTGCTGGTCGAGGGCCAGCCGGCCCGCGCCGAGGTCTTCGCCCACCCCCTCGCCTTCAACGTCATCCCGCACATCGACAGCTTCCAGCCCAATGCCTACACGCGGGAGGAAATGAAGGTGGTCTGGGAAACCCGGAAGATCATGGGCCTGCCGGAGTTGCTGATCTCCTGCACCGCCATCCGCATCCCGACCATGCGCGTGCACGGCGAATCCGTGACCATCGAGACCGAGCGCCCCGTCACGGCGGACGCCGCCCGGGAGGTGCTGCGCCGGGCCGCCGGCGTGAAGCTGGTCGATGATGTCGCGAAGAACCTCTACCCGATGCCGCTGACCGCCACCGGCCAGGACGACGTCGAGGCCGGCCGCATCCGCGCCAACCCGGTCTTCGGCGACCATGGCCTGGACCTGTTCCTGTGCGGCGACCAGTTGCTGAAGGGCGCCGCGCTGAACGCAGTGCAGATCGCGGAACGGCTGCCGGCGCTGGCGGTCCCGGCCTGAAATCCGCCGGCCGCGCGCATGAATCGCGGCCGATCCTGGGTTTCGCCCTTTGTTCCCGCCGCTCATGCCGCCACATTGGCGGCATGAGCCGATTCCCCGAACAGGCCCCGTGATGTCAGGCCGCCGTGCCGATGGCACCACCCCCCGCGCCATCGCCACGACACCTATGGTCCAGCCGCGCCTCCTGCTGCCCGACAGCCCGGCGCTGATCGCCGGCTTCGGACGCGGCACCCTGCTGACCCCGGATGGCGAGCTGTTCACCGGCTCCGCGCTGGAAATCGGCCGCCGGCTGCGGGACATGCCGCCGCCGATGGTGGTGCACGCCCCCGCCACGGCCAAGCGCCTCGGCATCGGCGCCTTCCCGGCCTGCGACCTGCTGGAGCTGTTCGCCTTCTGCCAGCCCGCGCGCCCCGCCGCCCCCACCCCGCGCGGCCTCGCCATCGCCCTGGACCGCGACCCGCCGGCCGATGACGAGGCCATGGCCGCCCTGCTGCCGGACCTCGCCACCGCCCTGCTCCGCCACCTGGCTGCCGGCCGCAACGCGCCGCTGAACCGCGATGCCGCCGCGCTGGCCGCCAAGCTCGGTGCCGACGGCAACTGGCCCTGGGCCGATTCCATCCTCGCCGCGCTCGGCCAGCAGGCCCGCCCCTCGCTGGACCCGCTGAAGGTCTGGCGCCGCCTGCCGGATTGGGAAGAAGCAGCCCCGCCGCCGCCCCCCTCCGCGCATCCCGTCACCTCCGCCGATGCCCGCCGCCGCCTGGCCGAAATCCTCGGCGAGGGCGCCGAACAGCGCCCGCAGCAATCCGACTACGCCTCCGCCGCCGCCGCCGCCTTCGAAGCCCGCGCAACCCGTGGCGCGCCCAACCTGGTGCTGGCGGAGGCCGGCACCGGCACCGGCAAGACGCTGGGCTACGTGGCGCCGGCCAGCCTCTGGGCGGAACGCAACGGCGCCCCGGTCTGGATCTCCACCTTCACCCGCAACCTGCAACGCCAGATCGACCAGGAGACCGCGCGGCTCTACCCCGAACCCGCCGAGCGCCGCCGCCGCATCGTCGTCCGCAAGGGCCGCGAGAACTACCTCTGCCTGCTGAACATGGAGGAAGCGGTCGGCGCCGCCGGCATGGCCGGCGCCCTGCTGCCCCTCGCCCTGGTCGCGCGCTGGGCGCTGGCGACGCGGGACGGCGACCTGATGGGCGGCGACTTCCCCGGCTGGCTGACCGAGCTGTTCGGCCCGCACGCCGTCTGGCCGCTGGCCGACCGCCGCGGCGAGTGCATCCACTCCGCCTGCGGCCACTACAAGCAGTGCTTCGTCGAACATTCCATCCGCCGCGCCCGCGGCGCCACCCTCGTCATCGCCAACCATGCCCTGGTCATGGTGCAGGCGGCCCTTGGCGGCGGCGAGGATGGCCGCCCGCTGCGCCTGGTCTTCGATGAGGGCCACCATTTGTTCGACGCAGCCGACGCCGCCTTCAGCGCCGACATGACCGGCGCCGAGGCCGCCGAGTTGCGCCGCTGGCTGCTCGGCGCCGAGGGCGGCCGTTCCCGTGCCCGTGGCCTGTCCCGCCGGCTGGAGGATCTGGTCGGCGATCGCCCCGACCTGCTGCTGCCGCTGGAGGAAGCCTTGCAGGCCGCCCGCGCCCTGCCCGCCCCCGGCTGGCCCAACCGCCTGTCCGATGGCGAGGACCCGCGCACCACCGCCGAGGGTTTCCTCCAGGCCGTCCGCCGCCAGGTGCTCGCCCGCGCCAAGGACGAGGAGGCCGGCTACGGCATCGAATGCGACATCCACCCGCTGCCGGAGCCGGTCGCCGAGGCCGCCTCGATCCTCGCCGAAAGCCTCACCCGCCTGAAGACCCCGCTCCAGTCCCTGCATGACCGCCTCGCCGCGCGGCTGGAGGATGAGGCGGAGGAGCTGGAGGTCGGCGACCGCATCCGCATCGAGGCCGCCTGCCGCGGGCTGGAACGCCGCGCCCTGATGCCGCTGACGGCCTGGACCGCCATGCTCGGCACCTTGTCCGCCCCGCCCCGCGCCCCTGGCACCCGCCCCGACTATGTCGACTGGTTCGCGCTGGACCGGCGGGAGGGGCGCGAGGTCGATTGCGGCATGCACCGGCATCACCTGGACCCGACGCAGCCCTTCGCCATGGCCGTCGCCGCCCCCGCGCATGGCCTGCTCATCACCTCCGCCACCCTGCGCGACGAAACCGGCAGCGGCGAGGACGACCCGGAAGCCGCCTGGCGCGCCGCCGAGGCCCGCACCGGCGCCGCCCACCTGCCCAGCCCGGCGATCCGCGCCGCCGTCGCCTCCCCTTTCGACTACGCGACGCGCACCCGCGCCTTCGTGGTGGAGGATGTCAGCAAGACCGACCCGGCCCAGATCGCCAGCGCCTACCGCGCCCTGTTCACCGCCTCCGGCGGCGGCGCGCTCGGCCTGTTCACCGCCGTCCGCCGCCTGCGCGACGTGCAGTCCCGCATCGCCCAGCCGCTGGCCGAGCGTGGCATCCCGCTCTACGCCCAGCATGTCGATGCCATGGACAATGCCACCCTGGTCGACGTGTTCCGGGCGGAGGAAGCCGCCTGCCTGCTCGGCACCGATGCGATGCGGGATGGCGTGGACGTGCCGGGCCGGTCGCTGCGCCTGCTGGTCTTCGACCGCGTGCCCTGGCCGCGTCCTTCCATCCTGCACCGGGAACGCCGCACGCATCTGTCGGAAGGCCAGCCGAAATCCTACGACGACGCCATCGCCCGCCACCGCCTGCGCCAGGCCTTCGGCCGGCTGATCCGCCGCGCCGACGACAAGGGCGTCTTCATCCTGCTCGACCGCTCCTGCCCGTCCCGCCTGATGGCGGGCCTGCCACCGGGCGTGGTGGTGCGGCGCCTCGGCCTGCGCGATGCGGTGGCGGAGACGCGGGCCTTCCTGGACGAGGCGCCCGCAACCCCGTGACTTGACCCGCGCGGCGCGCCGCGTGACCAATCCACCCGCCTTACTGGAGTCTGCTTCCATGCCTCATCGCACGGCCGAAACCATCCGCTTCAGCGCGCAGGAGGCGCTGGTCTGCGCCATGGTGCTGATGTCGGTCGCCGATGGCCCGATGTCGGATGCGGAACTCGCCATGATGTCCCGCATGGTGCAGGAACTGCCCGCCTTCGCCGATTTCCACAGCGCCGGCATCGAGACGGTGACCGACACCGTCGCCCGCCTGCTCGGCCGCACCGATGGCCTGGACATGGCGATGGAGATGCTGCGCGAGACCCTGCCCATGCGGCTGCGGGAGACCGCCTACCTGCTGGCCTGCGAGGTCTGCGCCGCGGATGGCGACGCGACGCAGGAGGAACTGCGCTTCCTGCAGGACCTCCGCATCGGCCTCGACATCGACCGCCTGATCGCCGGCGCCATCGAGCGCGCCGCCAAGGCCCGCTACCAGGTGATTTGAATCGCGCCTCCGGCGGAAACGCGGCAGGCTCCCGCATCGGGAGAAAATGCCATGCGAAGCTGGACCAGGCTTTCCGCCGCTGCCGCCCTGCTGGCCTCGGTCGCCGTCACGGCCCAGGCCCAGACGGGCCCCACGGAAATGAGCTTCTTCATCACCAGCGCCAACCCCGGCCGCGGCGGAGACCTCGGCGGCCTGGCCGGCGCCGATGCGCATTGCCAATCCCTGGCCCAGGCCGCCGGCGCCGGGGGCCGCACCTGGCGCGCCTACCTCTCGACCCAGGGCGCCAACGCCGTCAACGCCCGCGACCGCATCGGCTCCGGCCCCTGGCGCAACGCGCGCGGCGAGGTCATCGCCCGCAGCGTCGCCGACCTGCATGGCGAGACCAACAACCTGACCCGCCAGACCGCCCTGACCGAGCGTGGCACGCCGGTGACCGGCCGCGGCGAGCAGCCGAACAACCACGACATCCTCACCGGTTCGAAGGAGGACGGCACCGCCTTCGAATTCACCCCGGACCGCACCTGCCGCAGCTGGACCGATGGCGAGGCGGACGGCACCGCGATGGTCGGTCATCACGACCGGCAGGGCCTGCGCGACGACGCCTCCTCGAAATCCTGGAACACCTCCCACCCCACGCGCGGCTGCACGATGGAGGCGTTCCGCAGCACCGGCGGCGCCGGGCTGTTCTACTGCTTCGCCGTCAACTGACCTCGACGGCGGCCGCGCCGCCATCCGCTGCGATCGGCGGCGCATAGTCGCTCTCGCTCCAGGCGGACATGGCCACGAACTCCACCGGGTCGTGGGTGCAGAACACGGCGATGTCGGCCACCGGCTGGCGCAGCATCTGCCGCAGCCGCGCCAGGCTTTCGCGCTGCGCCGTCACGTCATCCGCCATGAAGCGCTCATAGGCGCCGACCAGCGGCGGAGGCCTGCCGTCGCCATGCGCCTCGTCCCGGTTGAAGTAGGTGTCGCCGGCATGCAGCATCCAGCCGCGCGGGCCCTTTACGGCGACTCCGGCATGGCCGGGCGTGTGCCCGGGCAGCGGCACCAGCAGGATCTCGGGTGGCAGGCCCTGCATCTCCCGCACGTTGCGCAGCCCGAAGAAGGTCTCGCCGCCGCCGCGCCGGCCGAGCCTGGTCTCCACCGGCTGCCAGCGCCCGGTATCGCCCCACTGCACCGGCCGCCAGCGCGCGCGATCGAGCAAGCTGCGGCGGTCGGTGGCGGCCTCGGCTTCCGCCGCCGTCAGGTGGACTGTCGCGTGCGGAAAATCCACCAGCCCGCCGGCATGGTCGAAATCGAGATGGGTCAGCACGATGTGCCGCACATCACTCGGCGCAAAGCCGAGCTTCTTCAGGCGGCGGATCGCGGTGTGCTCCGGGTCCATGCGGGCGCGCAGCAGCGCCAGGTTCCAGCCGGGCAGCCGCGGCGTCGGGCGCAGGGTATCGCGCAGCCCGAAGCCGGTATCCACCAGCACCAGCCCCTGCGCCGGCGTCTCCAGCAGCAGGCAGTGGCAGGTGATGCGCGCCACCAGGCCGGGGCTGACCCCATCCATCAGCCGGCCGCCGAGTGGCCGGCATGGACCCAGGTCGAAATGGTGAATTTTCATCCGTGTCTCCTGCCCTCGCTGGGCAGGAAACGGCCGTGGCGCGCGCTTGTTCGTTAGGAAGTCAGCATGCCATCCTGCGCCACCACCCGGCCGTGGCTCAGCACCAGCCGCCGAGGCGGCGTCGCGACCACCGCCTCGGCCACCGTCTCCGCCTCGACCAGCACCAGGTCGGCCCGTGCTCCCGGCACCAGGCCGTACCGGTCAAACCCGCAACCTTCCGCCGCCCAGTCGGTGACGGTGGCCAGCGCCCAGGCGATCTCGTCGTCGCGCCGGAATTCGTTCTTCAGCCCGACCAGCATGGCCCGCTGCAGCATGTCCGGCATGTTGTAGGGGGTCCAGGTGTCGCGGATGCCGTCATTCCCGGCGAAGATCCTGCCACCCGCCGCACGCACCGACCGTATGGATGGCACGGCGCGGGAGGGTGGCGCGGTGGTGGCGATGGCGATGCCCGCCTCCGCCAGCGCCGCATACAGGGCCGGCGCCCGCGCCACATCGCCCAGGCAGAAGCCGTGGCTGACCACGACCCGTCCCTGCATCCCCAGGGCCAGCGTCCGCTCGACGGTCAATTCCAGCGCGAAGGCCCCCAGCTCCCCCGGCTCATGCAGGTGGATGTCCAGCGGCTTGCCGTGCTTCTCCGCCAGGCCGAAAACGGCATCCAGATGCCCCTTCGGATCGCGGTCGATGCCGGAGGGATCGAGCCCGCCGACGATATCCGCCCCGTTCCGCAGCGCCTGTTCCAGCAAGTCCAGCGTTCCCGGCCGCACCAGCAGGCCGGATTGCGGAAACGCCACCACCTGGATGTCCATCCGCCCGCGCAGCGCCTCCCGCAGCGCCACCAGCGCGTCGCAATGGGTGGTGCCGATCTCGGTGTCCACATCGGCGAAGCTGCGGATGCGGGTGGTGCCACGCGCCAGGAACTGCTCCGCCAGCCGCGCGGATTGCCGCGCAGGGTCGAAGCCGTGGCGGCGCGCGGCGCGTTCCGATTCGATCCGGTCGATCAGAAGCGGCCCGACCTCGTTGGTCCACCAGCCCATGCCCCAGCGGGACTTGTCGAGATGGGTGTGCCCCTCGACGAAGGCGGGCAGCGCCAGCAGGCCCTGCCCGTCCTCAAGCATGGCCCCATCGGGCGCCGCCAGCCCCGGACCGATCGTGGAAATCGTGTCCCCCACGACCAGGATATCGACGGCCGCGCCACCCATCGGGCGGCAGTTGCGCAGCAGCAGATGTTCGCTCATGGCGCCAGCACCCAGTCCCGGAACAGATCAAGGTCGATATTGCCGCCGCACAGGATGGTCGCGACGCGCTTCCCCGCCATGCGGCCGCGTTCCTGCATCAGCGCCGCCAGCGGTGCCGCGCCGGCACCTTCCGCCAGGTTGTGCGTGTCCTGCCAATAGGCGCGGATCGCCGCCGCGATCTCGTCATCCGTCACCGTCACGATCCGCGCGGCACCCTTCGCGATGATGGCCAACGCGCCGGCATCCGGCACCCGCGTCGCCATGCCATCCGCCCTGGTCTCCGCCCGTTCCGTCGTCACCACCCGTCCGGCGGCGACGCTGCGGGCGTAGGAATCGGCGCCGGTGCTCTGCACGCCGATGATCTCGGTCGGCAGGCCCAGCAGGTCGCGCGCCATGATGCAGCCGCAGATGCCCGAGCCGAGCCCGATCGGCACATACAGCGCATCCAGCGGCGGTGCCGCCCGGAAAAGTTCCAGCGCGTAGGTGGCGACGCCGCGCACCAGGTCCGGTGCGAAGGAGGGGGCGAATTCCAGCCCCTCCACCGCCGCCAGGCGCATCGCCTCCTCCCGCGCCGCGTCGAAATCGGCGCCGTGTTCCACCAGCCGGGCGCCCTGCGCGCGCATCGCCGCGTTCTTCTCGACGCTGTTGCCGACCGGCACGACGATGGTCACCGCCACGCCGAGCCGCGCGCCCGCATAGGCCAGCGACTGTCCGTGGTTGCCCCGCGTGGCGGAGATGATGCCCGGAACCTGCGGCCTCTCCCGCTTCAGCCGCTCCATGAACACGAGCCCGCCACGCACCTTGAAGGCGCCGGTCGGCGTGTGGTTCTCGTGCTTCACCCAGACCTCCGCCCCGGTGCGCGCGGCGAGCAGCGGCCAGGCGAATTGCGGCGTCGGCGGAAACACGGCGTGGACCAGCCTTGCGGCCTCCTCCAGCGCGGGCAGGTCGAACACGCGGCATCCTTTCTCGGAACAATCGGCGGCGGAGGGCGTTCTCCGCCTGACGCAACTTAACGGAGGATTCCGCCATGGCCATCACGGTGGACAGCAGCCAGTGGACCGGACAGGGCCAGGATGCCGCCAAGGCGGTGCCCGTGGTGTGGGGTGAGTTCGCCGACGATGCCGCGCGCGACCGCGCGGCCGCGATGCTGCGCGCGGAAGGCGCCAAGCGGGACGACCCGACGACCCCGCCCGCCACCACGGAAACCGACACGCCGCTGAACCCGCCGGACGAGCACCCGGAGGAAGCGGACCTGCGCAACCGCCGTCAGCTTGGCGTCGGCACCGCGATGGCGGCCACCGCCATGGGTGCCGCGGGCCTGGTGATCGCGACGGGTGGCGCGCTGCTACCGGCGGTCGCGGCCGCCGCGGCGGCAGGGGCCGGAACGGGCCTCGCTGGCGAGGCCGTGGCCGCCGCCGTCTCCAACACCCCCGGTGAGGAAACCCGGCCGCCGCCGACCAATGGCGCGCTGATCGGTCTGCGCGCACCGGATGAGGCGACCCGCCAGGCGGCCGAGGCGCACCTGCGCGAACTGGGCGCCATCAACATCATCTACGACGACGCGTGAAACGGAACGGGCGGGGTGTTGCCCCGCCCGCCCTGTCACAACGGCCGCAGGTTGATGGCCGCTGCCTTGCCGCGTTCCATCGCAACCTCATAGGACACCTGCTGGCCCTCGTTGAGGCCTTGCAGGCCGGCCTTCTGCACGGCGGTGATGTGGACGAAAACGTCCTTCCCGCCATCCTGCGGGACGATGAAGCCGAAGCCCTTCGTCGCGTTGAACCACTTCACGGTGCCAGTCGCCATGCGAGCCGGGCTCCTTCCCTGGACGAGCAGGCCTGGGCGACCATCGCCCAGGCAGGCCATGCGGCGGCGGAACCTGGAGGCGGCCCGGGGCATGGTCCGGGAGGCACGGCGAGGCAAGCCGGTACGCGATGACAAGGGCAGCATGGGCAGCCGTATATCCGCTGTCAAAGCCATGACGTGGCGGTCACGCCCTTGTCAGAATTGTATCCCAACGCACAAAAAAGAGGCGGACCCTGCGGCCCGCCTCCTTTCCGTTCAGCGTGATGACTGATCCGAAGATCAGAAATCCATGTCGCCGCCCATGCCGCCCATGCCGCCGCCGCCACCGCCGCCGCCGGCCGGAGCCTTCGCCGGACGCTCGGCCACCATGGCTTCGGTGGTGATCAGCAGGGACGCGACCGAGGCCGCATCCTGCAGCGCCGTGCGCACGACCTTGGTCGGGTCGATGATGCCGGCTTCCACCAGGTTCTTGTACTCGTCCTTCTGGGCGTCGTAGCCGAACTCGTAGGTATCGGTACGCAGCACCTCACCGGCCACCACGGCGCCGTCCTTGCCGGCGTTCTCGGCGATCTGCTTCAGCGGCGCCTGGATGGCGCGCCGAACGATCTCGATGCCGACCTGCTCGTCGCTGTTCGCACCCTTCAGGGTGTGCAGGTTGGTGGAGGCGCGCAGCAGCGCGGTCCCGCCGCCCGGCACGATGCCTTCCTGGACCGCGGCGCGGGTCGCATGCAGCGCGTCGTCGACGCGATCCTTGCGCTCCTTCACCTCGACCTCGGTCGAGCCGCCGACGCGGATGACGGCGACGCCACCGGCCAGCTTCGCCAGGCGCTCCTGCAGCTTCTCGCGGTCGTAGTCCGAGGTGGTCTCCTCGATCTGCGCCTTGATCTGCTCGCAGCGGCCCTGGATCTCGGTCTTCTCGCCGGCGCCGTCGACGATCGTGGTGTTTTCCTTCTCGATCTTCACGAGCTTGGCGCGGCCGAGCATGGCGAGCGTCACGTTCTCGAGCTTGATGCCGAGGTCTTCGGAAATCACCTGGCCACCGGTCAGGATCGCGATGTCTTCCAGCATCGCCTTGCGGCGATCACCGAAGCCCGGCGCCTTGACGGCGGCGATCTTCAGGCCACCGCGCAGCTTGTTCACGACCAGGGTGGCCAGAGCCTCGCCCTCGACGTCCTCGGCCACGATCACCAGCGGGCGACCGGACTGCACGACGGCCTCGAGCAGCGGCAGCATCGGCTGCAGCTGGGACAGCTTCTTCTCGAAGATGAGGAGGTAGGGGTTCTCCATCTCCGCGATCATCTTCTCCGCATTCGTGATGAAGTACGGGGAGACGTAGCCGCGGTCGAACTGCATGCCCTCGACGACGTCGAGTTCGGTCTGGATGGACTTGGCTTCCTCGACGGTGATGACACCCTCGTTGCCGACCTTCTCCATCGCCTTGGCGATCATCTCGCCGATCTCGTTCTCGCCATTGGCGGAGAGCGTGCCGACCTGCGCCACTTCGGCGGAGGTGGTGATCTTCTTCGTCTTGGTCTCGAGCTCGGCGACGATCTGCGTCACGGCCTTGTCGATGCCGCGCTTCAGGTCCATCGGGTTCATGCCGGCGGCCACGGCCTTGGCGCCCTCGCGGATGATGGCCTGGGCCAGCACCGTCGCGGTGGTCGTGCCGTCACCGGCCGTGTCGTTGGTCTTCGAGGCCACTTCGCGCACCATCTGCGCGCCCATGTTCTCGAACTTGTCTGCCAGCTCGATTTCCTTGGCGACCGTCACACCGTCCTTGGTGATGCGCGGGGCGCCGAAGGACTTGTCGAGGACCACGTTGCGGCCCTTGGGGCCCAGCGTCACCTTCACGGCGTCGGCCAGGATGTCCACGCCACGGATCATGCGCTCGCGCGCCGAGGCGCCGAACTTAACGTCTTTCGCTGCCATGTAATTCTATTCCCTATCGTTCCGTTGAGGAGACCAGGCGAAGGTGCGGGTGGCCGGTGGGCGGCGTGGCGCGGATTGCCGCGCCGCCGCCCAGCGGGCTCAGGCCGCCTTCGCCACGGAAGGGGTGTCGAGGATGCCCATGATGTCGGACTCCTTCATGATAAGGAGCTCCTCGCCATCGAGCTTCACTTCGGTGCCCGACCACTTGCCGAACAGGATGCGGTCGCCGGCCTTGACGTCGAGCGCGCGGAGCTCGCCCTTGTCGTTCAGGGTGCCGGAGCCGACGGAGATGACTTCCCCTTCCTGCGGCTTCTCCTTGGCGGTGTCGGGGATGATGATGCCGCCCTTGCTCTTCTCTTCGGCCGTCACGCGGCGGACGAGAACGCGGTCATGCAGTGGACGAAAGCCCATGGACTTCTCCTGTCGCTTCCAAAAGATGGCAAGCTCTTCCGGAGATTTCACGGCCAGCGGACCCGATTGGCACCCGCTAGCACTCCCCCCAGAGGAGTGCCAGCGATGTAGGCCAGACCTCCATTCGCGTCAAGTATCGGCAGCACTCTCGGAGTGCGAGTGCTAAGCGCTTGTTTGTGAAGGTTTTTCTTGCAACCTGCTGGTTCCCTCATGCGATGCTGCCTTGCCGGCCACGTCAGGCCGGTATGGCGAGAGGCCCGGATGGGCCAGGAAGGAGCACGATGGAACTCAGTGGCCTCGAACGCTTCGCACGCACCCCATTGGCCGCCCCGCCGCCGGACTGGCGTCTCACCACGGCCGAGATCCTGTACCACATGCCGGACCATCCCGGCCTGTTGCAGACCTTCATCTGGCAGAAGCACGACCTTGCGCCGAAATTCCCGGCGCTCGGCCAGTTCCTCGCCTTCTGGCAGCGCGAGATCGAGGGCCCGCTGCATTCCGTCCGCGTCGCCTCCGCGGCGCTGATCCGCCCGGCGGAACTGCGCTACGCCAACGGCCAGTTCATTCTGCACTGATCCCGGGGAGGACGCGCGCCAGCCTGGCCGCGAACTCCGCTGGCTGGCCGCGGCCGAGCGGCGTGTTGTAGTGCCGCTTCCAGTAGGCGGCCATGCCGGCGACGTCGCCGGCGGCCGGAAGCCGGCCCGGCGCGCGGCGATAGCGCAGGCGCGCCATCGCCGCGGCATAGACCGGGTCGCGCAGCAGGGTCTCAGGCTCCGGCTGCCCCTTCGGCAGCCCCGCCAGCATCCGCATCCGCGCGGCCAGCGGCGGGCGGAAGGCCAGGAAGGTTTTCCAAATGTCGTCGTGGGTCGCAGGCTCCATCTGGAAGTAGCCCAGCGCCGGCCCGCGCGAGCCGTCCCGGTTCGGCAGCTGCCGCAGGTGCCGCAGCAGGCTTTCCTGCAATGCCGTTCCCAGCAGCAACTGCCCCACGGCCCGCCGCGCCGCCGGCGGGTCCAGCGCCAGCGCCACCAGCGCCGGATCGATGACCTTGAGAAGAAAGCTGCCGGGCGTCCAAACCACCTGTTCCATGCCGCGGCTCCTTCCGATCGAAGGTGCGACTACCACGAAATAGGAACAAATTCCAGATCAATCCGGATCGCCATCCATCGCCCGCGCCGCCCGATGCCGCCGCAGCAACCACAGCCCGAGCCCGAATGACACCAGCAGCAGCGCCGCCGCCAGGCCAAGCTGCCACGCCCCCTCCACCCGGATCCCCTTGCCCAGCAGCGCGAAGACCACGGTCTGCGGCAGGTAGCCGAGCGCCGAGCCGGCCAGGAACGGCCAGGCCGCCAGCCCCGCCATCCCGGCCAGCAGGTTCAGCGCCAGGTTGTTGCCCACCGGCAGCAGCCGCAGCGCCAGCGTCGCCTGGAACGGGCTCTGCACCAGCGCATCGCGCAGCGGCCGCAGCCGGTGCCCGAAGCGGCCGGACATGCGCTTTTCCGCCCAGCGCCGCCCGAGCAGCCGCGCCCAGCCATAGCTCGCGGCGCACCCCAGCAACTGCGCCAGCAGGCCGAGCAGGATGCCGAGCACCGTGCCGAACCCATAGCCGCCCAGGAACACCACGCTCTGCCGCGGCGCGCCCACCGCCGTCAGCGCCGCGCCCACCAGGACGAAGACCAGCTCCCCCCACAGCCCTTCGCCGCGGATGTCACGGTCCACCCAGCCGGTGCCGGGTATCCCATCGAAGCTGCGGAACAGCGCGCCTGCCGCCAGCAGCCCGCCGGCCAGCAGCAGCAGCTTGCCGAGCGATTTCCAGCGCAGAGACTTTGAAAGGCCCGGCATCAGCCGGCCGGTGGAACCGCGGCTGGCTTCGCCACCCCGACAGAAACCCGCTCCGCCACCGGCCGCCGCCAGCGCCGTTGCAGCCAGATCACGCCCAGCAGGTCGGACACCGCGACGCCGAGGCGATCCAGCGTGCCGTAGTTGGACTGCCCGCGCAGCCGTGGCCGGTGGTTCACCGGCTCGCTCACCACCCGCCCGCCGGCGCGCAGCACCAGCGCCGGCAGGTAGCGGTGCATGTGGTCGAACCGCGGCAGGTCGAGGAACAGTTCCCGGGAAAACACCTTCAGCCCGCAGCCGGTATCCGGCGTCCGGTCGCCCAGCAGCCGGGCACGGACGGAATTTGCCAATCGGCTGGTCACCCGCTTCACCCGGCTGTCGCGCCGCTGCGTGCGGTGCCCGGCCACCATCAGGTCCGTGGCCGATTCGGCCTGCGCCCGGGCCCAAAGCCGGGGAATGTCCGCCGGGTCGTTCTGCCCGTCGCCGTCCAGCGTCGCGATCCAGGGCGCGCGCGCCGCCAGCACGCCGCTCACGATGCCGGCCGATTGCCCGCAGGCCACGGCATGCCGCAGGACCAGCACCGGGAATCGCCCCGCCGCCTCGACCAGCCGCGCGCCGGTGTCGTCGGTCGAGCCATCATCGACACACACCACCTCATAGGTGGTGCCGGCCAGCGCCGCCGCGATCTCGCCGATCAGCGGCAGTACGTTCGGCCCCTCGTTGCGCATGGGGATGACGACAGAAATTTCAGGCGCCGGTTCGGCGCGGAGGGGCCGGTCCGGCCTCGGGGACGGGTCGGGGGCCATGGCGGGGCGGGTAGCAGGGGTCGGCGCGGGCGGCAAGCGTGTGGCCGGCATGGCACCGGCGATGCTGCGCTCCGCGAATTCGGCTTATATGATGCGCCATGCCCTTCGACCCGCCCTCCCACGCCTCCACCACCACCCGCGCCGCGGATGCGCGCGCCGTCGCCCGCTGGCTGCTCGGCGTCGCCGGGCTGGTCTGGATCATGGTCGCCATCGGCGGCGCCACGCGCCTCACCGGCTCCGGCCTGTCCATCATGGAATGGGCGCCGCTGTCCGGCACGCTGCCGCCGCTGAGCCAGGCGGAGTGGCAGCGCCTGTACGACCTGTACCGCACCGTCCCGCAATACGAGCTGGTCAACCAGGGCTTCGGGATTGAAGGCTTCAAGCGGATCTTCTGGCTGGAATGGCTGCACCGCTTCTGGGGCCGCCTGATCGGGCTGGCCTACGCCGCCGGCCTCGCCTGGTTCTGGCTGCGCGGGCGCATCCCCGCCGGCAGCAAGCCGCGCCTGCTGGCGCTCCTGGCACTCGGCGGGCTGCAGGGCGCGGTCGGCTGGTACATGGTCGCCTCCGGCTTCGAGGCGGATCGCACCGCCGTCTCGCCCTACCGCCTGGTGATCCATCTCGGCCTGGCGCTGGTGATCTTCTCAGCCTTGGTCTGGACGGCGCTGGGCCTGCTGCGCCCGGAGGGCTCCGCGCCGCCGGAGGCGCGGCCGGTGCGGCGGATGGTGCAGGTGGCGGCCTGGACGCTGGCGGCGGCCATGCTGGCGGGCGGCTTCGTCGCCGGAATCCGCGCCGGGCTCAGCTTCAACACCTTTCCGCTGATGGACGGCCAGCTTGTGCCGGATGGCTACTGGCTGCTGTCGCCGGCCTGGACCAACCTGACCGCCAACATCCCCGCCGTGCAGTTCAACCACCGCCTGCTGGCGACGCTGACGGCGCTGTTCACGATCGGCGCCGTCTGGGCGGCGCTGCGGCGCCTGGCGCCGGGTGCGCCGCGCCGCGCCGTTCTGGCGCTCGGCGGCGCCGTTGCCCTGCAATACGCGCTCGGCGTCGCGACGCTGGTCTACGTGGTTCCCGTTTCGCTCGGCACGCTGCACCAGGCGGTGGCGGTGCTGGTGCTGGCCGCGGCGCTGGTCGCGCTGCACGCGCTGCGCCCGGCACCGCGCTAGCCATGCCCGCGGTCCCGCCAGAGTCGCTGCAATCCGTCCTTGCCACGCTGCCGGTCGCGGTCGCGGTGTTCGACGCGGAGGGGCGGCTGGTGCTGGCCAGCGACGTCAACCTGACCTGGCACGGCCTCGACCCCGGCCTCACCCCGCGCGGCATGCCGCATGCCGAGGTCGTCCGCGTGCTGGCCTGGAACGGCGCCTATGGCCCGGGCGATCCGGAACAGATCGTCCGGTCCATCATGGCGCTGGACCGCAGCCGGCCGCACAGCCGCCTGGTGCGCAGCCGCGCCGGGCGAATCGGCCAGGTGGAAAGCCGCCCCCTGCCCGGCGGCGGCTTCCTGACCTGCGCCTCGGATGTCACCACGCTCAGCCGCGCCGAAGCCGAATCGGCCAGCCGCGCCCGGCTGCTGGAGGCCGTGCTGGCGCGCCTGCAGGCCGGCGTCGCGCTGTTCGATTCCGACCTGACGCTGATCCAGTCCAACGCCGCCTATGAGGAGGCGATCGGCCTGCCCGCCGGCTCGGTGCGCCCCGGCATGGCGCATGCCGAAATCCTCGCCCTGCTGCAGGATCGCGGCGAGATGGATGCGGAGGAACGCGCCGATACCGCACGCCGGGTCCGCGATGGCCGCTTCCTGACCGCCACGCGCCAGCGCATCCGCCCCACCGGACAGGTACTGCGCGTCGGCAGCCAGCCGCTGCCGCCCGGCGGCTTCATGATCGAGGTGGACGACGTCACCGCGCTCAAGCAGGCCGAGGACGAGGCCCAGCGCCGTGCCGCGCTGCTCGACGGGGTGCTGGAGGCGCTGCCGCATGGCGTCTGCGTGTTCGGGCCGGACCGCCGCGTCACGATGTTCAACCAGGCCTACAGCCGGATCATGGCGGGCTCGCCCATCGCGCTGGGCGACCTGCTGGAGGACATGGTCACGCGGCGCGAGGCGGAGGGCGAATTCACCGCCGAGGAAGCCGCCCTGGTCCGGCGGCGCCCGGCTGGCCCGGGGCCCGGCGTATCCGGCTCCGGCGGCCTGCTGCGGCATGTCCGGCCGAACGGCACCGCGGTGGAAAGCCGCGTGGCGCAGTTGCCGGATGGCGGCCACATCAGCGTACTGACGGACGTCACCGCCCTGCACCGGGCCGAATCCGAGGCGCGCCTGCGGGCCACGATGATGGAGGCGATGCAGAGCTCCATTCGCCAGGGCATCTGCATGTACGGCCCCGACCGCCGCCTGGTGGCCATCAACAGCCGCACCTCGGAAATGATCGGCCTGCCGGTCGAGTTCCTGCAGCCCGGCCGGCTGGTGGACGAGGTGCTGGACGAACAGGTCCGCCGCGGCGAGATCAGCCCGGAGGCCGCGGCCCGGGCGAAGGCCAACGACCGTTCGCGCTCCTACCGCTACCACCGCAGCAGCCGGGGCGGACGGGTCATCGAGGTAGTCTCCGATCCCACGTCGGATGGCGGCTTCGTCATGACCTTCAGCGACGTGACGGAGGATTTCCGTATCCGCGCGGAACTCGAACGCGCCCGCGTCGAGGCAGAAGCGGCTTCGGAGGCGAAGTCGCGCTTCCTGGCCACGATGAGCCACGAGCTTCGCACCCCGCTGAACGCCGTGATCGGCTTCTCCGCGGCGCTGGAGGGCGAGCGCGACCGGGCCCGTCTCGACGACTATGCGCGCGCCATCAACGAGGCGGGGCGCCACCTGCTGCTGCTGATCGACGACATCCTGGACGTCGCCCGCAGCCAGAGCGGTGCGCTGAAGCTCGCCGAGGCGCCGGTCGCGCTCCGCCCGCTGCTGGAAGGCGCCGCGGAGGCGGTGGCCGGCGCCGTCCGCCAGGGTGGGCTGACGCTGGATCTGAGCCTGGCGGAGAACCTCCCGGCACTGCGCGGGGACGCCGGCCGCCTGCACCAGTTGATCCTCAACCTGCTGTCGAACGCGGCGAAATTCACGCCGTCCGGCGGGTCCATCACGCTGTCGGCCCAGACCGATGCGCAGGGCCTGGCGATCCGGGTCTCCGATACCGGCATCGGCATCGCGCCGGAGGACCGGGAACGGGTCTTCGAACCCTTCACCCAGGTCGACAACTCACTGTCCCGCCGCTTCCAGGGCTCCGGCCTCGGCCTGTACCTCGCCCGCACGCTGGCCGAGGCGCTGGGCGGCACCCTGGTGCTGGAGGCGCCCGCCGGCCCCGGTACCGTAGCCCTGCTGCGGTTTCCGGCCGACCGGCTGATGGATTTCGCCGAAGTCGCTGGCACCGCCCCCCTGGGCGCCACCCCACCCCCGGCCCCATATCCTGCCAGACCTGATCCGAAGGACCCGCCGTGACCGATGCCCTGGCTGCCACCGACGCGCTGTTCTTCACCCGCCTGGACCGTGCCGCCGCCGAACGCCTGACGCGCAGCGCGACCCAGGGCGCGGAGGATGGCGAGTTGTTCCTGGAGCATCGGGAGTCCGAGGCGATCAGCCTGGAGGATGGCCGCATCCGCTCCGCCAGCTTCGACGTCACCAGCGGCTTCGGCCTGCGCAGCGTGGCCGGGGAGGCCGCCGGCTACGCCCATGCCGCGGAGATCACCGAAGCCGCGCTGGCCCGCGCCGCGGACACGGTGAAGGCGGTGGCCGCCGGACATTCCGGCACGCTGGACGTCGGCCCGCGCGCCACCAACACCCATTTGTATTCCGACCTCAACCCGCTCTCGGCCATGGAATTCCAGGCCAAGACGGAGATGCTGGCGGAGATCGACGCCTATGCCCGCGCCCGCGACCCGCGGGTGAAGCAGGTGATGGCCTCGATCTTCGGTGAATGGCAGGCCGTGCAGATCCTGCGCCCGGACGGGTCCCGGGTTGCCGACCTCCGCCCGCTGGTGCGGCTGAACGTCGCGGTGGTGGTGGAATCGAACGGGCGGCGGGAGACCGGCAGCACCGGTACCGGCGGCCGCTTCGCCTATGACCGCGTGCTGAACGCCGCCACCTGGAAGGGCGCGGTGGAGGAAGCCCTGCGCCAGGCGCTGCTGAACCTCGACAGCGTTCCGGCCCCGGCCGGGGAGATGGAGGTGGTGCTCGGCCCGGGCTGGCCCGGCATCCTGCTGCACGAGGCGATCGGGCATGGGCTGGAGGGCGACTTCAACCGCAAGAAGACATCGGCCTTCGCCGGCCTGCTCGGCCAGCGCATCGCCTCCCCCGGCGTCACCGTGGTGGACGACGGCACCATGCCGGACCGGCGCGGTTCGCTGACCGTGGATGACGAGGGCACCCCCTCTGGCCGCACCACCCTGATCGAGGACGGCATCCTGGTCGGCTTCCTGCAGGACCGGCAGAACGCCCGTCTGATGGGCGTGGCCCCGACCGGCAACGGCCGCCGCCAGTCCCACGCCCACATCCCGATGCCGCGCATGACCAACACGGTGATGCTCGGCGGAGACATGGCACCCGCGGAGATCCTGGCCAGCGTGAAGCGCGGCATCTACGCGGTGAATTTCGGCGGCGGCCAGGTCGACATCACCTCGGGCAAGTTCGTGTTCTCCGCCAGCGAGGCCTACCTGATCGAGGATGGCAGGATCGGCGCGCCGGTGAAGGGCGCGACCCTGATCGGCAACGGGCCGGATGCGCTGACCAAGGTTGCGATGGTGGGCAACGACATGGCGCTCGACGCCGGCATCGGCACCTGCGGCAAGCAGGGCCAGGGCGTGCCGGTCGGCGTCGGCCAGCCCACCTTGAAGATGACGGGGCTGACCATCGGCGGCACCGCCGTCTAGGGCCGTTGATTCGGCGCATTTTCCGAGCCGTCAGGCGTATCCGCCTGACTTGAAAATGCTCTGGCAAGCCCGCCCTGATCAGGCGCCGCCGGGCAGCGGCGCCGCCGGGTGCACCAGCCCCGCCTGGCGCAGATCGCGCCAGAAATCGGCGGGCACCGTCTCCTCCAGCGCGGCGCGGTCCTCGGCGATGCGGCCCGGCCGGCTGGCGCCCGGGATCACCGCGGCCACCGCCGGGTTCGCGAGCGAGAATTGCAGCCCGGCCGCCTTCATGCCCACGCCGTGCCGGTCCGCGATCGCCTTGATCCGCGCCACCTTGTCCAGGATGGCCGGCGGTGCCGGCGCATATTCGAAGTTCGGCCCGCCGACCAGCGCGCCGGAGCTGTAGGGCCCGCCGACGACGATGCCGAGGCCCCGCTCGGCCGCCACCGGCATCAGCCGCTGCAGCGCCCGGTCATGGTCGAGCAGCGTGTAGCGCCCGGCGAGCAGGGAGCCATCCGGCCGCGGCCCCTCCAGCCCCAGCAGCAGTTCCACCGCCTCCACCCGGTTGACGCCCAGGCCCCAGGCCTTGATCACCCCCTCGTCGCGCAGCCGGTCGAGCACCTTGAAGGCGCCCTGGCGCGCGCTCTCGAACATGCCGATCCAGTCGTCGCCATGGAAATCCTGCGCCACATCATGCACCCAGACGATGTCGATGTGGTCCGTCCGCAGGCGCTTCAGGCTGTCCTCGATCGAGCGCAGCGTCGCATCCGCGGAATAGTCGGTGACTACGCGGTTCGGGCGGCCGTGCTCGAAGACGCCGCCTTTCTCGCCCTGGTCGCGAGCGTTGGCGTCCTCGACCTCGTCCAGGACGATGCGGCCGACCTTGGTGCTGATGACGTAGTCGGCGCGGGGCTTGCCGGCCAAGGCCTCGCCCATGCGGAGCTCCGCCAGGCCAGCGCCGTAGAAGGGCGCGTTGTCGAAGTAGCGGATGCCGTCGCGCCAGGCGGCCTCGAAGGTCGCCAGCGCCTCCTGCTCCGGAATGGCACGGAACAGGTTGCCGAGCGGCGCCGAGCCGAAGCCAAGCTTGCCGGGAAGAATTTTCGCGAGCGTCATCAGGGTTTCCTTGCCGTCTGCCGGGGCAACGCCTCCACCACTCGAAAGTACGGCGCCGCAGTTGGGACGTGATCTGGGGGCACGGGATCAGCCCAGCTCGATCCCGAACGCCTGCCGCAGCCCCGCCTCCCCCGCCCTGGTCACCAGCACGGTGCGGGAGTGCGGCACCCGCCTGACCCAGCCGAGTTCGAAGCACCGCGCGCACAGCGCCGCACCCAGCCCGCCGGCCAGGTGGTGCCGCCGCTCGCTCCAGTCCAGGCAGGGCCGGCAGAAGGCGCGCCGCGCGCCACCCGGCTGTGGCGCAATGCCCAGCCCCGTCAGGAAATCCTGCCCCGCCGCCGTTACGGCACCGCCATCCGGCACCAGTTCAACCTGCCCCCGCGCCACCATCGCTTCCGCGATCGCCACGCCGAGCCGGCCGGCCAGATGGTCGTAGCAGGTGCGCGCCGCCCGCATCGCGGCATCGGCCGGGCCGATCCGGCGCGGCCGGGCGGGCGGCGGCAGGCTGCCGGCGACCAGCATGATCGCCTCCAGCATCCGCGCCACCGCCGGCGTCGCCAGCCGGTGGTAGCGGTGCCGCCCCTGGCGCTCCACCGCCAGCAATCCGGCCGCGGACAGCTTCGCCAGATGGCCGCTGGCGGTCTGCGCGGTGATGCCGGCGACGCCGGCGAGCTCGGTCGCGGTCAGGGCGCGGCCATCCATCAGCGCGTTCAGCATGCTGGCGCGCGCCGGGTCGCCGACCAGGGACGCGGCTTCCGCCATGGCGGCATTGCTGGACATCGATCCCTCCCGGCGTTGCGGGGCGAGGATGCCGCAGCAAGGGGTCCTGCTGCTACGGCACCGCCCGAACCGTCGGCGTCACCGCTGCCAGGGGGCGCGCCTGGCCTCCCGCAGCGCCTCACCCTCGGTCAGGCCGAGGTCGCGCAGCAGATGCGGGCACAGGTCGCGCAGTGCGGCGCGGGTGCGATGGCGGTGCGCGCAGCCGGCCAGCCAATCCAGCAGGCGCTCCCACATCCGGGGGCGGCGGATCGGGCATGCCCGGAACAGGGTGGGCATCGGGCGAGGCTCCTGTCGTCTGCCGCCACCCTGCCCGCCCCGCCAGCGCCGCGGCTTCGGCGCCGGCCGAAGCCCGCGGCCCTTCCGTTGCGGCGCGGCACCGGCTAACGCGGGGCGGCACGGCATCGAGGCCCCCTTGCTGAAGCCGCTCAAGCATCCCGCCCGTCTGGTACCCCTCGCCTTCTTCCTGGCCATCCTGGCGGGCACCGCGCTGCTGGCGCTGCCGATCTCGCGCGCCGGGCCGGGTGGCGCGCCGTTCCTCACCGCCCTGTTCACCGCCACCTCCGCCATCTGCGTCACCGGGCTGATCGTGGTGGACACCGCCACCTACTGGTCGGGCTTCGGCCAGGCGGTGATCCTGGTGCTGTTCCAGGTCGGCGGCTTCGGCATCATGAGCGGCGCGACCCTGCTGGGCGCGCTGGTCAGCCGCCGCCTGCGCCTGTCCACCCGCCTGGTGGCCCAGGCCGAGACCCGCGGGCTGGCGCTGGGCGACATCACCGCCATCCTGCGCCTGGTTCTGCTGGTGACGATCGTGGTGGAGGCGACGATCGCCGTCATCCTGGCGCTGCGCCTGCACGTGACCTACGGCGAGCCCTGGCCGGAGGCGATCTGGCACGGCGTCTTCCAATCCGTCTCCGCCTTCAACAATGCCGGCTTCGCCACCTATTCCGACAGCCTGATGGGCTTCGCGCTGGACCCGGTGATCCTGCTGCCGGTCATGTTCGGCGTGGTTCTGGGCGGCATCGGCATGCCGGTGCTGCATGATCTGCGGCGGGAGCCATGGCGGGCCGGGCGCTGGTCCCTGCACACCAAGCTGACGCTGTTCGGCACGGCGCTGCTGCTGCCGGCCGGGATGCTGGCGACGCTCGCCTATGAATGGTCGAACGCCGACACGCTCGGTGCGCTGCCGCCGGCCGGGCGGCTGCTGGGGGCAGCCTTCCATTCCGTCATGGCGCGCTCCGGCGGCTTCAACGTCGTCGATGTCGGCCGGATGGAGACGGAGACGCTGGCCATCACCTATGGCCTGATGCTGATCGGCGGCGGCAGTGCCGGCACCGCCGGCGGCATCAAGGTCGGCACCTTCATGATCCTCGGCCTGATCATGTGGGCTGAGGTGCGGGGCGAGCGCGATTCCATTGCCTTCGGCCGCCGTGTCTGCCCCACGGCGCAGCGCCAGGCGGTCACCATCGCGCTGCTCGCGGTCGGCATGGTCGGCACCGCGACCCTGGTCATGGTCACGTTGACCGGAATGCCGCTGCGCGACGCGCTGTTCGAGACCATCTCCGCCTTCGCCACGGTGGGGCTATCCACCGGCGTGACCCCGGACCTGCCGCCTTCGGCGCAGGCGCTGGTGGTGTTCCTGATGTTCGTCGGCCGGGTCGGCACCATCACCGTCGCCACCGCCCTGGCGCTGAGCCGCCGCCAGAACCCCTACCGCTATCCAGAGGAGCGCCCGATCGTTGGCTGACCAGTCACATGAGAACGGGGTGGTGGTGATCGGCCTCGGCCGCTTCGGCGGCGCGGTGGCCGAATCACTGGTGCGGCTCGGGCACGACGTGCTCGCGATCGACGAGAATGCGGAGCTGGTGCAGTCCTGGTCGGACCGGCTGACCCATGTGGTGCAGGCGGACACCACCAACAGCGACACGCTGCGCCGGCTCGGCGTGGCCGAATTCGGCCGCGCGGTGGTCGGCATCGGCACGGATCTGGAAGCCAGCGTGCTGACCGTTCTGGCGCTCAGCGAACTCGGCGTGCCGGATATCTGGGCCAAGGCGCTCGGCCCGAAGCATGGCCGCATCCTGGAACGCACCGGCGCCCACCACGTGGTCTATCCCGAGGCCGCGATGGGGGAACGCGTGGCACATTTGGTGACCGGCCGGATGATCGACTTCATCGAATTCGACGACGGCTTCGCCATCGCCAAGACCCGGGCGCCGCGGGAGGCGCTGGGCCGGACGCTGGCCGAAAGCGCTCTGCGCAGCAAATACGGCGTCACCGTCGTCGGCGTGAAGCGGCCGCGGACGGACTTCACCTATGCCAGGCCCGAGACCGCCATCGCGCAGGGCGACATCCTGATCGTCTCCGGCCCCACCAAGCTGGTCGAGGCCTTCGCCGGCATGACCTGAGCCCGGCTTCCCTTTTTGCCTGATTGGGGGAACAAAGGGTGCGGGGGTCATGGTGGCCCGAGGGGCAGGAAACATGACACCGCGCGGCCGGCACTTCTTCGCCAATCCCGGGCCCACCAACATCCCGGACAGCATCATGCAGACCGTGAGCCACCATACGGTGGACTTCAACGGCCCGGATTTCCTGGAAATCTACGATGGCTGCCTGTCCGGGCTGAAGCGGGTGCTGCGGACCGAACAACACCTGTTCATGTACACCGGCTCCGGCCACGCCGCCTGGGAAGCCACGCTGGTCAATCTGCTGTCGCCCGGCGACCGCATCCTGGTGATCGAGACCGGGCACTTCTCCGAAGCCTGGGGCCGCATGGCGACCGACCTCGGCATCACGGTCCAGACGCTGGCCGCCGATTGGCGCCGCGGCCTGGACTACGCCGACCTGCGCGCGGCGCTGGCCGCCGATGGCGGGCACGCCATCAAGGCGGTCTGCGCCGTGCACAACGAGACCTCCACCGGCATGACGCTGGACCTGGCGCGCATCCGTGGCCTTCTCGATGAGGCGAAGCACCCGGCGCTGCTGCTGGCCGACATCATCTCCTCCCTCGGCTCCATCGATTTCCGCTTCGACGAATGGGGCATCGATGCCGCGGTGGGCGGCAGCCAGAAGGGGCTGATGCTGCCGGTCGGCTTCTCCTTCTCCGGCGTCTCCGAGAAGGCGATGGCGGCGCACAAGGCCTCGACCTTCCCGAAGCACTACTTCAACTGGACCACCATGCTGACCCGCCGCCACCGCAGCTTCATCGGCACCGTGCCGATCGCGCTGTTCTACGGGCTGCGGGAGGCGCTGCGCCTGATCGAGCAGGAGGAGGGTCTGGACAACGTCCTGGCCCGCCATGCCCGCCTGGCCGAGGCGACCCGGCGCTGCGTCCGCCACTGGGCCGGCAACAACGGGCCGCAACTGTTCTGCCTGTCGCCGGAGCGGGTCTCGGACTCCGTCACCTCGATCCTGCTGCCCGAGGGCCATGACGCGGAGGCGCTGCGCAAGCGCGTCGGCACCATGAACGTGGCACTCGGCACCGGCCTCAGCCGCCTGAACGGTAAGGTTTTTCGAATTGGCCACCTTGGGGACCTCAACGAGCCGATGCTGCTGGGGACCCTTGGTGCCACCGAGATCGGCCTGCGCCTCCAGGGCGTGCCGCATGCGCCGGGCGGGGTGGATGCCGCGATGGCCTACCTGGCGGAGACCGCGGCCTGATCCGGCGCGCCACCCTGGCGGAGGCGCCGGCGCTGGCCGCGCTGGTCGAGCGCGCCTACGCGGCCTGGTTGCCGCTGACCGGCGCCCGCCCGCTGCCGATGGACGACAATTACGCCGCGCGCTGCGAGGCGGGGCAGGTTTTCTGCCTGCACCAGGACAATGCCCTGGCCGGCCTGATCGTGCTGGTGGATGGCCCCGGCCATCTGTGGATCGACAACGTCGCGGTAGAACCGGCGCTGAAGGGCCAGGGTCTCGGCCGTGACTTGATGGCCTTCGCCGAGGAGGAGGCGCGCCGCCGCGGCTTCGCCGAGACACGCCTGCTGACCAACGCGCTGATGGCAGCCAACATCACGCTGTACGCCCACCTGGGCTATGCCGAGACGGAACGGCGGCAGGAGAAGGGCCGCCACCGGGTCTACATGGCGAAGCGCCTGGAGTGACGGACGAGATTAGCCCTCTCCCCCCGTTTGGGGGGAGAGGGTTGGGTGAGGGGGCCTTCGAGGTAGCGCCGCCAAATCCACGGCCAGCGAACGATCTTCGCCAACCGGCCAACCGCAGCGACGGGCGAACCCCCCCCTCACCCAACCCTCTCCCCCAGCAGAAGGGGGAGAGGGCTTTGCCGTTTCTTGTCAGGCCTCGGCCTCGGCAAAGATGCGCGATACGTCGCCGCCCCAGGCGGTCGCATGCCGTTGCAGCCAGCGTTCCGCCTGGGTGATCCCGCTGGCGGCGATCTCCTCCAGCGGCGCCAGGTAGACCTCCTCGCCCAGCCCGCGTGCCTTGAGGCCCTGGCGCGAGATCTCCACCGCATCCCGCGCCACATCGCGCAGGCTTCGGCCGCGGATCGTCGCGGCCAGCGCCTGGGCCGGCACGGCGTTGCGCAGCGCCCGCATCTCCTCCACCGTCCAGCCCTGGATCAGCGCGGCGGCGGCCTTCTGGGCCGCGTCATCATAGAGAAGGCCGGTCCAGAAGGCCGGCTTGGCCTGGAGCATGGCGGGGCTGCCGGCATCGGCGCCGCGCATTTCCAGGAACCGCTTCAGGCGCACATCGGTGAACACCGTGGTCACGTGGTCCGCCCAGTCGCCCATGGTGGGCTCATGGCCGGCCAGCTTCTCCGCCCGCCCTTCCAGGAAGGCGCGGAACGGGACGCCAGCCGCGTCGATGTACTTCCCCTCCCGCATGATGAAGTACATCGGCACGTCGAGGACGAACTTGGCAAACATCTCGAAACCGAAGCCCGCCTCGAAGGCCACCGGCGGGATGCCCGTGCGGTCCGGGTCGGTATCCGTCCAGACCCGGCCGCGCAGCGTCAGCAGGCCGGAGGGCTTGCCCTCCAGGAAGGGCGAGTTCGCGAACAGCGCGGTCGCCAGCGGCTGCAGCGCCAGCGAGACCCGCAGCTTCTCCACCATGTCGGCCTCGTCGCCGAAATCGAGGTTCACCTGCACCGTGCAGGTGCGCAGCATCATGTCGAGGCCCATGCCGCCCACCATCGGCATGTAGCGCCGCATGATGGCGTAGCGCCCCTTCGGCATCCACGGCATGTCCTCCCGCTTCGCCAGCGGGTGGAAGCCGAGCGGCGCGAAGCCCAGGCCGAGCGAGCCTGCGACCTCATGCACCTCCCGCAGGTGGTCGCCGAGTTCCACCCGCGTCTCGTGCAGGTCGCGCATCGGCG
This sequence comes from Falsiroseomonas sp. E2-1-a20, assembly GCF_051433195.1. Lineage (NCBI taxonomy): Bacteria > Pseudomonadati > Pseudomonadota > Alphaproteobacteria > Acetobacterales > Roseomonadaceae > Falsiroseomonas > Falsiroseomonas sp. E2-1-a20. The sequence continues at coordinate 11,200 of NZ_JBHMFT010000001.1, read as the reverse complement.
CACCCGAAAGCTCGAACTGCCCGCCAGGCTCCAGGCTGACGGAGCCGCCATCGCGCTTCAGGCCGATGACGTTGCCCGAATCCAGGATCGGCTCCCAGCCCTTCGGCTGAAGCCCCTCCAGCATTGCCTTGATGCCGCCGGGCTCGTAGGGCGGCGGCGCGAAGCCGTGCCGGGCGAAACCGAACTTCTCGTGCTCCGTGCCGATCCGCCAATCCGATTTCGGCTTGCTGCCGGCCGCGAACCACTCCGCGAGCTGGCGCGCGGAGGTGATGGGCGTGAGATCGGCCTCGCCAGGATTCGACATCGATTCGCGTTCTCTTCCTGGCATCCGGCCGAGGCGGATGCCCCGGCTTTGCATGCAGTGGCCTGCGCCCCTGCCGTTCAGGCCCAATCCCCTCGCAGCGCCTGCAGCGCCGCGAGGCCGGCCACGGCCGCGGTCTCGGCCCGGAGGATCCGGGGCCCGAGCGCGGCCGGCACTACAAAGGGCCGCCGGCGCAGGTCGTCAAGCTCCGCCGCCGTGAAGCCGCCTTCCGGCCCGACCAGCAGGGCCAGCGGCGCACCCGCCGGCAGGTCCAAGGCGCGCGGCGGCGCGGCGAGGCTGCGCTCCATCGCCACCACAAGCTTCACGCCGTCCCAGGCATCCAGCACCCGGTGCAGCGGCACGGCCTCCGCCACCACCGGCACCGCAAGCCGCTCGCATTGCTCGGCGGCGCCGCGGGCGATGGCGGACAGCCGGGCGACATTGGCGCGGTCGGCGACGCTGCGCTGCGTCAGCACCGGCTGGATCAGGGTGGCGCCGAGCTCCGCCGCCTTCTCCACCAGCCAGTCCATCGCCTCCCGCTTCAGCGCCGCCACCAGCAGCCGGACCTCCGGCTCCGCCGCCGGCGGGCGAACCCGCGCGCCGAGGGCGAATCGGGCACGGTCCTTGCGGATGGCCTCGATCGTCGCGTCCCATTCGCCGTCACGCGGATTGAACAGCAGCACCGCGTCGCCCGGACCGCGTCGCAGAACGGTACCGATGTGGTGTGCCTGACCCGGCGCGGCCTCCACCACCAGGCCCTCCGCAAGCGGCGCTTCGATGAACAGGCGGGGGATGGACATGAAGAACCTCCGCGGACAGGTATAGGGCCATGACCGGCTGGACCGATATCCGCGCCCAGGGCTGGGTGGCCAGGCTGCCCCCGGGCTGGCGGCCCTATGCGTTGCTCGGGCGGTTCGACCGGCCGATCGGCGCCTGGCTTCTGCTGCTGCCCGGCTTCTGGGCCTTCGCCATCGCCGCTCCCGGCTGGGCCGAGGGGCTGCGGCTGGCGGCGCTGTTCACCATCGGCGCCTTCGCCATGCGCGCCGCCGGCTGCGTGGTGAACGACCTGTGGGACCGCGACCTGGACCGCCAGGTGGAACGCACCCGGGACCGGCCGCTGGCCGCGGGCACCGTGACGCCATTCCGGGCGCTGGTCTTCCTGGCGGCGCTGTGCCTGGTCGGGCTGCTGGTGCTGGTGCAACTGCCGCTTGCGGCAATTTATGTCGGGCTTGGGTCGCTGCTGCTCATCGCGCTGTATCCGCTGGCCAAGCGGGTGACGGATTGGCCACAGGCGGTGCTCGGGCTGGTGTTCTCCTGGGCGGCGCCCACCGGATATGCGGCGGCGACCGGCGGGCTGGATGCGGTAGCCATGGCGCTGTGGGCCGCCGGCTTCTTCTGGATTTTCGGGTATGACACGATCTACGCGCATCAGGACCGCGGCGATGACGCCGAGGTGGGTATCCGCAGCAGCGCGCTGACGCTTGGCGAGCGGACGAAGCCGTTCCTGGTCGCTTGCTACGCCGGCACCATCGCGTTGCTGGTGCTCGCCGGATGGCTCGCCGGCCTGTCCTGGCCCTTCCTGGCGGCGCTGCTGCTGCCGGCGGCGATGCTGGCCTGGCAGGTGCGGACGCTGGACATCCACGACCCCGCCCGTTGCCTGATGCTGTTCAAGTCGAACCGGGAGGTCGGCTTCGCCATCGCCCTGGCCTTCCTGGCCGGCCACCTGTGATCGACTTCATCCGCGCCCACACCGCCATCGCCCGCCCATCCCTGGTGCCGGAAATCGCCCTGTACCTGGCCACCGAAATCACGCCGATCTGGCAGGCCACGGAGGCCTGGCTGGCCGAGACCGGCATCGAGCCGCCCTTCTGGGCCTTCGCCTGGCCCGGCGGCCAGGCCCTGGCCCGCACCATCCTGGACGCGCCCGCCCTGGCCGCCGGCCGGCGCGTGCTGGATTTCGCGGCCGGCTGCGGCATCGGCGCCATCGCCGCCGCGCTGGCCGGCGCGGCGCGGGTCGAGGCCGCGGAGATCGACCCGCTCGCGCTGGCCGCCACCCGCCTGAACGCCGCACTGAACGGCGTCGCGGTCGAGACGCCGGAGGGCGACGTCGTCGGCAGCCCCTGCCGCTGGGACCTGATCCTCGCCGGCGATGTCTGCTACGAGGCGCCGATGACCGCCCATATCCTGCCCTGGCTGCGCCGCATGGCCGGCGACGGCGCCGAGGTCTGGATCGCCGATCCGGGCCGCGCCTACCTGCCGGTGGCCGGCATGGAGCTGCTCTCCCGCCACATCGTCCAGACGACGCGGGAGCTGGAGGACCGCAGCGAGCGCGTGGTCACCATCCACCGCCTGCGGCCATGAGGCGCCCGGACATGCGCCACCTCCTCCCCCTGCTGCTCCTGCTGCTCGCCCTTCCCGCCGCCGCGCAGACCCAGCGCCAGTATGATGCGCAGGGCCGCAGCCTCGGCCGCGCCGAGACGCAGGGCACCACCACCCGCTTCTACGACGCGCAGGGCCGCGCGACCGGCCGGTCCGAGACCCGCGGCGGGGTCACCCGCCACTACGACGCGCAAGGCCGCAGCACCGGCCGCAGCGAGCAGCGCGGCGGCACCGAGCGGCACTATGACACCCAGGGCCGATCCGCCGGCCGCAGCGAAGCCCGCGAGGGCACGCGCCGGGACTATGATGCCGGCGGCCGCCTCCAGGGCCGCGCCGAGCAGCGGGGCGACACGCGGCGGCTGTACGATGCGCAGGGCCGCAGCCAGGGGCGGATCGAGAAACGATAGTTCAGCGGGTCGCCATTTCCAGGAAATCCAGCAGCGCGCCCAGATCCTCCGCATTGCCGACGGTCTGGATCGGCATGCGGGTTCCGGGCGTCACCTCGTCCGGCCCGCGGGTGAACAGATCCGCCACCGTCTCCCGCGTCCAGGTGATGTCGCCCCGCGCCAGCCGTTCGGAATAGGCATAGCCGGGCACCGCGCCCATGCGGCGGCCGAACAAGCCGTGCAGGTGCGGCCCGGCCATCGGCCCGGCCGCCGGAGTCAGCGCATGGCAGGCGCTACAGGCACGGAAGACACGGGCGCCCTGCGGGTGCAGCCCCGCCGGCGGCGCCTCGGTCGATTCGGTCTCGATGGGTCCCATCGGCCGCCCGGTCGTCGCATCCCAGCGCCGCACCCGGCGATCCGTCCCGCCGGTCCAAAGGCTGGCGCCATCCGGGGCATAGGCCACGGACCACACCGGCAGCCCCGGCCCCTCCAGCGTGTGGACCAGGCGCAGCGACGCCGCCTCCCACAGCGTCACGCTGCCGCCGAGCCCCGCCACGGCCAGGTGCCGCCCATCCGGCGCCGCGGCGATGGCGACGATCGGCCGGGCGCCGGCCCGCACCTCCCGCACCCCGCCACCGGGGCCGACCAGTCGCAGCAGCCCATCCGCCCCGCCCACCGCCAGCACATCCCCGGGCAGCGCCACCAGCGCGTTCAGCGGCAAGCCGAATTCGGCCAGCGTCAGCGAGACCCCCTGCCCCGGCCACAGCCGTAGCGTGCCGTCGAAGCCGGCGCTCGCCAGCAATCCGTCGCCGCGGAAGACCACCGCGTTGACGTTGCCCTGGTGCCCCTCCAGCACCCGGACCGGCCCGCCGCCCAAATCCCAGACCCGCGCCGTGCCGTCCCAGGATGCCGAGGCCAGCAGCCCACCCCGCACCGCCAGCGCCGCCACCGGCCCGCCATGCCCCTCCAGCACCCGCAGCGGCTCAAGCCCCGGCACGGCCGGCCACAGCGCGATGCGGCCATCCTCCCCACTGCTGGCGAAGCCGCCGCCGGGCAGGGCCGCCAGGGCGTTCACGGCACCGCCATCCCAGCGCACCACCGCGCGCGGCCGGCCGCCCCCGGCCTCCCACAGGATCATCGCCTGGTCGAAGCCGGCCGAGGCCAGCGTGCCATCGGCCGCCACCGCCAGGGCGCGCACCGGACCTCCATGTACGGCCTCCTGCGCATAAGTTGGCAGGCCGGCCAGAAGCAGCAGCAGGATCAGCATGGCGCGCATGATCCGCAGGATGGCGCCTCCGCGCCGGTCGTCTACCCTGCGGCCGCAACGGAACGGGATTTTGCGCAGATGACCCTCGACATCGCCTCCGAAGTGCTCTGGGCCCGCCTCACCGCCGCCGAGATCCAGGCCCGCGCCACGCCGGACACCGTGGTGCTGATCCCGGTCGCTTCCATCGAGCAGCACGGCCCGCATTTGGCCGTCGGAGTCGACACGGTGCTGGCCGGCGGCGTCGCCGAACGCACCGCGCGCCGTCTGGTGGCCGCCGGCACGCCGGCCCTGGTGACCCCCACCATCTGGTCCGGCCTCGCCGAGCACCACATGGCCTTCGGCGGCACCATGACGCTGGACCTGGCCACCTTCTCCGCCCTGGTCGGCGGCATCGCCCGCAGCGTCGCGCGGCACGGCTTCCGCCGCATCGCCCTGGTCAACGGCCATGGCGGCAACACCGAGGCCATCGCCAGCGCCGCCATCGAATGCACCCGCGCCCTGGGCGTGCCGGTGGTCGGCCTGACCTACTGGCTGGCCAATGCCGACACCTTCGCGCCGATCCTGGAGACCCAGGCCAACGTCCAGCACGCCTGCGAGGCCGAGACCTCCATGATGATGGCGCTGGCGCCGGATTGCGTGCGCACGGACCGGATCGCGGCCGCGGTGCCGAAGCGCTTCGCCCGGCCCGCCCCGCCCGGCTTCAAGCGCAGCCGCCCGTTTTCCGAGATGACCGACACCGGCGTGATCGGCGACCCGCGCACGGCCAGCGCCGCGAAGGGCGAGCGCCTGCTGGAAGCCGCCGCGGCGCGCCTGGCCGAGGAATTCGGCCGCGCCGAGTTGTGGCGCTGAGTCGGAGCAGTTTTGGCGCATTTTCCGGGTCGCCCGGCGTGTTGGCCGGACTTGAAAATGCTCTACGCGATCAGGTCGGTTACCAGCAGATGCTGGCGGGCCAGCCCCGCCAGCAGCACGCCGTCGCCATGGCCGAGGTCGAGCCGCAGGCCGCCCACGACCTCCTCCGCCAGGCCCAGGACCTGCGCGGCGCTGCGCCCGAAGCCGAGCAGCGCCAACTTGTCCACGCCGCTGGTGAAATCCTCCACCAGGTCGAAGCCGTCGCCGGGCCGCAGCAGGAAGGTATCCGCCCCGGCACCGCCGGACAGCGTGTCGTTGCCGCCGCGGCCTTCCAGCACATCGGCGCCGCCACGACCTTCCAACCGGTTGGCGGCCGCGTTGCCGGTCAGCATGTTGGCCAGGTTGTTGCCGAGGCCGGTGACGCCGCCCGCCGCCAGCACCAGCGCCTCCACCGCATCCGGCAGGGTGGTGGTGGCCAGGCTGGAGACCACGGTGTCCATCCCCTCCCCATTCAGTTCGATCACCAGGTCGCCGGGATCGTCGACCAGGTAGCGGTCGTGGCCGGACCCGCCGCGCATCGTGTCCGCGCCGCCGCCGCCATCCAGCACATCGTCCCCGGCGCGCCCCTCCAGCAGGTCCCGCCCGGCGCCGCCGAACAGGTGGTTCATCGCCTCGTTGCCCAGCAGCGTGTCCGCCCCCGCCCCACCCACGGCGTTCTCGATCAGCGACGCGGTGTCGTCCTGGTGCAGCAGCGCGTTGAAGACATTGCCGCGCGCCTTCACCTCCAGCCCCGAGCGGCTGTCGAGCAGCGCCAACTGCGTCCAGGAGGTCACGGACCAGGCGCCCGGCGCGAGATCCACCGCGACGCCGCCGGCGTAGGCGGACAAATCGTAGGTATCGACCCCGCCACCGTCCCAGACGGTGAGGAACACGCGGTTGCCGGCCCCGCCCGTGCCATCGCCCGGCGCGCCCTGGCGGATGCCGTCGATCAATGTCTCCCCGGTCGCGGGATCCCAGGCATAGACCGTGTTGCCGGCCTGCATGGTGTAGTCCGCGCCATACAGGTGCTGCAGCGCGGCGATGTCCAGCATCATCCAGCCCTGCGGATAGTCGAAGGTGCCGTTGACGTAGCCGCCCGTGGTGGAGAGCGCGGCATGGGACCGGTAGGACATGACGGTGAATTCCAGCATGTCCCATTCCCGCGGCATCGGCCCGAAGCCGTTCCAGCTTTCATGCGGGTGCTTCAGGCCCAGCGCGTGGCCGATCTCGTGCACCGCGACCAGGAAGGCATAGTTGCCGAGCTTCGGGGCATCGAAGGTGGCGCGGTTGCCGAACCAGACATCGCCGCCCTCCCGCCCGTTCGGGTAGTAGGCCCAGGCGGTGCTGGGGGCGGAGGATTTCGCGAAGCGCATGTCGGCGGCCCAGTCATCCGCCGACTCGGTGATGAACAGGTTGGTGAAGCCGGTGACGTGCGGCCCGGGGCTGCCCGGGGCACCGGCCACGCCACTTCCGCCCGAGGCCTCGCCAACCAGGACCTGGCGCACCGCCTCGCGCATCGGGGCCGCGACCTGGCCGAAGCCGCGGGTCGGCTCGCTGGTGCCGTACCAGGATTCGTAGTCGCCGCCGCTGTCGGGGAAGGCGAAGCTCAGCGGGTCGTCCATCGACCAGGCATAGCCGCTCAGCACGCCATCCACGCCGGCATGGCCGGAGGAGGTGAACTGGAATCGGGGCGCCGTCGAAAGCGGCAGGTCCGCGCGCAGCGTCGTGGCGACGAAGGCGCCGTCGTCGGTGGCCCCTCCCTGGGACCTGCAAAGCCAGCACATGGCTGAAGTTTCCGGGCCGACCGGCGCATGGGCCCGCTGTCCCGGACCGGGGCCGCTTCCGCGACCGAGGCCAGACCCGGTGCCCGCCCTCCGCATGTTGCGGGGCTGGTGAGGCGGCCCACGCCGGCAGGCCACTCCCCGCCATCCTGGGGCCATCGGATGAACCCGTGGTGAATCGGAGCCCGGGACCGGTTGTGCGACGGCGCGCCCTGCGCTACCCGAGAGCCACCGGCTGGGGCGTCGCCAAGCGGTAAGGCAGCGGTTTTTGGTACCGCCATTCCCAGGTTCGAATCCTGGCGCCCCAACCAGCCGGCCCGTAAGCGGTTGTTTCTGAAGGGTTTTCCGTCAGTCGGATTCGCTCCGAGGGGACGAGGCCCAGATGGGACACATCGATGGGACACATGAGCGGGACACACGCCGGCCGATCCGACCCCGCCGCCGCGGGCCAGCCATCCACGTCGTCCTGCGCGAGGGGCGATGGTACTGGCGGCGGCGCCTTCCCCGGCCGGACGCGGGGCCTCCGCGAGGCACCGCCGTCGAATGCGAAAACATTCAGGTTCGTCTAGCCCTAAGGACCAGCGATCGGGTGGAGGCGCGGCGCCGGGCCGCGCTGCTCGACGCGGAGTTCGAGAGGCTCGTCATGACGATCCCGATCGCCACGAAGCCGACCAGCACCACCTTCGGCGCCGTGCTGGCCGACTTCCGCAACACCATCATCGTTGAGGAGCAGGCCCGGCGCGCGGCAGAGCCGCCCTCCGGTCCCGCACCGGCCAACCTCCCCCGGGAGGTCGTGATGGCGGCCGGCATCATCGAGCGCCTCCTTGCACAGACCGGCGGTGATGCGGGTGCGATGCTGCCGCCCGACCTCGCCGGGGAGACTTGCGCAGCACTCGACGCCGTCCCGAAGCCGCCGGCTGAGGTTCCAAGCATGGTGGGCGCCTCCGCCCGCCGCTCTCAGGAGAGCCTGGGCCGCGCCGCCGGCTACACCCTGCTCCGCCGGGCCAACGAGATCGCTGTCAGCGCCGCCGCGGGCGATGCATTCCTGAAGGCGCGGGGGATCGTCATGCCGGACCACCTCGGCCCGCTCTTCAACCGCCACGCCCTACTAGCCATGGCTCAAGCAAGGCTGGAGGTAGCCGGGCGCGAACATCTGGGAACAGCAATATCGGCCGACGACCCGGTCCTGAATATCATCATTGGGAACATCACCATCAACGCTGTTCCGCAGGCTGCGATGGCCCATGCACCCGCGGACATGGATGCCACCACTGCGCCGGCGGAGCAGCCGGTCCCTGCGCTTCCGGCGACCGCATTTCCGGTAGCAATGGAAGGCCATGCCAATCACAAGGCCACGCATCCGTCCGCGACTCCAGGCCCCAACGTCAAGGCTGCAGTAGCGGCGGCAATCGAGACAATGAGGAACAACAAGCGGCTGAAAATGACGAAGAAGGCGCTCAGTGACTGCGAGGTCGCAGGCGCGCTCTTCGTTGACCTCATGGGGGACATGCCAGCCGCCGCAGTTACCGAGGACGTCGCCGAAACCTTCGTCGAGCGTCTTCTGACGGTCCCCGCGATGCACGGGCGGGCGAAGGAAATTCGTGACCTACCACTTGCCGCAGCCATCGCACTCGCGGATGTCCGCGACGAGGATGCCAGCCTGACGTTGACGGGGGATGACGCGCCGAAGGTCAGCCGACTGTCCTACGGAACTATCAACAAGCACCTTACCTCCCTGCAGACGTGCTTCGGTAAGCACCTGCCGCGGAACGAGGAAGGCAAGACCGGGCTTCTAGCAGTACGCTTCTCCAAGAAGGAGGTGAAGGAAAATCCCGCCTTCAAACGGACGGAACTCACGGATGATCGCGTACTCAAAACTTTCACCGGCCCGGTGTTCACCGGGTATGGCGACAGCGACGGGCGTCGCTTCGAGCCGGGCAACATTTTAAAGCTCGACGTTTACTACTGGACCCCGCTGCTCGCACTCCTCTCTGGCATCTGCCTAGAGGAGGCGCTCCAACTACGGCCCGACGACATCGCCACACGCGACGGCATTCAGTTCATCAACATCGGCTCCGTCCACAACGGGCAGGTGGCGCAAGTGAAGAACCCGGCGCGACGAAGAGAACTTCCGTTTCACAAGGATCTCATCCGGCTCGGCTTCCCCGACTATGTCAAACGCATGCGAGGCGACGGTGCGACACGGCTGTTTCCCGGGCTTGACCGCGGAGGGCTCGACGGGCGCTTCGGCCACGACTTTACACAATGGTGGACCGCATACCGCAGGGCTGTCCGTGCGTACGCGCGCGGCCAAGACTTCCACTCGCTCCGCCACGGTGCGAACCGTCGGATGGTCCGCGCCAAGATCCCGCTGCCCGTGGTGAAGCGTGTTCTCGGACATAGCGCGGGCAACGACATGAACCTCGACACCTACTTTGGTGACGTCCACCTGCCGGACATGGTCGAGGCCGTGAACGCGATCTCCTATCGGTGCCTGGACATCGACATCCTCATTGAGGCGCAGCGCCGGCTGGCGCAATAGCTGAACTGCCTCTGCGGCCTTGGAGAGACACGACCTTCGAAGGCAGGGTAGTTTCGACTCAAGATGTCCTAGATTGATCGGATGCGGCTGCCCCGACGCCATGGTTCATCTAGCTCGCAGCGTAACACACTACGGTTTAGCAAACCGTATTGCAAGGTAGCCGGCACAGAGGGATGACCATGCGATTCGTTCCCGATCAGAGGCTTGTCGAGCGCACAGGCCGCAAGCGGCGCAAGGCGCGAAGGGGGGTCGGCACAGAGGTCAGCACAGCATGTGCAGCCACCTGGTGGCGGAGCAGTGGCAACAACAACTCCTCCCGGATGAGGCTGCGGCGCCTCGCCGCTTCGTGCCCAAAGGACTTTTCAAACCATTGGCGATCGACATTGTCGCAGCATGCGCAGTGAAAGCGTACCTTCGGTTCGAATCTCGCCCGCCCCGCCAGTTCCCATACGAGCCATGCTCTCCGCCTGACCGTCAGCCCCGCTGAGTGGCAGGTTTCCTGGGGTTTTCGGGCCAGACCTGTTGACTGGCCGGACGCGGAGACGCCCGAAAATCACTCTCCGGAGGCCAATTCTCTCCGGACCTCTTGACTTGGCCGTTTTTGTACGGAGCTCAAAAACCGAGCCAAAAGGCCGGTTTCAGCGCGTTGGGCACTTGCCCCGGTTCGAACCCCACTTGCCCGAAATCCGTACTTCAAGAGCGAATCCTTAGTACGGGACCTCCTGGCATCTCGGCCATCTTCGCGACGTTTGGCTCCTTTATATTTCTTACTATGCAGGTGTTGCTTGGGGCACTGACCCGCACCGGATAGGGGTTCTACTCAGCAACCGAATGCAGCGCGGTCACCTCGGTCACCAGCTTGTTACGGAAAGCCTCCAGAAACCCATCCTCCTCGACAGCAATCCGAACGAAGCCAGTCGCGACGTTCTCCCGCAACCATGACGCCGTCTCTGTCAGGAGGCTAGCGGAATCGATGGCAGAGAATTCGCCGGATCGAGGTCCGAAAGCGACGGCATTAATGATGATACCTTCGGCGGCAGCAGCATCGCGCGCCTCCCGCGCTTGGACGAGAGATATGGTCTCCTGACCATCGGTCGAGATATCGATTACTTTCAACTGCGGCAGACAAGGCACGGTGGCAGATTCCCGATGTGCGTCGGCAACGGCCCGACCAATTGCTGTTGTGTCATGTCGGCCGGACCGCTCCAACGTACGGAACGCTGCAGCGAAGCGGCCAGCCTCCGTAGCGTTTCTGATCATCGTCCACCGAAGCCGGACCAGCGTACTAACGGAAAAATCAGCAACCGTGACGGCCACGCCACCATCCTGCTCCATGGCTCGAAACAGTTGCGGCGTCTCAAAAGCTAGGGCAGTGCCGTCGCGCTGAGCAGCATAGAGGTGATCAGGAACCGAGCCGGAGGTATCGATCAGCAGCACAAGCGCGGCCAAGCACGTGGCAGGTGTCATTTGACATCTCCCGCATCACGGCAATTGCCGCCCACGCCCGAGCGTCAGTCGGTGAGCCCAGGCTGCAAGCCTGCCGTAGCATCCGACATGAGCGGCATTGAGTTCAAGCGCCCTAATCGCACGTAATCGAGAAACCGGCAGCAGGCCCATGGTCGGCGCGAGTAGCGAGAGGCGGAGCAGACACGAGAC